>NZ_JAUSUN010000007.1:0-168099 GCF_030814065.1 Mesobacillus stamsii
CCTTTCTTTCTGCTAGACAAGATACGCTGTTCTTTTGCTAATTTGTCTAATGATTGTCGATAGAAACGTGGGTAATTGGCTTTCTTACCCTGTTCACTTTCCACATATAGACCATCCATAGCAAAATCTAGTCCAACAACTTTCTGAATGGACACTGGTTTAATTTCTTTCTCGTATTCTGTCAAAATCGAAAGATAGTATTTACCTGATTTTGTTTTAGAAATCGTGCAAGATTTCCATTTATAGTCAGCAGGGATTTCCCTGTGCTGTTTGATTTTTACAAGTTTTAGTTTTGGTAGTTTGATATGACCGTCTTTCCATTCGATGTTTCCATTGACTAAGTTAGTTGTGTAGGATTGTTTCGCTTTACGGTTCTTGAACTTTGGAAATTCTGCATTTCCTTCAAAGAAATTCTTATAAGCCGTCTGCAAATTGATTTGTGCGTTCGCTAAAGCTAGCGAATCCACTTCTTTTAGAAATGGAAATTCATCTTTGTATTTGGCAGGAGTCGGGACCTTTTGTTTTTTAAGTGCTTCTTTATCGTCTTTGAATTTTTCATAAGTGTCCTTGCGTTCAGATAATATCTTGTTATAGACAAAACGAACACAACCAAATGTTTTAGCTAATAACACTTCCTGTTCTTTGTTTGGCAACAATCGAAATTTGAAAGCTTTGTTTTGTTTGGTCATATCCATTCGCCTCACTTTTGACCTTGATTTTCGATCTATTTTTTGATGGCATCAATTGGAGCACCGTCTGTTGTAAGCAGGCAGAAACTTCTTGACCAGAACATTTCTTTCCATAGCTTTTTTCTGATATGCGACAAATCTCTCTTTATCAATCGAGAACTTGCACTCTTATAAACATTGATGAACTTTGATCATTAAGAGTTTGGATGTACTTTGAATAAGATGTGAATAGGGTCTTTATCATGATTCCATTCCACTAAAGAATACTTACTTCCAATCTCAGTGAACATCTCTTTTGCAAAATCAGATATTTCACTGTCAAACACTTGTTTGCGGTATTTTACAACCAGTGCAAGATGATAATGCATCAAGAATACTGAATATTATTACTGTCTAATTTCATTGATAAATCAATTTATTCTATCTAAGACTGATTATACCCAAACCTTTGGCTAAAGCCAACCGAAATTCATCTCCCACCTACTCATTGGGCTTTAGCCCTTCCCATTCCTTGAGGATGAGAGACTTCTTTCGGAAATCCGTTAAAATCGAAGAAAATCTGTCTTCCTGTTATTTGTGAAGGATGATCCCTCAATAAATTTCATTTACGAGTAGGGGCATTGATACATGCACAGAATCCTCCCTTCACCATATAAATAAAACGTTAAATAAAAGGAGGTATGTGTTTTGTATTCAACACAAACATTCAGACAATATGGGCAATATTCGGGGGCTATGGGAGGTCAAATGGCGATAGGATCTTCGTTGCTGCATACTGTTCAGCACTGTGAAGCAACATGTGAACATATGGTCACTCACTTGATTGGTTTACCACATGATGATAGGAGAGACGTTCAGATTCTGTTAGTAAGAGATTGTGCCGATATGTGCACACTGATGGCAAAATACCTTGCAAGAGACAGCTTTTTCTCAAAAGCTCTTGCCAATTCTTGTGCCTACGTCTGTGAACAGTGTGCACTGGAATGCTCTAAGTTCCCAGATCAGATGTCCCAGAATTGCGCCCAAGTTTGCCAGCATTGTGCCCAGGCTTGCAGGGCATTTGCCGCGTAAATTTGACTCCCAGTCAACCAGCAAAACACCAGTAAAACAAGAGATATTCTTGAATTTACAAGGTGTTTTTTTTTGTGCAGCCAAATCAGACAGATCCTTCTTTACCCCTAAGTTGAAAATTGGTTTTACCTGTACTGACGCTACATAATATAGTTTTTAAGACAAATTACCTTACACCGGCAGGGTGAGTATCCTACTAAAAGAGGAGGATGATAAACAGATGAATTTGCCTGCCGTCGACTTAGGGATTATGGTCGAACATTTAAGTACTCATGAAGGAGTCATCAATAAGCTGAAAATGTATTATTCTTCAGTCCAAAACCCTATGTTGAAAAATATTTTGGAGATGAATATTCATACATTGAGAAACCATGTCAAGACGATGCTAGCGCTTATTGACCCTGACCAAACACATAAAGTACATTTGCCTGAAATGAAACATTTTGATTTTCATATGAATGCTGGAAATCTTAGTGAAAGCGACAAAAATATTGCTTTTGAAGCAAGGTCCACTGCGAAGTTGATGGGCAGCGATAATTTCACTTCGGCTTTGATGATGAAGGATCCCAACGTGAAAAATATCCATGTTCAAATGGCTTATCAGGATGTGAGCATGCAGATGATCTATGACCATTTAATAAAGCATACTCATGAAGAATTCATTCCAACTGTCAGTAAAGAAATGCAACGTATGACTTTGCAGCACTTTAAACATGTACAAAATGAATAGAATTTTTAGCTCGGGAGCCGCTGGCTGATGGCTCCCGGCTGTATATGGCAGCGTTTGTGCATTTTTTATGCAGTTTATTTGCTTGAAGAAGTGGTAGAAAGTAATAAACCCCAAAAAATAGAACAGGAGGAATCCATATGTTATTGCCTGCAACTGATAAGGGGCTAATTTCCGAACATCTATCAGCCCACCACGGCTTGATAGCTAAGATTAAGGTTCAAAAAACAGGGTGAGAATGAGGATTTTAAAGAACAAGCTCGATTTGTTAAGAAGCCTTATGAGACTGATGATGAACATGCGAAGTCCTTGCGAAGAGGTTCCTACATTGGACGAGCTTCCATTTGAAAACCAATTTGTAGGAAAAGTGAAAAATGGGAGTTAGTTGAACAAGCATCTTGCTTAAAACCATTCTCGATGGGCAGCAGACAGCAACTGATTAACATAAGAAAACACATTCAAAAAATTATTTTTAGAGGTGGATATGAATGAAGCCATATATGAAATTTGCCGGAATGGTTATTGTCTCTACAATTGCCATGTTTATCTTTAAATATCTCAACACCTATAAACTGGATCATGTCTATTTCAGTGAATCCAGGGCTTATATGGCACTTTTAATGGGAGCCACAATGACTATGATTATGTTAGCGTTTATGCGTAATATGTTGGAAAATCGCAAATTAAATACAGGAATTGTAGCTGGCAGCCTTGTTGTTTTCTTCGTTTCACTCTATTTATTGCGAAGTCAAGTCCTCGTGGATGATGTCGATTATATGGAAGCCATGATTCCCCACCATTCCATTGCAATTTTAACTAGTGAGCGAGCTCAAATTACAGACCCAAGAGTTCGGAGGTTGGCCGACAGCATTATAAATGCCCAAAAAAAAGAGATCTCTGAAATGAAGAAATTGATAAATGACCTGGAAAAAGAATAGCAAACCTCCATTATTCGTTAATTTAATTTGACGATTGAAATCAAGTGTTAATTGCAGTAAAGTAGCCATTATAAGAATCCTTTCTGATGGTTATTTCGTCGATGTTTTAACCTTATCAGAAATGGATTCTTTTTTCATTTATTTCATGCATGAATGATTTACAAGAAAGCCTATTAAGCAGGTGATATTTGCCTATTTCTGAAAATCAGTGAATATTTCAGGGCAAAAGAAAACCGGGCAAACTGCGCCCGGTCTTTTTTTGGTTTTGCTGATTAACGGGCTGTTGATTGGAACGGATGACACTATTCTTTATACAAAAGAAAAAAACTGGAACTAGTATCTAAACTGCATCCAAATGCCGAAAGATACCCTTATGCGAACATTTTTCCCTCCATAAGGGCACCTTTCATGCCGAAAGATACCCTTATACGAACATTTTTCCCTCCATAAGGGCACCTTTCATGCCGAAAGATACCCTTATGCGAGCATTTTTCCCTCCATAAGGGCACCTTTCATACCGAAAGATACCCTTATGCGAGCATTTTTACCTCTATAAGGGCACCTTTCATGCGGAAAGATACCCTTATGCGAGCATTTTTACCTCCATAAGGGCACCTTTCATACCGAAAGACACCCTTATGCGAGCATTTTTCCCTCCATAAGGGCACCTTTCATACCGAAAGACACCCTTATGCGAGCATTTTTCCCTCCATAAGGGCACCTTTCATGCCGAAAGATACCCTTATGCGAGCAATAAGTAAAACTGTATCCATTTTTTATCTCAATACATCTTTGAATTCATTTGGCAGGATCGAAGCGTCTCGAGGGGCAAGGCGCTGGAGCTGAAGCTGGACAATTTTCAAAGAAATTTATATTTTCTTATTCTTTAAGAAAAACCGGGCAAAAACCGCCCGGTCCTTTTTGGTTTAGGCTGATAATCGAATTTCACTCCAGAAACTCGCTTTCCGCGGGGCGACAGGTGAGTCTCCTCCTCGCTTCGCTCAAACCTATTCCGATAGCAACCGAGCCTCTCACTATCCAAATAAATAATTTCACCCCAAACTCTCACAGGATCGGTTTTTTGGTAAGAACTTAGAACATGTCAATATAACCGGGCTTTCTTGACAACTTTTCGCTCATAGCACCCAAACCTACCTCTTCTTTCTCCTGTAAACAATCCAAACGACCAAAAGTATACCCGCAATGATAAAAATCACCCAAATTAGCGGACCGAACCAAAACATCATATGATGAGCCATCATTCCTCGCTCCATCATCATGCCCATAGGTCCGGGGGGAAACCAGACCATCCGGATGACAAATGCAAAGATAAAAATCCCCATCAGTATAAAGAATGATGATACTATAGCCGGCAATAAACGTTTCATAAGATCACCTTTATTCTACTTTATATCCCAATCCCCAGACCGTCTTAACGAGATTCTTATCAATACCGGCAGACTTCAGCTTCTCGCGCAGGTTCTTGATATGGGAGTCTACAGTCCGGTCTTCTCCCATAAACTCGATGCCCCAGATTTTATCAACAAGCTGTTCTCTAGACAACACCTTGCCTCGGTTTTCTATCAGGGCATGCAGAAGGTCCAATTCTGTCTGTGTCAGACTAAGAATTATATTGTTATATACGGCTTCCCTGGCTGTTAGGTTGATAACAATTCCTTGATATTTCAGGATGTCATCCTCTTCCTCTTTGCTTTTGGACCTTCTTAACAGCGCCTTGATCCTCGCTAGCAGCTCCTCTGCGTCGAAAGGCTTTACCACGTAGTCGTCTGCTCCAGTGGACAGCCCGGTCACCTTGTCTTTGACTGAGCCTTTTGCTGTAAGCATGATGACTGGGACATCAGAAATCTTCCTGATGTGTTCGACCGTTTGCCATCCGTCGAGCAAAGGCATCATGATATCAAGAACAATCAAATCATAATCATCCCTTTTTACTTTTTCCAAAGCTTCCTGGCCATTCTCTGCATTCTCAACTTGGTAATTTTCCTGCCGGAGATATAACCCAATAAGCTGTCTCATCTCAAATTCATCATCAACTACCAATATTTTTTCCATGACTATCTCCTATTGGTTTTAAGTATATTGTGAAAATAGAGCCTTTTTTCTCCATGCTTTCGACTTGAATGTCCCCATCGTGAGCCTCAATAATTTGTTTGACCACATAAAGCCCGAGACCCGTACCGCCAGTTTTCCTAGTCCTTGACTGGTCGACCCGGTAAAATCGCTCCCAAATCCGAGGGAGGTCCTGCTCGGGTATGCCTAAACCTGTATCGCGTACTTCGATCACAATAAACTCTTTCCTTAAAAACGAGGTAATTGCCACGCTGCCTTCGTTTGAATATTTAATTCCATTTTCGATTAAATTATAGAAAACCTGTTCCATTCTGTGGACATCAATAAATAGGTTTGGAAGATTCTTTCCCAGCTCGATGCTGATTTCCAGACCTTTTTTCTGCGCTGCCGGTTTTAGGCTTTCAAATACTCTTTCAATGATCGTGTTTATGTCTGCCCGCTCTTTGTTCAACTCGAATTGACCTACCTGGAGCTTGCTCATTTCAAACAAGTCGTTGATCATAAAAGTAATCCGCTGTGCTTCCCTGTTAATGATGTCCAAGTATTGAAGCTGCTCCTCAGGATCTTTGACAAGTCCTTTCTTTAATACATCACTATAGCCTTTGATGTAAGTGAGCGGAGTACGGATTTCATGCGATACTGCAGAGAGAAACTGGTTCCTGCTATCCTCATAATATTGGAGCTGCTCCCCAAGTGTTTGAATGGAACTACCCAGTCTCGCTATTTCATCATCGCCTTTATAAAGAATATTCTGCCTATATTTCCCCTGGGACATTTTCATCGTTGCTTCCTCCATTTGCAAAAGCGGCTTTGTCAGCCTTCTCGACAAGAAGCCGATCAAACCAAAAGCCAGCAGGAAGATACCGATACTTGCAGAAATAATCAATACATTCATAGTGAACACGATATCCCTTAAAATCGAAGAAGGATAGTACATATAAAGGTAGCCTTCCCCATTGCCGATTGGAGAAACGGAAATCAAATATTTATGCTTCCGCCAATCACTTACCACTATTTTCCCTTCCTTCAAATCGGAAGCGGGATCAAGGTGCTCCAGCATTTCCTTATCCGGAACGGTAGAAGAACCAATAATCTTTCCGGCAGAATCCGTAATCAACACTTCCGTAGGCACCGTCTTTTCCATCAAAATGACATGATCAATCGTAGCATTATCAAAATTATTTTCAAGAATGCTAGCGTGATTGTTTCCTCTTGCAACCAGTTCCTGCTTACTATAATCAACGACAATATTGGTAAACATCCCGTACATCGTAAAACCAAAGATCATCAGCAGGGCAATGAACACTACGCTGAATACTAATCCAATTTTAAATGAAACACTTCTGAATATGCTATACCATTTCATCGGATGCTCCCTGACCACAAAAAAACGATTCATGCCTTGAACCGTTTTTTTTGACTATTTAGCTGGAGACAGCTCCAGTCTTCTCATGATGGAACCCATTAGGCGTTTTTCGCCTATAACAGATAATCCGGCAGCTTTAATATTCTCCATCGTCTCACGGTTTATATTTGCGCCCCACATCCTTACTGTGACAGGGTTGAGGAGGTCCATGGCCAGTCCTGCCACTTGGTTTTCGCTTCTCATATGCTCGAGCATTAAAATTTGACCATCGGGTTTGCAAACCCTTCTTAACTCCTTCAGCCCCTGGACCGGATCGGGTACAGAGCAAAAAACACAAACCGATACAATTGTATCGAAGGTGTGATCCGGAAACGGTAGTTCCTGAATATCCGCCTCGATTAATTCGATGGGATAAGGAACAGTAAGACTGGGCGCCTTCTGCTTCGCATACTTCAGCATTTCGCTGCTGAAATCTACTCCCGTTAAAGATTGGATACTGTCAGGGTAGGAAGCGAGATTCGCTCCTGTCCCGACTCCCGCTTCCAGCACTTTTCCAGTTGCTTCGTTCAGCAAGTCTCGTCTCCAATCTTCGCGGATCATTTTGTCCATGCTATCATAAATTTTTGAGACACGGTTGTATCTTTTTTTTATTTTTTCATTCAACTTTTGATCCAGAAGGTACCATCCTTTCTAAAAAATATTCTTTCTTGCTATGTTCCCATTATAACGGCAATTTATACAAAAAGGAGGTTGCAATACTTCCTTATAACAGTTTTTCTTTGATTTGTTCATATTCTTCTGTAGTAATTTCACCTCGTGCCAATCTTCCTTTGGCCACGTCAAGTGCTTCATTGCTCCCTGACTGGCTTTTCTTTCTGTTCTGGTTAAAGGCTACATATAACAGGACTCCAATTACAAGTACAATTAATAGCATCATCAGTGATCCACCTCCCATTCCATATCCACCAAAATAACCTGGTCTCATCATTATTCCCTCTCTCCTTCCGATACTTTCTACCTTCATTCTCTATGAAAAAGATGAAGAAAGTATGGAGGATAAATATTTTTTCTAAAATACAAAAAGCTATCATCCATATCATGGTTGACAGCTTTTTGTATTAGTTATTTCACCTTTTCGTCCTTGCCTACAAGCCAAAATGAAACAATTATCGAGGCGATGAGGACAAGGAAAGGCGCATAAAAAATTAAGAATTCAGCCATTTTCCAACCTCCTATGCATGGTCGTTCTTTTTTCCCTGGACATAGTCCTTATTAAATAAAAACAATCTTAACAGCAGGTACAATGATGGGAGCAGAAGCCCGAGCCCACCGAGAAAGGCGATGATGAGCGCAATCGCCATCGCTTCATTTGTAAAGCTATCATATATGCTAAGATACGGATAAAGCAGATATGGGTAATGGGAAATACCATAGGCAAAAAAGGCGACAAAGAATTGCCCGGTTAATAGGCCAAACGCCATTCCGTATGACTTGCGTTTGCTAACTAAGTATACCGTCCCTGCAAACAGGAGGAAGGAGATGGCAAACAGCCACCACAGATCCATCAGCCTGCTGTAATGTTCCGGGTTGTGGTCCTTGAGTTCCACAATGATGCCTGTCGCAGTCACAATCAACGGCACCGACCAGGTCAACGCATACTTCCTTAACAGTTCTGTTGCCGATTTATCCTGTGCCTTATTGGCATACCAAGTTAAAAAAACAGCCGAAATGTATAGTACTGAAGTCAAGCTCAATACCACAATGCTCCATGTCAAACGACTGGTGAACAGCGCCCAATAGTCCAACTCTATCCCCGAAGCAGTTTCAGTTACAAAACCTCCCTCAGAAATGGTCAGCACAATCGATAAAGAAGCAGGGATGACCAAACCGGTGAGTCCGTATAAATAAGTGTACCTCTTATGCTTCAAACCACCGTAAGTCGTAAAAGCATAATAAGCTCCGCGGATTGCGAGCAAAACAATTGCAATACTGGCCGGAACCAGTAGGCTGGTGCCATAATAATAAGCTGTTTTTGGAAAAAAGCCGATAATACCCACGAAGAAAAAGACGAGAAATACATTCGTGACTTCCCAAACAGGCGACAAATATCGCTGAATAATTTTTGTTAAGATATGCTGATTCCCTCTGAACAGGCTATAAGCATTAAAAAAACCTGCTCCAAAATCGACGGAGGCAACGATGACATACCCAAAAAGAAATAGCCATAGAACCGAAATTCCAATAAATTCAAGCGTCATCGAAACTCACCTTCCTTCTCCAATTCCCTATCAGCCAGTTCCTGTTCCACCGTATTTTTCCGGAACATTCTTGTTAGTACATAGGTGCTGCCAATAGCCAGGAGCAAGTACAAGCCTGCAAACAGGACCAGCATCAGATCGACCTGTCCGCTTGTGGTTGCTGCATCCTCCACCTTCATGTATCCTCGCAGGATCCAAGGCTGCCTTCCGACTTCAGCAAACCACCAGCCAAGTTCAATCGCAAGCATAGATAACGGTCCGCCTAAAACAATCAGCCAGCGGAACCATCTTGTATGAATGAAACTCCATTTCAGCCATACACCGAGGACATACAAAAGCGAGAGGGCAGCCATCCACATTCCAATCGTCACCATTGTATCAAATAAATAATGGATGTAAAAAGGCGGAACCTCATCTTCCGGAAATTCATTCAAGCCAATGACTTCCGAGTTCGGGTTGCCATGTGCCAAAATGCTCAGTGCGTATGGGATTTTCAGTGCGTATTTTACTTCGCCATCATCAAGTACACCGTATAGCATTAGCGGTGCGCCCTCATGGGTTTCAAAATGCCACTCGGCTGCTGCTAGCTTTTCCGGCTGGTATTCTGCCAAGTATTTACCCGAAAAATCACCGATGATCGCAGTAGCAATAGAAAAGATAAGACCGATTTTCATCGTTAAGAATAATGCTTTTTTATGGTAGATATGATTAGACCCTTTTAGCAGCCTGAATGCCCCAATCGAAGCAAGAACAAATGCAGAGGTCATATAGGCGGTCGCAACTACATGGGCGACCTTCGTTGGCATTGCCGGATTGAACATTGCCAGAATCGGATTGATATTGACCAGCTGTCCATTCACTAAGTCAAACCCTTGCGGCGCATTCATGAACGCATTGACCATTGTAATAAACACGGATGAAGCGGATGCACCGACCGCAACCGGAATCAAAAGCAGCAAGTGCTTCTTCTGATTTTCAAATCGATCCCATGTATATAAATAAATTCCCAGAAAAATTGCTTCAAAGAAAAAAGCAAAGACTTCCATAAATAGTGGAAGCGAAATGACATTTCCGGCAAGTTCCATAAAACTCGGCCACAGCAATGACAGCTGCAAGCCAATTGCTGTCCCAGTCACTACTCCAACGGCGACCGTGATGACAAAACCACGCGTCCATCTTCTTGCTAGTAAAATATAATGTTCATCCTGTTTTTTAATTCCCAGCCACTGAGCAATCAAAATCATCAGCGGTATACCCACTCCAATGGTGGCATAAATAATATGGAAGGATAATGTTAACTCCGTTAAGACACGGCTAAAAAAAATCGATTGTTCATTCCCCATTTTTCAGTACCCCATTTCTATCCTGCAAAAATTCTTCCGATAAATGACAGACCCATGATTGCCGCCACAATAAAAGCAAGCCACATCAGCATTCTTTCCTGTTTTTTATACATTCATTCACCTCAATTATTATTCCCTCTATTAAGAGGCAGTACTTTTTTCCGCTACTTTCTTTCTTCCCATTCTCAGCGGATGCGAAACGACAAACCAAAATTATTCGAAGGTTGCTCGTTCCGATTATACACCATCCCAAACTGACAAATTCAGTAACTGGCCTGCTTGAGTATCTTCATCCTCATTTTCTCACAATATTTATGAGATTAATATTATCTTAAAGGATGACTGATTCTGTCTGTATAGGGCCACTCCCCTATACTTCTCGCAAATTTGAATAATTTGTGAACATTTCCACTGTATTTACGTTGTTAATGCTATTTTTTATGAAAATCGTAAAAAAACTCCTACATAGTAGAAGGAGCAGCATTAAAGATTGTAGTAATAGTTGTTCAATCCATATTGGATCAAATCAGATTTATTTTTTAAGTTTAATTTCGTCATAATATTTGCTTTATGGTTCTCTACCGTTTTCGGGCTGATATGAAGTTTCTCAGACACCTGTTTATTTGTATAGCCTAAAATCACAAAGCGAACAATTTCCTGTTCTCTGATTGTCAAAACGGATGCGTCATTTTCTCCTTTAAGGTCGAATAATTTATCTAATTGTTCAGAAGGAATACCTGCTTTATAATACCGATTGCCTCTATAAACTGTGGTGATTGCCTCAAATAATTCACTGGATTGGCTTTTTTTCATAATATACCCTTGAACATTAATGTCGATGGCTTTCCTCAAGTATACTTCTTCATCGTGCATCGTTAATAAAATGACCTTTGTCTCTTTGTTTTGATGCATGATTTCTTGCGATGCCATAAACCCGTCTAAACCGTTTGGCATGGAAATATCCATTAAAATCACATCTGGATTGGTTTTCGCCGCTAGGATGATGGCCTCTTCTCCATCTCCTGCTTCGCCGACAACCTCGATGTCCGAATAAGCTTCCAATAATAAAATGATTCCTTTCCGAATAAGAATATGATCATCCACCACCAGTACTTTAATCAAAACAGACCCCCCTCCCCTATTGGAATCGATATAGCAATGAACGTGCCTTTTCCTATCTGTGAATCGATCGAGAATTCTCCATTTAATTGATTAACTCGCTCACTCATATGCTTTAGCCCTAATCCGCCATTCCTGCTTGTTGCAAGGTCAAACCCTTTGCCATTATCACTTATGTTGAGACTGAGTTTTTCCCAATCCCTTTCAAGAACGATCTCCACTTTGGTTGCAAAAGCGTACTTGATAATATTGTGGATCGCTTCCTGAACCACTCGATATAAATTGATTTCTATTGCTGGACTTAGCCGATCGCGAATATTCGTTTTGAACACAATTTGAAGGTTTTTATTGGTTAGCTTTATCGTTGATATCAAGCTTTCAATTGTTGCAACCAGCCCTAATCGGTCAAGACTTTGCGGCCGCAGTTGATACGAATAGGACTTAACATCGTTCATCGCCTTATCTAATTCTTTTCTGACTTCTCCGAGATATGTGTGCAGCCTTGGCTCCGCAACGAAGGATTCAATTGCCTGCAAAGCAACGGAAATGGTGAATAATGATTGCCCAACTCCATCATGCAGCTCCTGTGCCAATCTTTTATGTTCATTTTCTTTTGCTTCAATCAGTTTCTTGATCATCAGCTTGGAGATTCTAGCTTCTTCTTCCATTTCTTTTCTATCCTGGTCTCTTAATACTAACAAATACTCTTTTTCGCCAGTTTTCACATCATGGAACATGAGTGCAGTACTCATTTCGACGTTAATTTTTTTACCATGATAGGCAGGCATTTCGGATAAAAAATAAGGAACTTCGTCATTCTCGATAAGATAACATTTATTTTCATTATTCTTCAACTTCCTATTTTCACAAAAAGAACAATACGGGACTTTGTCGATAATTTTCCAGCCCGTTAACCGTTCAGCAGAGGGATTCATCAATAAAATTTTCCTCTCCTGATTCATAATAATAATCCCATCTTGAATGTTTTCAAAAATTTGCTTTAAATATTTTTGTTCCAGTTGAAATTCTTCCATCCAAATCGCCCTTCTCACCCCGGTATAAAGATTCGGGGCCCGTTCATAAGCGAACCGACCCCGATGCCTCATACGGCTTGATGACACTCATTTATTCTTTAATGTCTCTAACCCAACGGGTATAACCACCCAATAAATTATAGACATTTTTCATTCCGTTCGCTTGAAGGATGCTTGCTCCGATCGCAGAACGCACTCCAGACCCACATTGAACAATAATTGGCTTATCTGTGAGGATTTCATTTCTTCTGTCAGGCAATGTTCCTAACATAATATGCTGCGCCCCATCGATATGGCCATCATTCCATTCTGACCGGTTCCTTACATCGACCAAATAAACTTCCTTATTTTTAATCTGTTCATATACCTCAGTTGGGGTTACATTTACATAGCTTTCTAAGCTGCTATTTCCTTCTAGAAATTGGCCAATCAAGCCATATCCGACAATATAATCGATTCCGACCGAATGCAAGGAAATCATCAGTTCATCAAGAACATCTTCACTACTTATTAGTATATACAAAGGTTTATGATAATCAATCAACCAGCCTGCCCAGTTGGTAAAAGATTTATTGAAAGGAATATTGATTGTTCCAGGAAGATGTCCGTCAGCAAAAGAGTCAGCATCACGGGTGTCGAGTACCTGCCTTCCGGATTGGATCAACTCCGATAATTCCTGATTGGAGTTGATTCGGCTAAGTTCTGGATTCTCCTGAAGCAGCTTTGGTCCTATTTTATTTACAGACTTCATGACTGCGAAATACTTCGGTGGTTCCGGCTGGCCTTCCAGCAAGGTTTGAATAAAAATTTGTTCATCCTCTATCTGCAATGCCCAATTGAATTGTTTTTCATATCCGACTGTAGTGGAAGGAATTGCTCCCAAAGCCTTGCCGCATGCACTACCAGCCCCATGAGCAGGCCATACTTGCAGATAATCAGGCAAATTTCTGAATTTTTTTAATGATCGAAACATCTGTTTTGCTCCATCTTCAGACGTTCCTTTCATCCCCGCTGCCTTCTCCAGTAAATCCGGCCTGCCCACATCGCCGACAAATACAAAATCACCCGTAAACATACCCATTGGTTTATCTGCGCTTCCGCCCTTGTCTGTTAGCAAAAAAGAAATGCTTTCAGGTGTATGACCAGGTGTATGCATCACTTCAAACAATAAATTTCCTATTTTAAACGTGTCCCGATCTTTTAATAGCTTATGGTTCACTGACTCGAGGTTTTGGTATTTCCAATCTTGATCGCCTTCATCGGATAAATAAAGTGTAGAATCAAGTTTCGCTGCCAGCTCCCGAGAACCTGTCACAAAATCAGCATGTATATGTGTTTCAAGTGCCCCAACGATCCTTAAACCCTCCTGGTCAGCGACCTGCAAATAAGGCTGAATATTTCTCATTGGATCTACTACTATCGCTTCACCAGTGGCTTGACAGCCGACTAAATAGGATGCATGTGCCAGTCTTTCATCATAAAAATAACGTAATAACATATTTATTCCTCCATTATAATCATTTCTTATTGTCTGATAACACTTCTAAAGTGGCATGTACATAACCTAATCCTTTTTGTACGCTTGGATCCTTTAACCATTTCATAATGGTTAGCAGCGAGTATGTTTGATGCTTTGCTTCTGCTCGTTTCTTGATCTCATTTACTAATTTCATGCCCTTTTCGCCTTCTTTTACGAAAGGATCCACGTATTCATGAAGCATCCCGGAAATATATGCCATTGATTCCGTATCCTTTAACACGCTATTCATAAAAATGGTTAATTCTTCTAATTGCTCGACTACTCGAACAATCGAAGGGAGTTTTTCCATAAGAGTGACGAGTGATTTTATCGTTTCTTCATTTATACTATACTGCGTTATCTTCTCTTCTAATCTATCGATTGACTCGCGATCCTGTAGAAATGCCTGAGCAAACAAAACAATGTCTTCAAGCGATTGGTAAGTCTTCTGAATTTCCGGCATTTTTCTTACTAAATCAGCTAATGAGGCTTGAACCTCTGGTTGTTCTAATTCTGACACCCATTCAGGTCTTTGCTTTTCCTGTTTGAATTCTGATATTGCCATAGCGGTCTTCCCCCTTCCTTTACATGGTTCCTTTTAACATACCATCCCAGTATAAAATCGGCAGAAAGTCTTTTTTGAGGATATACATACTATGACGTTCCTTCGCCTGATTAAATGGCATCGTTTCCATCGGATTTTTATCGTAGTCGAATTCTGCTAAGATTAATTTTTTGTAACCTGTCACAAGCGGACAAGATGTGTATCCATTATACGCTGCTTCGAGCATCTCACCTTTCATAAGCGAGATTACATTTTCAGCTACTACAGGTGCCTGTTTCCGGATCGCAGCGCCAGTTTTCGATGTAGGCAAATTACTGCAGTCCCCCAACCCGAAAATATTTTCAAACCGGCTATGCTGAAGTGTATATTTATGGACATCGACCCAGCCATTATCATCTGAAATGGCGTTTTCCCTGATAAACTGAGGGGATCGCATTGGTGGCGATACATGAATCATCTCATACGGGACGACTTCCTGTTCCTTCGTATCCAAGTCTTCAAATACAGCTTCTTTTTCATTTGCGCGGATTTCTACTAAGCTCTTTCTAAACCTAGCATCGATTTTTTTCCTTTCAATTACTTTTTCCAATGCTATGCGGTAAACGTCTACATCAAAGATCGCAGGATTAGCGGAGCCAAAGATGACATTTGTTTGATTTCTAACTCCCGTTTTATTGAAATAATCATCTGCCAAGTACATAATTTTCTGAGGGGCACCACCACATTTCACAGGCGTTGCAGGGTGGGTAAAAACGGCATTCCCTCCTTTAAAAGTACGAATCAACTCCCAAGTATAATCCGCGTGTTGATAGGAATAGTTGCTAGTCACACCATTTTTCCCTAAAGCATCTCTAAGCCCTTTCACACCATCCCAATGAATTTCAATCCCTGCTGCAACAACTAAATAGCTATATTTGATAACGCTTCCATTTTTCGTGTTCAAATGATTTTCTTCTGGTATGATGTCAACAACTTCTTCTTTCTTCCAAACAACACCATCCGGTATAACCGATTCCATTGTGCGCTTCGTAACTTCCTTATCAGATACCCCTGCACCCACTAATGTCCATAATGGTTGGTAATAATGGAATTCAGATGGATCAATAATCGCTATTTCACCCTTAAGTGCTGGCAAATTTCTTAACAACCTAGAGGCGACAGAAATTCCACCAGTACCTCCACCGATAATGACTACTTTGAATTCACTTTTCAATGCAAACAACCTCCCCAATTTCCCTTTCTCGATTAACTGTGTTTACAACTTAATAATAGTGAAAACCCTATACATTTGCCATAGGGGCTTCCCCCTATGTTTTTATAATTCCAATAAAAAGAACATTCGCACACCCAGATAAGGATAATATTTAATTTAGATTCTACCAAGAAAAGCGCAAGCGCCTTGGTCAGCCCCGACAAGCGCTGGAGGGCCTGACAGTGAAGTCGTTCTTTGACTTCATTGGCAGGACCGAAGCGGCTCGAGGGGCTAGGCGCTGGAGCTAGACAATTCTCGAAGTGAATTTTATACTTTTGTATCTTTCAAGAAAAAACGGGCAAAATATGCCCGGTTGGTTTGGCCTATCATCGGGTCTGTTGATCTCCACTCCAGACACTCGCTTTCCACGGGGCGACAGGTGAGCCTCCTCCCGCAGGAGTCGAGTGTCTTCCGTTCCAATCAACAGAGCTATAGCTAATTGGAAATCATAACTCCCCAAATTTTATATGTTTCGTTTTTTTCTAAACCAACTGCTATAAGGGCATCTCTCTGGCGGAATGATACCCTTTTGCGAGCAGTTCTACCCCTATTAGGGTATCTCTCTGATGGAATGATACCCTTTTGCGAGCAGTTCCACCCCCATAAGGGTATCTCTCTGGTGGAATGATACCCTTTTGCGAGCATTTTCCCCTCTATAAGGGTATCTCTCTGGTGGAATGATACCCTTTTGCGAGCAGTTCTACCCCTATAAGAGTATCTCTCAGGTCGAATGATACCCTTTTGCGTGCCTTTCCTCCTTCATAAGGGCATCTATCGGGCGGAATGATACCCTTATGCGAGCATTTCCCCCTCCATAAGGGCATCTATCAGGCGGAATGATGAACTTTTGCGTGCATTTCCCCCTCCATAACGGCATCTCTCACGCGGAAAGTTACGAATTTCATGGAGGCGACGCTGGACAAGCGTCTCGAGGGGGCTAGGCACTTTCACATTCTAAAAAAAAGAAAGCTGTCACCCTTCTTGTGGATGACAGCTTTCCCTTTTTAAAAGTAATTCTTGCTGATAATGATGATTCCTGTTCCGATAAACACTGATATATATAGTAAGTATATGAAAACGGAAAAATTCCATTGTTTTTTAATGGTTTCATCTTGATCTCCGGCATATTGTTCCTTTGCTTTCCCGCTTTTGTAAGCCAGGGTCAGCATGTACGTGATCAATGTTCCGCCAACTACTAACGTACCAAAAAATAAGATCGGAGCAAGTGAATCGATATTTGTTTTGTAATCATAAATGCTTGAATTGAATTTTTGCATAGTATCAAATCTTACCGTCTCTCTCATAATCGAAACAGACAGAATACTGATAAGACCAAGTACTCCGTTTAATCGGCTAAAATTCACGAGGTTATTTCTTGACAAATAAATCGACACTATATTGCCCAGGATGAATACGAGCCCCATTAAAATCAGCGGGTGGAGAATGATTCCGGCTGAGCTAAAATAATACAATGCGTCAATAAAGGTTAAAATCCCACTAATCAAGGAAATTTTATATCCTTTGCCTGCAAACCACTGCAAGTATTCCTGGTCCTTATCTTCTCTGTTCCGGTAGTACCAGCTATAGATCGTCATGAACATTCCCGTTATGAAGAACGAGAGCAGTAAGAACAGCAAATATCTAGGAAGGTTGAAAGCGTAAATATTCCAACCATCCGTGTTCATCGTTGTCCCGTTACTCGTATACCAATCGACCCATTTTTCAGGGAAAAGTTCTTGATAGCTGAAAATATGCATGATTCCACCGGCAGCGACCACTAGGAGGATGGAGAGAATCGGAAAAATAGCAGTGCTTTTTTTCGCTCCCAATTTATTTTTGAAATAAAATACATATAACATATAGTAAGAAACTATCAAAATAGGAATAAAAGCCATTACCCAGGAAGCAGAAAGATTATTTGCTGTATACCATGGTCCATCATAGATGATTTGAGTAAAAAGCAATGGCGCTACCCCAAATACAATTGCTAATGAAAAGGACACTTTTGCAACCTGTGTCATCGTAATAGAAGCAATATTCCAATTTGCATCCTTTTTAAAAAATCCATAGATGCCAAGTCCAAGTCCACCGATCAGTAAGTTCACAAAAAGCATATGAAAAGTCCAAGTTACCACCATAAGAAGCTGTATTACCCAGGGATAAAAATCCACCCCACCTGGGTAACGTAAGCTTTCGAGCATCATTTGTGTATCCAGAACGCTCACCCCTTTATTTCTATTTAGTTCTGTGCTTTTTGGCTCTCTTCAGCCAGTCTTTTTTTATTAACATCAGCAAGAAAGGCTGCCAGTGCCTGCTTCTCTTCTTCCGTTCCAACTAGTTTAGGCATATACGCCGCGCCACCTAATTCAGGATGACCGCTAAGCCGCGCCTCTAAGAAGTCATAGATGATTTTTTCATCGGTTAACGTTTCGATCTTTTTTGTCAATGATCTCGCGCCATTCGGTTCCACGCTATGACAGGCCGAGCATTGCAATAACGCCACCGTGCGTCCGGCATCAACTTTGTTATCCGCTTCTATCGTCTTCATCGACTCAGGGACAAACGGGTTTACACTTAGTAATCCGTTTTTGTCAATCGTTTCTACTTCACTTTTCACTTTTTTAGCAGGTATGTCCCGAGCAATAATTTGGTTGCTCCACATAAATTCTCCGACAACAAAAGGCTTCCTAATTGTTTCCCTAATCTTCTCCTCTGGATAAAGCGCAAGCGCCAAAACAAACAGGAGCATCAAAATAGCTGGAGTGGCGCGCTTCACTCTCTTTGAGGTAATGTACGTAATAATGAAAAAAGTGATTGTAACAATGACCATTGAGAATAAAGATGTCTTAAATATGTCTGTGATTGCATAATCCAAAATTTCTGAAGACCGCTGTGGTACGGTCTGAATGTAGAGCAGATAGAACAATGTGCCAAACGTTATTCCGCCAATCCCCCACATCGACATAACGCGGTATATACTGGATTTCAACTCTTGATTTTCCAGTCTCGTCGAAATGACAATTCCCATTAAGGCAGCTAACGCAAACATATAACTTGCCCTCATAAACGCGTGCGGGAAATAATTCAAGTTATAAAATGCATCCATGGCGCTTCCTGAAGTAAACCACGCATCACCACCAGGTGACAGCATGAAAGACAAAATACCGACAATCGCCAAGAGTGTCATAAAGGATGCAGCTGCAAACATCCAAGTGAGCCTCATATAAGACTTTGCATCAATTTTGTTGATAATATAGTACAGGACATAAATAATGATTACCTCAGTTACAAACCAAACCCATTCTGCAGCCCATACCCAGCCAAAATTATGAATGAGCGCAGAAATCCCTCTTGGACTTGCAACAGTAGTCGCAAACCATATACCAGGCCCTGTTATCGAGCCAATCACATAGGATGTGATCAGCAAGGTAAAAATATATTTTTTCACATAGAGCATGATTTCTGGCTTTTTCTCTCTATATGATTTAGTAGCCAAATAGGCTAATAGGAAGGATGCACCTACTGACATGTGAGAAAACAGTACATGAACCACTGCAGTTATCGCAAGGATATTATTCGACCCAAAATTCGGTACATACCACAGTGGATAAAATCCGATGATATCTTCCATGTTTTCTCCTCCTTTACTTTTCGTTGTCCTTGTTCTTTATGTCTTTCATGGAATCCACTTCATACATTAAATCATCTGGAATTTGTCCACCCGGATAGTCCTTGTGCTTATCTTTAAAAAACGGCCTATCATGGGAGTTTATATAGGCTGCTAGATTAACGGCTTGTTCGGTTGTTAAGCTTCCTGGTTTGATATTTCCCATTTGGGCTTTCGGCATATCGTTTTTAATAAAGGCACCGATCGTCCGAATCCGGTTCATACCTGCTCCGTCGTTGTAAGAATCGTCTCCCCAAACCGCTAAACCGTTTTCAGACGCCGCATCTGTTGCATGACAACTGATACATGCGGTATTAAACAATTTTTCTCCTTCTTCAATATTTGGTTCAGGCAAGTCTCCCTCTAGCTTCTGAAGCGCCCAATCCCGCTCTTTTACTTTTTCTGGAACATTTTTAGAAATAAAGTCTATATAGGCAACCATCGCTTTCAGTTCAGTAGAGTCTTCAGGCAGTGGCTTGCCGTTCATACTCCTAACGAAGCAGCCATTAATTCTTTCATCAAGTGAAACTATTTTTCCATCTCTGACATTGAATTGAGGATATGTTTTGGACACGCCGATCAAGTTAAGCGAGTTAATCGAACCTGCTTCTTCCCCACTGGCATGACAGCTGATACATGACATCGTATTCCCGACATTTTCTGGTAATTCAGTGTCGGTATGGATCATCAGTTCTTTTCCGCGTTTGATCAAGTCAGCGTTTTCTTCTTCATCTGCGCTGCTCATTGCTGGTACAGCCGGTGCTGATGTTAATTCTGAGTTGTTTCCGTTATAATAATGGGTGACTATTAGATAGATCCCGAACGCAAACACGATAATGGAAACTGCCTTTAATCCTGTGATTATTTTTTTCAAAATGACTGCCCCTCCTCTAATGGTAATGAGAATCTTTTTTATTTAGAATGATTCCAATTCCCATATTAAACATTTCTTGTTTATAAGTTAAATATTAATATTTAATATTACTTATTAGTATTTTTTATAAAAGGGTGAATTCAATGAACTTAGAAGCACTTAAAATCTTTCTTACCTTAGCAGAAGAAAAGAATTTTACAACTACTTCCAAAAAACTGCTCATATCCCAGCCAAGTGTCAGTTTGCACATAAAAAATTTAGAGGAGGAATTGCAAACTAAACTTTTTTGGCGGACGACCAAACAATTAAAAATTACACCCGAAGGCTTAATTTTGTATGAGAAAGCTAAACAAGTCCTTCACTTAGTGGAACAAATAAATGAGGAAATAAAACAGAGGCAAGGAACGATTAGCGGGGTATTAAAGATAGGGGCATCATTTACAGCTGGAGAATATCTCCTGCCTAGAATATTATCCAGTTTAACCCAAAAATACCCTGACATGAATTTAGAAATTGAAATCGGCAATACCAATAATGTTGCTGAAAGGATCAATTCTTTGGAATTAGATATAGGAATCATTGAAGGGGATATCGGTTTTCCTGATTTGCGTTCAGCAACCTTTTTCAGCGATGAACTATTTATCGTTGCCAATTGTGACCATCCTTTAACTGTAAAGAAGGAGGTGGACATCCAATCATTACAAGACCAAACGTGGATAAAACGCGAAGAAGGCTCCAATTTGAGAGTTTATTTGGACCAGTTTTTATCCAGCAATCAGCTTCGGGAAAAACATACGATTGTCTTTAATAGCAATGAGGGCATCAAAGAAGCGATCATTCATGGAGCAGGCATGTCCTTACTTTCTTCCACTATGATTGAAAGGGAGCTCCTACATGGATATATGGGGAAAGTCCAATTTACAAAACAGGTTGATTTCCATCGAAAATTTGCTTATCTTTATTCTCCTTTTATGGAAAACAATCTTCTTGTCCGGACTTTTATTGAAGAACTTCAAGATAACCCGCTTAGTCTCCTTGTGAATCAGATGCGGCAGGGTGAATCCACCTAGCAATTCAACAGACAATCGTGAAATAAAGATGAAGGATGGGAATTCAAGGATGCTAAAGGATTTGATGAACCAAAAAAACGAAAAAATGAATACGACGAAGAGTTTGTACCGGTTTATCCATCGTCATAAGTCTGCTTCTAAAATCGATATGCAGACTGAATTCAAAATTCCATTATCGACTTTGAATAGGATGCTTGATCAGCTGGAGACGATGGGATTAATTCGGAAAAGTGGCTTAAGTGACCCAAATGGAGGCAGGCCGCGCGTGTTGTATGAAATACTCCCCACCGCTGGTTATATTTTCGGCATTGCCATCAGCAGATCTCATGTAACGGTATTATTGCTTAATTTGCGGTTTCAAGTTGTTGGCGAGAAACGGTTCATCGTTACAAGGCTTCATACACCTAACATAACAATGAAGGAAATTCAAAAGCAAATTCAACAATTGCTTGCCGAAAAGCAAGTGGACAAGGATCAACTTATCGGTATCGGAATTGGTGCTGTCGGACCTTTGAACAGGGAGAAAGGAATGATTTTAAATCCAGAGGCGTTTCCAGCAGAGGGTTGGCTTAATGTGCCGATTAAGGATATTATCGAGGGTGCTTTATCAGTACCAGTTTCCCTAAATAATGGTGCTGATTTGGCAGTTCTTGCTGAGTATTACTTCCAATATCCTAGAGTGGAAAGCATTTTATATTGCACGATCGGATATGGATTGCGTTGTTCTTTTATTCAGGAAGGGAGTTTATTGAATAAAAAGGATGGAGATGCAAGTTCCTATGGTCATATCGCCATTGAAGCGATAAATGGCCGACCATGCTCCTGCGGAAAAAAGGGATGTTTAAATACTTATGTCACATTCGATGCCATAATGGATTCCATCAAGACAAATGATCTTCCATCATTCCAACCCGTTGAAAATATCGCCGAATACTTAGTTAGCGAAATTCGCAATGATAATCCAATTGTTAAAGAAGCTATCTTGAACTCCGCACTGTACCTAGGAATCGGAATTGCAAATATGGTCAAAATCCTCCATCCAAAGATTGTCGTCCTTGATGGCCAGCTTGTTCATGCCTATCAAGATTACTATTTGGAAGTGAAGAAAGCGATTCAGGAGAATCGTATCAACCAGAGCAATGACATTCTCGAAATCCGCATGAACTCTTTTGGGGAGCAAACGACCGCCATCGGAGCAGCCGTTCAAATCTATCACGAAAAAATCTAAAACTTTTTCGTTGTTGATAAGCTGCTAGCGGATCCATGCTCTCTTAGACTCCAATTCTGCGCATGGAGACATCCGAGCGGGTCGTGCGCAGATTGGCTCTTATTTTATGAACAACCTATTATCCTCTTTGATTTAGCACCCGTTTTAACGCTTCTTTCTCTTCTAAAATTTCTGTTGCAGTCCGGACGCCGAGCCTCCTGATCACCGATAACGGAGGACACCACCCTTGTAGAGAATGCTGTAGCATAAACACTGCTGCAATTGTGGAAATTAGAGACCATTTTTTATTTCTTATCGCCCCGATAAACGTTGTCACAATAACAATAAGCGCGAAATTAACCTCAAGTGTCCGCTCTGTATCCCACTCGTAATCAAGTTCTTTGATTCTCGCCTTAATGTCTTCGTCACTTTTTTCGGTATATTGCTCAATATTCCGTTTTGTTCGAGATTTAATTTCTCTATTTACTCTTGGACTCGAAAACATATTCACCTTCGTAGTCGTAGGGGGAAACAGCATCTTTATGGACATCGTTATCTCTCCAGTCTTTTTTTAAAAAGTAAGTTGCCTCAAATGAATCGGTAAATCTAGCGAATCATATCTGAAATCCTTGAAAAGTAATAATTCGAGGAGGGAAATGACTATGGATTATCAGCAAACAGCAACATTGGCTTGGCATGAATCACTTGAACTACATGAAATTGTCGTGTTTCAATCCACCTGTTTAGTTAGCATGAAGCAAAAATATCCAAATGTTTCTAATCAACAATTAAAAGGTTTGTACAAGGAAGTTATTTTGGCTGTGGAACAAAATCTAACCGAATTATTGCCTTTTTATCAATTCGTTCCAAACGATACCAACTATGAATCCCGTGACTTGGATACTAGTTTTTTTTCAGCTGATTTATTAATTTTCTTAAAGACATCCATCAGGAATTACTCTGTGGCGATTACAGAAACTGCCACACATGAACTGAGGGTTATCCTGACAAACCAATTAATAAAAGCAATCAATGCCCAGGAAAAGGTTTTCCAATTTATGTATCGCAATGGGTATTACCCCGCATATGATTTGGAAAAATTATTTACTAATGATGTGAAACTCGGTACAAAAGCGATCAAAAAAAAGTATTGATTCAAAAAGCAGACCAGAAGGATAAATGTTCTGGCCTGCTTTTTTCATTTGCCCTTCCTTATGAAAGAAAAGTATTATTTTCCACTTCCGGATTGTGTTCCTGCGCGAAAAACGCTTGGACTTGATCACTGTCCTCTGGCACAATCTCATACATAGCACCTATTTCGGTTATTTGTTCACTTGAAGCTTGACGAACCGGATAATAGCCTCCTTCCACCATATATTGCCATACGTCATAGGCGTGTGAGCTGCTCATAATAAAAGCCGTTTGGCAAAATGCGCGGATGTCAGGATGGACCATTTCCATTGCTGACCAGGCATATTCTCTTCCTGCTCTTTTTAAAGTCAGCAGATAGGCAGTTGCCATTTCACGATCATTCATGTTTTCTATTTCTGTCCTAGGCTGAATAGGCAGAGTTTTGACATTGTTCATAGCAATGGCGTTGTTATGTGCGATATTTTTTAACATAGGAAGTGTTTTTGTTGGCCCCTCCAGTTTATTCAAAAATTCCACCTTCATATTGTAATCCCTAACATGCATTGGATAATGCCTTTCTAGGATCGTTTTGAATTCTGGATCTTGAACATGATGTAACATGTAAGCCATATTTGTTAATGAATTCACACAACTCATTGTTAATTCATTCAATTGGTACAATTCATGTGTGGAAAGCTGCATTTTATTTTCCTCCCTTTCATTTACGGTCCTGTTTATTTTGCAAAAATCGCTCGTTTTTATTCATTGAAAAAAATTTACACACTTTTAACCAAAATGGTCAAAAGTGTGTTACACTATAAATAAAATCAATTATTCGAGAGGAGAACAATATGAAATGGAAATTGTTATTTGAGTTATTTGTTGTCTTCTTTAAAATTGGACCAATTTCATTTGGCGGAGGATATGCGATGATCCCGTTAATTGAACGGGAGATTATCGATAAGAAAAAATGGATACGCTCTGAAGAAGTTTCGGAGGTGTTTGCAATAGCTGGTACCGCACCTGGAGCAATCGCCGTTAATGCGGCCATTTTTATTGGGTATCGGCTCGCGGGCTTTTTAGGTGCATTGGCCGCGATGATCGGCGTTTTATTGCCAACCACGGCAATTGTTATGCTGTTGGGTTCGCTTTATTTTTTATTTAAGGATAATGCGCTAGTGGAGGGGGCTTTTTTAGGGATACGTGCCGCAGTTGTGGGCTTGATTACGTATGCAGGAATCAAGGTTGCCCGCACTTCGATTATTGACAAACCTACGTTCATCTTATTCTTTTTGATCCTGCTTTCCTTGCTGTTTTTACACCTTAATCCGATCCTAGCAATCTTCATTGGCGCCCTTGCCGGAATCCTGACAATGACAGTTAAGAAAAAAATCCAACAAAAGCGAGAGGAAAAAACACACTTTCAGAATAAACAAATAAGGGAGACATCTAAATGATTTTAATTAATTTATCGCTTCTTTTTCTTTTTATTGGGGTTATATCATTTGGCGGAGGATTTGCCATGATCCCTGTTATTGAAGCAGAAGTCACTAAGCGCGGTTGGCTCACTACGTCTGAATATACAGATATTATTGCTGTTGCAGGTATGGCACCTGGGTCCATTGCTTCCAATAGTGCTACTTTAGTGGGATATCATGTTGCTGGGGTTCCCGGTGCGATTGTATCCTCCATAGCGATAACATTTCCATCACTTATCCTAATCCTGCTCATCGCAGTTTCCTTCAATAAAATTAACCAGAGTCCGCTCTTCCATTCTATTTTCTACGGTCTTCGTCCGATAGTGACCGGATTGATCCTGTTTGCTGCGATAAAATTCGCGATTTCGAATGGATTGATCGCGAGTACATTTTCATGGCAAATGGTGATCTTATTAAGTATATTTGCCCTTTCCTTGTTCGCCCTTCTATATTATAAAGTGCATCCTGTCCTCGTAATTCTCGCTTCAGGAATAGTGGGAGCCGTTATTTTTTCCTAATTTCATGATGATAAACTAGGCTCCCATTTTTTTTAGGCATCACTATACCAGTAATTCCGTTTATCCACTTGATCCTCTTGATTACAGGCATTCTTGATGACAAAAAACAAAGCAATTGTGGTGATAAGAAGATCGACCCCAAAATAAATCGCAGCAATGAACTGAATTTTCGCTGAACCTCCATTTAATAAAATCGGAACAAATGAGAACACCCTTATACTAGAATAGAGACAGAGCATGAGAATTTTCTTAATATAGCTCCAATCTGGAATAATAGGCATTAAGTTTAAGATGAACGGGTACCACATTAGCGTGGACAAAAGCATCGATAAATAAAAGGAAACCAAAATAGAGAGGGTTTTTGGTTCATTTCCAGTTATCAAGTAAAAATGAAAAGCATGAAATAGCCCAGAATAAAGCAGAAGGGAAACAAAAGGAAAAGAGAAAAAGAAAGCGATTCTCCTTTCCCGATATCGCCATAACATCTTTAAGATTTTATTTTTATCCAAATAGAATAAATAAACTGGGGCCAAAATTCCAAATACAATAACCTCGGCAATCATTAACAAGGAAACATCTATTTTGTCCGTAAAAAAAATCACCAATACACTATTCGAGAGAACCATCATGATCAATAGTAAAGTCATTCTCAATGATTTCTGTTTAATCCTTGTAACATCTAAGTACTTAACACAAAAAAGTAATTGAATAGTAGAACAAGAACGGAATTTATGATCATTGGAATACCCCTCATATCCTGAATTCGGAATAGCAAAACAGTCCCTTAAGGCCTTTCTATTTGCGGTGTTGCATCCTTTTGCTTTACCTCTATGTGATAACCATGATCGTCTTTTACCGACCTAGTCAACATTGATAGAAGGGTAATGAGAATCCCTATTGCCGCGATAATAAACTGATGATAAATGATCGCTAATCCGGCTATAAATAATCCAAGGGCTATGAATAATGGCAATATAGAAGGATTCGGCATGTGAATCATGCCTGCCGGCTCGGCGTCAACGAAGCCTTCATTCTTCCCGCCATATTTTTGTGTGAAGAAAGCATCCAGGCTTTTGACAAGTGGGACCTGGACAAAATTATATTCGGGCGGAGGAGAAGAAATAGCCCATTCCAATGTCCTTCCATCCCATGGGTCATTTTCGATCACTGCTTTTGCTCTGGCCGTCTTAACAATATTCACGATTAATAGTAAAGATCCGCCAAACATCGCAATCGCACCGATCGTACTGATCATATTTAAAGTTTCGAACCCTTGCCCTGGCAAATACGTAAAAATCCTTCTTGGCATTCCAAATAATCCGAGAAAGTGCTGCGGAAAAAAAGTGAAATGAAATCCGCTAAAGAATAACCAGAATTGCCAAATCCCTAATTTCTCGTCCAGTTTTTTTCCGAAAATTTTTGGATACCAATAGAAGATTCCCGAAAAGATTCCAAAAACGACAGAAGCGATGATGACATAATGAAAGTGAGCGACAACAAAGTAAGTATCATGGAATTGATAGTCAGCTGCCGGAACACCCAACATCACCCCAGTTACCCCTCCCATAACAAAGGATGGGATAAAACCAACGGCAAAGAGCATCGCTGTCGTAAACTTAATAGATCCGCCCCACATCGTAAACAGGTAGTTAAAGATTTTAATCCCAGTAGGAATCGCAATGGCCATTGTTGTGATCCCGAAAATCGTGTTGGCAATCGGTCCTAATCCAGTCGTGAACATATGGTGAGACCACACCATAAACCCAATGAAGCCAATCAAGAAGGTTGCAAACACCATTGAAGAGTAGCCGAAAATTCGTTTCTTTGAAAACGTACTGATTACTTCGGAAATGATTCCCAGGGAAGGCAACAGCAATATATACACCTCAGGATGTCCAAAAATCCAAAATAAATGCTCATAAATGATCGAGTTCCCCCCACCTGCCGGATCAAAAAACTTAGCGCCAAAGATCCGGTCAAATGTCAGCAGAAACAAGGCGAGAGCTAATGTCGTAAATGCATATAAAATAAGAGCTGACGTAACAAAAGTTGACCACGTGAATAAAGGCATTCTCATATAGCTCATTCCTGGAGCACGCATATTAACGATCGTAACCAGGAAATTGATAGCACCTATGATGGTCCCAAAGCCAGAAATTTGCACGCTAAGCAAATAATAATCTACTCCCACTCCAGCACTATCTAAAGCAAGTGATGAGTACGCAGTCCAGCCTGCATCCGGCAAGGCACCGAAGAACCAGCTAATATTTAGCAAAACTCCGCCGAAGAAAAACAGCCAAAACCCCAATGCATTCAGAAATGGGAAAGCTACATCCCTTGCCCCAATTTGCAACGGCACAATAAAATTCATCAAGCCAAACAAGATCGGAAGGGCAGCAAAAAACATCATCGTCGTACCGTGCATAGTAATCATTTCATTATAAGTGGACGCGGATAAGAAATCATTATTCGGTACGATTAGCTGAATTCGAATTAATATTGCTTCGATACCAGCCAATAAAAAGAAAAAACCAGCCGCAAATATGTACATAACTCCAATTTTTTTGTGATCCACAGTTGTCAACCAATCCATTAGCACAGATTTTCCCACTGCCGTCTTTAAATAACTCTCCAACATAAACCCACCTTTTTTTGAAGTTATATAATAAAAAATACAATATGATTTTTTATAACCAAAAACAAGCTTCTCTAAACAGGTGGTTAAAAGATCCTATAAAAAAAGCTGAATAGGAGTTATCCTATCCAGCCATTTTTTTAAATATGTTTCTTGCAAAAATACCAATCTACACATTCATAATCAGAATTATTGACGCGGTTTTCGGCTTCTTCTTGCGTGCGTGGTGGTTTTACAATAACTTTCTCTCCTGGATTCCAGTTTGCCGGAGTAGCTACTTGATGTTCATCTGTTGTTTGCAATGCCTTTACGAGACGAACTATTTCTTGCATATTTCGTCCAGTGCTCAACGGATAGTAAATGATAGCTCGGACAATTTGTTCTCCATCTACTACAAATACCGCTCTTGACGTCTCGGTACTTCCACCCTCTGGCATTAACATACCGTAACTAACGGCTACCTCTTTATTTAAATCAGCAATAATAGGAAACTCCAGTTTCACATGAAAATTTTCTTCAATGTTTCGAGCCCAGGCTATGTGTGAATGGACACTGTCAATGCTCAAACCAATCAATTCCGTGTTAAGTTCCTTCAGCTCTGGATAAATCTCTTGGAATGCAATGAACTCAGTTGTACAAACAGGCGTGAAATCGGAAGGATGAGAGAAAAGAATAAACCATTTCCCCTTATAATCTTCACTGGAAATCATTCCGTGAGTAGTTTCAATCTTAAATTTTGGTGCTTTGTCTCCGATTCGCGGTAAGCTAATTACCTTTTCGGAATTTGTTGTTTCTTCCATTTGATAACAACTCCTTTTTTATAATGATTATTACTTAGTTATTATTTCATTGTTTTAATATTCAATCCATAGGGGAAAACCCCTATTATTCATTTTCTCTCATTATACCTTTACCCTAAATCGTAAATAGAAACCCTAAATGATCAAATGATTGGCGAACACACTAAATGGAGCCCCCTTTTTATGATAGGGGCTCTCCATTTTCTTGGATTTAAAAAGTTGTTGTATTACTTTATGTTCATAGCGGTTTGGGCGGCTTCTAAATCTACAGTCAGCTGCTCAGACAGATTATTTGGATGGTAATACCCTTTACTAACCATATAATTAAAAATTTGCTCGTGCGTATCAACTGCGTCATTAAAATATTGCTTTAATGTCTCCCGCACTTCTGGTGTTGTTGTTTCTGTAAGTGCTACAGCAAAATTTTGAACTCCTGATTTTGCAGTAAGAAGGAAATCCGTTGCTACTACTTGCTCTGTCATTGCACCCATTCCAGTCATGTTTTGTATCATTTCATTCATCATTGCTCACCTCTATTCGTAATAAATTGTTGCAACCCTTGAATTTGTTGTTTTGACTTCGTAACATCTTGATCGAGAATACTTTTCAAGGCTTGGTCTTGAACTAACGTACTCATTGTTGCAGCTTTGGTTAGGCAATTGTTTTTAAAGGTAAGCAGCTCATGAAGCTCGTATGTTTCATGTGGTGCAAGATATTGTGTATTATTCATTGTTCAACTCCTCCTCGTTTTTATTGTTGTCTAAAAGAAGCTTGTGCCTGATTTTGATTATAGGGCTGGTATCCATGCATAGGATCCATAGTGTGTTGGGTATGGAGCTGTGATGTTACTCCCTGTTCAAGCTGATTACAGAGATTAATCACTTCTTGGCAGCGCTGTATCGCTTGATCATGTCCAATTAAGGCTTGTTCTATTGTTTTAACAGCTTGTTTCTCGCGACTTTGTAAATGATCCAGCATTTGAGCGTTTTGTTGTTCTTGCTGCATCAATTGTCGATATACCATGCTTGCTTGTTGCGTTTGCTGGATTAGCTGTTGAGCAATCTGGCGGCTTTGGTTAATTTGCTGAACACTGGTGCTATTATTAGTTTGAAACATGTGAACGCCCTCCTCCATTTGATGTAGAGCCTAAAAAACAACTCCGAAGCTTATTATCTGCACCGATAGAGCAAGTATTCAGGGAAAAATTACTAGTGGGTTTTTATTTCCGATGATTTCTATGTATAAGGAAGGATAAAACTTCTTATAATAAGGTTGATTTTCCGATTTGAAAATCTTTTTTAAAAAAAAGAATGGAGGAAGAATAGGTGGACTCTAACTATACAGAAAAATCGACCGACAACAAAATCGAATCTCCATCCGTCACGCAACAACGGAAGGAACTTGAAAAACAGAATCATGCAGGAAATACAAAGGGAACTACGAACGAAATTCAACAAATGGTAACAGACGAGGGTGTAAACCAGTAATAGGAGTTCCACGTTGTTCTTGGAACCATAACCCACGAACAACGTGGAATAAATGAAATCCACAATTCAGACAGCGCAAAATTTATAACTCGAATGGCTTTTTACTTCTCACTGAGCGTTTGGCTGTTCCCTCTGTTCCTGCATTCGACCCTCAGATTCCTGATTAATTTCCTTGGCAATTTCATCTAAAAATTCATCAGATAATAAAGGACGATTCTCTTTAAGCATAGTGCTTCCCTCCTTTATCCTATAATAGTAAAACATGACAAAAGAAGTGCGAATCAACAGTATTAATATAGCCTGATCCTTGATCAGTTAATCTAAAATTTTTATTTACTTTTACATTCTGCAGGAGTATTATTATCAACAGTTTCCTATTTCTATATTCGCTGAAACCTTTTGGTACGGGGAAACCAGTTATGTGGATTCTAAAGAATCCGGGGGTGAATCCTTTTTAGGTAGGGCTACTCAAAGGTCCGAATCCGACAGCTAACCTCGTAAGCGTTCAATTGAGAAGGAAAGTGGAGCTTGCAGACAAAAAATCATGTCTACAGGTCTATTTCTTATGGCTTGTAGGCATTTTTGCTTTCTTAAACTCGATGTAGAGTACAACGTTTCGCAACAGGGTAAAATAATTTGATAAAATTTAATTTGGCGGGTGAATTTAGTGTTACCTATGTTAAAACGATTTTTAATTGGACGGCCATTAAAATCTACTGAACTAGGAGAACAGAGACTTAACAAGACGAAAGCATTAGCGATCCTTTCTTCTGACGCTTTATCATCCGTTGCATATGGCCCAGAACAAATATTAATTGTTTTAATTACTGTTGGTATGACAGCGTTCTGGTACTCTATTCCGATTGCAATCGGGGTCTTACTCCTTTTAACAGCGTTAATATTATCTTATCGGCAAATCATTTATGCATATCCTCATGGCGGAGGAGCGTATGTTGTCTCAAAAAATAATTTAGGCATGTTGCCCGGATTAATTGCCGGTGGGTCTTTATTGGTAGACTATGTGTTAACAGTCGCTGTAAGTGTTTCAGCAGGTACCGATGCAATTACATCTGCTTTCCCGACTTTACATGGCCATAATGTAGGAATAGCTATTGCTTTTGTTATATTCCTTACCGTACTTAACCTGAGAGGGGTAACAGAGTCTGCTTCCATTTTAGCCTATCCCGTTTATTTATTCGTTCTCGCTTTATTCATCTTAATTGCTGTGGGGCTCTATAATATTGCCACTGGTGAGATTCCGCCCACTTTACATTCACCAATTGGCACTCCCGTCGCAGGAATTAGTTTGTTCATCCTTTTAAGAGCGTTTGCCTCTGGCAGTTCGGCCTTAACGGGAGTGGAGGCTATCTCCAATGCAATCCCAAATTTCAAAGATCCTTCCCCTGTTAATGCGTCGAAAACATTAATGGCGATGGGTGGATTACTTGCGTTACTTTTTTCAGGAATTGTCTATTTAGCCTATTATTATGGAGTTATTCCAAGTGCAGATGTCACAGTCATCTCACAAATAGCAGAAATGACTTTCGGACGGAATTACATGTATTTTTTCATTCAAGGAACTACCGCTTTGATATTAATCCTTGCAGCAAACACAGGCTATTCGGCTTTCCCTTTGTTGGCGGTTAACCTTGCGAAAGACAAATTCATACCGAGGATGTTTCTTGTTAGAGGAGACCGATTGGGATACTCTAATGGCATCATCATACTTGGGATTGCGTCCATTTTATTAATTATTTCCTTTCAAGCGGAAACAGAGCATCTCATCCCTTTATATGCGTTAGGTGTGTTTATTCCTTTCACCTTATCCCAGACAGGAATGATGCTTAAGTGGATTCGTCAAAAGCCTAAAGGATGGATGCCAAAATTTATTATTAATACAATTGGTGCTTTCATCAGCTTTATCGTTTCTCTCATTTTCTTTTTAACAAAATTTACACAAGTATGGTCGATTCTACTTTTCTTGCCTTTCATCATTTGGCTGTTTCATCGTATTAGAAAACATTATGAAGCGGTTGGAGATCAGTTACGATTAACTACATGCGAGCCTTCTTCGCCGATTGAAGGAAATGTGATCATTGTACCTGTGGCTGGTTTAACGCATGTGGTGGAGAACTCCTTAAATTATGCAAAAGCCTTGTCTGCTGACCAGATCCTTGCAGTTTATGTTTCCTTTGAACGAGATGATGAAAAGAAGTTTGAAGAAAAGTGGAAAAAATGGCAACCTGATATTAGACTAGTGACTTTACACTCTCATTATAGAAGTATTATTAACCCCCTCACCAAATTCGTTGATACCGTTGAACATAAGGCTAAGGAAGCAAATTATCAAGTAACGGTGATCATCCCACAATTTATTCCTAAGAAGGGATGGCACAATATACTTCATAATCAATCAAGTTTATTAATTCGCGCCTTCCTGCTTTACCGCAGGAACGTAGTTGTTACTACAGTACCTTATCATTTAAAAAAATAGTATCTGAAAAGGACCATTTATTTTTAACGGGTTCCGTTTCCTATCGCAAAAACCATTATTTACACATTAAAATGTATACCTAATTGCACCGCAAAATGTGGTGCCTTCTGCCATATAAAAAGTAGCCAACATCAAGCTGAGCTACTTTTTGTGTTTATTTTATTGGCTTTTTAACTAATACTACCCATTACTGAAAAAATGAAAAAAGAACAATAACTAAATAAATATTAAAACACTTGAAATAAGCATCTTACGTTACTATTTTTTATATTCCGTAAAGTCTGCTTTAAGGTTACCATTAGAGTCTTTTTTTATTTCAAGAAAATAGTTACCATTACCCCCAGAAACCCATTTACCATTTAGCTTTTCTTGAAACAAAATTTGCCAAACACCCTCATTAACATTATCAATTTTTTCAATCATTATTTCATTTTTGTTAATATCGTCGTGTTGCATAATAGCTGTAATAGCGGTATTCTTTATGTCATCCTCAGTTATCTTTTGAGAAGCACATCCAGATAGAACTAGAATAATAGCTAAACTTAATATAATAAAATACGATATCTTTTTCAGAAATCTCCCCTCCTTATTAACTCTTCTGCGTCGTTAGCACAATAGGAAAAAGAGCAGTCGATCATGTAATTTTGTTCAACTATTGCCCCCGTTAGCGAGTAATGAGTAGGAGCTAATTTGTTCTTCCTTCAAACAAACCATCTCCATAAACTCCTGATTTCCAATAGAGATTTCCCTCCTTATCATAAGCTTCAATTTTAAGTGGATCAGATTCACCATTTAGCGATTCCTCTAATTCATCAAATGTAGTAAACCAATGTCTCTTACCATCATTGATATCAATTATTTCTGCTTGATGTTCGACTGTCCTTTGCTTCACAATCACTTTTGTTATTTTTTCATCTGTAATAATTCCAGCAAATATAGCCATACCTGACATATTGCTCATTGTCCAATCGAATCCATCATGTGGGTTCAATTCAGCATTTGATGTACCTTGAAAGTAATCATCTTTTTCTCTATAAAAAGAAGCTCTAAAACCACTTTTATCTTTATATAAAATCATTTTACCACCCTTATGGTCTTCAATATGAAGAATATTGGTGGATTTAGGAAAAGGCACTCGTTTCATAATTTGTTCTTCAACGTTAATTTGTTCTTTTACGCTACATGCACCTGTTATAATAATAAAAATAAATAAAATAACTATAGAAAATAATGTTTTTTGTTTCAAATTAACCTCTCCCACTACAACTTTACCATAAAAATCCATTACCCCTTATTAAATATTCCTGCTCCTATAGCTTAATAAGGAATTCAACAAAAAAGTACATAAATCCTTCCTGATCAACTCTCCCTTAACTCTTCACTAAGTTTTAGTTTTCCCTTTTGAAAACCTTATTTTGTTCTATAACTGTACATCCATTATTCCGGAATGTTTTAAGCATTGGAAGGTTGTTGTGACCAGTGCAGCCAATATAATGGGTGGCCATAAAGTCATTTTTTAATATTTCTAATGCTTGCTGATGAAGAAGTTTGCTTTTTCCCTTCCCTCTTTCGTTTGGAATGATGCCAAAATAAAATATCCTTCCTTCTTCTGAAGTCCCAGGTTCTATATGGGGCATAATTACTCCGATTGGATTTCCCTTATCATAAGCAATAATACAAGATTTCTTATAGTTGGGGCCTAATTCCAACTCTACACTACGCATTTGTTCGTCAACATCTAGCGAAGAAGGTGCATTTAATGATCCTTTCATAGATTCCTCCCAAACCCTTTTAAACTCTGCTACCGAAAGTTCGTGTAAATCCTTTAGTAAGAACCCGTTTTCAACCTTAGATGAATCATCTAACACCTTATGGACAGTAACATTTTCATCATGTAACTTAAACCCATTTTCTATTAAAAGAGAGTCTACTTCTTTGTTGAATTTACTATTAACCAGTATATTTACATTTTTACAGTTTTTTATAAATGACTGTCCCATCAGATATGTTATAAGTTCAATTAGTTCTTGATTCGCCAGAATTTTTGTATCTTCTATAGTTACAAAGTTTTCTCCTTTTACAATTTTTATTCTTGCCAATGAATTAGAATTGCTTTGTGAATTCTTTACCTCCATCTTTTCAGCCCCTTAAAGCACAAATATAAAAGCATGGGACCACAGATGATCCGCAGTCCCACTCTATCATTCATTATTCAAATTCGATTATATTCCTAACAAACAAGTGCTTACTTTTATAAACAATTAAACTGACAACTGCAAGGAGTATTCCTGAGATCATAAACACGATTCTTATTCCCAGTAAATCTGCTAACAGTCCCATAACAAGAGAGCCAACGCCAAAGATTCCAGTGCCGATAGCCCCTAACGAAGTATAAACCGTTGATAACTGTTCTTTTGTAACGCTGGTTTGTATCACTGTTTGTTGAGGTATGCCTTTAATTTGACCAAAAATCCCTACAAATAGCGACAATAGGAGTGCAGCGATTGGTATGCTGTTTATGCTAAATAGTAATGTGACTAAGGAGCTTAGGATTGAACCAATAAATATAAAGGTCCCCAATTTCTTTTCAATGATAGAAGAATATTTAATACAATAAACACTTCCTAAAATCAATCCTATAAAGAAGGCACCATTAATAAATCCCCACCACTGTCCACCAACCTCTAAAGCATCGTTAACAAACACAAGGAGTATGGCTGCTATCCAAACCGTTCCTGCGATTGTCTCAAAGAAGTCTAGCCAAGCAATCTTTCTTAATACCGGAGTGTTAGATAAAGTTACCCATCCCTCCGTAATCTGTTTAAATTTCCCTTTAGCAGCCTCAACTCTATTATCAGATACATTTTCTAAAAGGCTGAGCAAGATGCTTGCTCCTATAAACAAACCTCCTGCTAACCATACCAGCTGCTGTGAGCTCATAATAATTAAGAATAAACTCCCTATGAACCACATCACTGCTTGTATGATCTGTGTAACAGTTTCTGCAAGTCCATTGGCTTTCATTAATTGACTAGGATTAACATAGTATGTAATTAATGTCTGCCTTATTGGATTTGCGCTTCCATCTAGTAAAGCAATCAATCCTATGATTAAGAAAATCAAATAATAATTTGATGCTGTAACTCCCACTAACATAAACCCCAGAATAAAAAGCAGAATAGTCTTTCCAATTTGGGATCCAGCCATTAACCATTTAAGATTTACTTTCCCCACCAAAAGTGGTGTTAACAGACTGGATATAAACATGGAAGAAGTAATTGTAAATGGTACAAATGAGGAAGCTGTTGCCGAGCCCGTTAATACAAAAATCGTACTGATGATACTGACCATATACAATACATCGCCAATATTAGCGAGCGATTGACCCAATAGTAATAAAGAAAAGTTTTTATTCAAGTTCATTTCATGTCCCCCAATTTCTGAAATGAAAATTGTCTTATATAGGGGAATTTTAAATTGGATTGTTCATTATTATTTACACCTTTCATATATCGAATAAATCTGGAGGACTAGATTTATGTTTGTTAGTTATTTTATAATTTCTCTTTCTTTTATACTACTCCATTTGTCCATTAAATGTAGTAGGTGGTTTGATGCTAGCCTAATCTTTATCCAGAGCCAATTTACATTATCTCCTTGAAAAAAAAATGACCCCTTGGTCCGCATTATTAAGAGGCGTGGCGGGTTCAGTTAATATTAAAATATTCTAATTAATCATAAAAGTCAACAGAATAGCTCTTAAAGTGACTGTTTGAATTTTCCTTTGTACAATTAGTATTTTCCTTTTTGAACTAAACTGTCCCTATAGCTCAATAAGAAATAGTTTCTTTTAAGTAAGTTGAAATGACTTGTCTAAACAACGACTTTTCTTCAAGGAAAGGGTAATGATTGCTTTCATTAAAAACAAATAGTTGTGACTTTGGTATTAACTCATTCATTTCTACGGAGAAAGAAAGCGGGCATTGTACATCGTATCGGCCACTCAATATTAAAGTATTAGTTGAAATTTTTTCTAACTCACGGGTTACATCAAAGATCATTTCTTCCCTAATAAAAAAGTTCATTCTTGGAGCAGACATCTTTTTATGTATGCCTAAAGAAAAGTATTCATCATACTTATCCGGGTGAAATAGAGACAGTTGCGTTCTCTCTTTTGAGAAACGCTCTCTTTCACTAGGTGACAAATCAGAGCGTTTTAAAGTCTCAATAAGTTGCTGCATTCGCTCAAAGTGTAGGTGGTCAGGATGATAGATACACTCAGAGGATGAATTAGCATACTTCCTGGCAGCCGACCCAACAATTATTAGTGAAGTAAGCGACGTAGAAAAATGAATGCCATAGATGATTCCTATCATACCTCCTGTCGAGTGCCCTGCAAATGTCCATTTGGCATACCCCAACGCCTCTCGGATTGCTTCAAGGTCGTATACAGCATCAAACATACTCAACTCATGAGCCTCATCAGCCTTACTTGAATTACCGGCTTGTTTTAAATTCACAAGGTAGACCGTATTATTCTCTGTCAAAGAATCTGCAAAGTAATCACCAGTATGATTAAACTCTGAATAATGATGAGTGACGCAAATTGGATTACCCTCTCCTTTTACAAAGACCTCAAAGTTACCGCGTGCGGTATGAATTGTTTTCGTTTCCCAGTAGGTCATTTCTAAATCTCCTTACCTATCTAGTTATCTATACTAATAGTCTTGGAATAAATCTTCTATACTTTTGAATACCTTGAGTCTTAATTTCTATAAAACAGGCAATAATTCCTTTTAGTATTCCAATTAAATGTGGGGGATTAGTTTGTTATTATCAACTGCGTGGAAATCCTATAAAGCTGATAAACGTATAGAAGGCTTTTCACCTTATACTTTAAAAGCATATGGAATCCAAGCGAAGTTGCTCATTGGTTATTTTAATGATCAGAAAATCGATAGTGTCGACACAGAAGGATTAAAGAAATATCTTGTCCTGAATTATTCACAGTAATTAAGAATCGGCCTTAAATTCCAGTACTCTAGGCTTTCTTGCCTGATTTAATCTGCACTAAATAAATGAAAAAAGAATCCATTTCTGATAAGGTTAAAACAACAACGAAATAACCACAGAAAGGATTCTTATAATGGCTACTTTAACGCAAAAAACGCTTGATTTCAATCGTGAAATTAAATTGTCAAATGATGGAGGTTCTCTTTCCTCCGACACGGGTGAATTTCTTTTCAGAGAATTTGATGAAAAAATCGGCTTTTCAAAAACTCTGGTTCAACATTTAGAACTAAATGATTCAAGAGCTTATTATCTTCATTCAAACGAAAACTTGTTACGCCAAAAGATTTATCAATGATTGCTGGGTATGCCGAAGATGACGCTGCGGACCAATTAACAAAAGATCCCGTTTTTACACAAATTATTGGTATACCGGCACTTGCTTCACAACCAAGCTTATCTCGTTTTTACCCTCGGTTTGATGAAAAGTCGATCGATCACTTAAATCAAGCTAACCAAGAATTACTTGATAAAATTCACGGCTTCCGAAAAGCAGAGACGCTATTCATAGACCTAGATTCTACCCATTCCGATACGTATGGTGAACAAGAATCTTCATCTTACAATTCGCATTATGGAACAATGGGCTTTCATCCTTTAGTTGCCTTTGATGGTGTCACAGGTGACTTTTTGAAGGCCAAGCTTCGTCCTGGTAATGTCTATACTTCCAATGGCGTTGTAGAATTTATACAACCCTTGATTGAACACTACAACGAAACATTCCCAGAAACGAGTTTGTTCCTACGTGGAGACAGTGGATTTGCTGTTCCAGCACTATATGAATTATGCGAAAAGGAATCCGTCTATTACATTATTCGTTTAAAATCAAATGCTCAACTACAGAGTCTAGCGAAAGAATATCATCCTTCTTCTACACCTGTAGACGTTTCAAAAACAGAATACTTTTTTGAAGAAAGCATTTACCAAGCAAAATCATGGTCAAAACCTAGAAAGGTCATTATCCAATCGGTGCGACCTGCGGGTGAATTATTCTTTACCCACTCCTTTTTTGTCACCAATTTCGAATGGGCTTCCCCTCAAGATATCGTCCGTGGTTATCAAAAAAGAGGAACGATGGAGAACTACATCAAGGAAGCTAAAAATGGCTTTTATTTTGATAAAATGAATAGCCATTCTTACATGGTTAACGAGGTTAAGATGATGTTGACTCTTCTAGGTTATAACTTAACCAATTGGTTACGAACCCTTTGCTTTCCAGAAGGGCAAAAGACGATGCAAATTGATACCATACGTACTCGAATAATCAAAGTAGCCAGTAGACTAGTGAAATCAGGCAGATCATTTCACTTTAAAATCATCGAGTTTTGTATATCAGAAATTCTTTTGGAACGTATTGGGTCAAATTCAAAAACTCCAGATAGAATAATCTGTTAGATTAGCCTTTGCTCAACACAACTGAAAAAAATAGTTTTTTCGGTTAAGGGGGGAGTCTGTCCAAAATTTGAATATTATCGATAAAATATTCAGTTAATTTGGTGGCAACGTATAAATTTTAAAATAATCTACAAAATTTCACCTATTGTAAAATTTACCCATGAGGTTTCGTGGAGCTATGAATATTTCAGGTCATTAATAAAAGCCTCCAATAAAATTTATTATTAAAAACAAAAAACCTCGCCTTAACTTTAATAGTTAAGGACGAGGTTTGAATGACCACGTGATACCACCTTATTTCACAAATGACTCACACCATTTGTCTCAGCTAGTACGGAGTAAACAGTTCTACTCTTATACTGTGACATTGATAACGAGTGCTACCGAAGCTCTCTGATGAAAAACAATATCATTTTACTTTTTCTCTTCATCGCATTTGTTTGATAATTACCAATAGTTTATTCAATAATTAATTCCCCAGAAGTCAACATTAATATCCCGAATTATTTTTATTATAGAAAATATATTGGGACGTATCTTCAACTAAACTGCTTCTATAGTTGAATTAACAAAAAGTGCTGCCGCAGCTCTATCTACTTAACACTCACACCCGTTGGTTGAAAATCATCCTTTCCTCTTAAACCAATAAATTATAAGTAATACACCAAAAGCAAGGAAAAGTGGAACATAAAAATTATCTAAGATTCCACTCGCCTCAACATTTGGAACTTCACCTGTCATTCTTCCAGAGTAAAACCCTGCACGAACAATACTGGTAGAAAGTACAGTAAATCCCCGTTCCAACGTATAGATTAAACCAGATATAATAATAAGTACAATTCCTAAAATCTTATAAAAGTTCATTTATTTCCCTCCCTTTTTCAATTTTAATAATTCCATACTACGATGATTTTCCTTGTTCAATAATCCTGCCCCTTATGTTTAAGTACATTTATTCACAAAGTTAGCTTCAATATAGGCTGCTACCCCGTTAGTATAAGAACTATTTCATTAAGGCTTCAATTTCCCTTACAGCAATTTGGTCGTTTGCTTCCCTAAATGCCATTATTGCCCTTTCAAAACATTCTGTTGCAAATATGTTGTTTCCATTAGTTTTGTAAACTTCCCCAAGACCTCTATAAGAACAACCAAGGCAAACTTTATCATCACATAGTTGAGCATATTCCAAGCACTTATTCATTAATTTTTCCGCAGTTTTCAATTCATAATTTAGTAAATGAATATAAGCTCGCTCATAAAAATTAGCAGATAGTTTAAGGTAGTTATCCAAACCGTAATCACTTAACAATCTATGTTCTTTATCAAGATGGTGTAGTGCTTTTTCATAATTCTTAGCCATTCTTTCTACCATACCCATTTGATGAATTGCAATTGCTTCTTCCTCGACATTCTTTGCCAAATTCTTTAATTCCTTGTATATATCCCGTGCGTCTGCAAATTTGTTGAGATGTGATTTCACATATCCCATTGCGTGTAAAACCTGATTATATTCACTTGAATTTTTATCTATTTCATTTAGGCATTCATCATAAATTTTTTCAGCTTTTAGATACTCGCCTTTATCGAACAAATCAAAAGCAGAGGAAGTTCTATATTCTATTCCACTCAATCTATTTTCACCTTCCTCATATGGAGTCTTACTAAATTTCCTTTTCTCCATTTGCACCATTAGTTTCATTAGAAATTCAATAAAACGGTGCGTAAATCCTGCTAGATTAGGCACCGTTTTCTAACCTATTCTTCCATAAGAATTTAAGAAAAAGTGCCTTTTCTCTTCCTAAACCAACCCACAAGGAGTTCCTTAAGATTAAACAATCGAATGTTTCACACATTTTTTGAAAAATTAAATATTACTCTTTATGGTAGTCTTTTTTTTCTACCTGTTTCAATCTATGAAGAATCTGAAATAGTATTGTCGTGGTAAAGGAAAATTGAACAATAAACAAAAATAAATAAATGAATTCAATATTTTCTCCACCAATAATAGATCCAATTCCATATACCAAAACAAAACTCCCAATGAAAGTTATGATGAAAACAAACAACCAATTATCCATTTTTATCATTTCTCCTTTTACTAGAACTTTTCCAAGTTATGCCATTAGAAAAAATAGAATATCTTTATTCCACTAACCTGCTTCTTTTGTTGAATAAGTGTATATTTCGATAAACCAGGCAATAATTCCTTTTAAAAGAGAAAATAATGGGAGGAATTAGGTTGTTACTATCAAAGGCGTGGGAAACATATCAGCCGACAAACGAATCGAGGGCTTTTCCCCATATACAATCAAAGCCTATGGCATTCAGGCAAGGTTGCTTGTTCTGTATTTCAAGGATGCAGAAATTGGCTCCATCAGCACTGCAAATTTGAAGAAATACCTTAATCATTCAGCGGCGGCCTTAAAGCCGTCCAGTATGGCACACAGGATACGATTTATGAAATCCCTGTTCCGCTGGTGCCACGAAGATGGCCATATGACACATAACCCCGCAGTAAAGATAAAGGAACCCAAGGTCGGAAAACGAATTCCGAAATTCTTAACCGAAAAGGAAAGCGAGCTTTTTGCGTGAGGCTTGCGTAAGTCCAATGGAAAAAGACCTGTTTGAATTTATGTTTTCGACAGGATGCAGGATTGGCGAAATTGTTTCGCTGGAACGCAACTGTATTAATTGGTCCAACCGTTCAGCCATTGTAAGGGGGAAAGGGGATAAGGAACGTGAAGTCTATTTCAATATTAGAGCAGAAATCTGGCTAAAGCGATACATCAATGAGCGTAAGGATGCCGATCCTGCCATTTTTGTGACAGAGCTGTTGCCTCAAAGATGAGTATTGCCCAAATGCGATATGTCATAAAGCAAATCTCAGCTCGTGCAGCCATTGATAAAGAAATTTATCCTCATCAACTCAGACACAGCTATGCAACCCATTTGTTGAATAACGGAGCCCCTGTTGAAGTCATACAAAGTCTTCTTGGGCCACGAGAAGAGTGAAACAACTCGAATATATGCCCAGCTAAGCGGAAGGTTAAGGCAGGAGTTTTACCAAAAATATTTCTAAGCAAAAGCGACGTTGTTAGCGTCGATTTTGTGTTCTCGCACCCTATAGTTTAAGTACGAACCTTCACAAACTATAGGAGTTTTCCTTAATAAGGACATTAACATTTCTATTAACGTCCTCCCCTTACTTATTAATTATTCCTTTATGTTATAGACTAATACATCGAATAATTTTCCATCAACATAAAGTAATATTGCCCATTTTCCTGCCATTGAATTGCTAACGCTTGATGGCGCGTGTGCATCTGCTCCATTATTCTCTCCCCCGAGCTCTATCGTCCAGCCTGTTGTTAGAATTTGATGAACAGTTCCTGTTTCTCTGTGAAAACCAACGACTGTTAGTTTAGTTTCATTCGGATTTTCAATACCCCATAGGTGCCACATCCACTCTTGGTTTTTGTTGATGCTCGGCAATTTGCGCAAACAGGAGTCAAATTGTTAAAACTTAACTTTTTTCAAAATCCGGATTGTCTATATAAGTGTCGTTTAAAAGGTTGCGTGCATCATATGTGTTTGTGATAGCGTCGAGAGAACTTAACATATTAAATTGGAAAAAGCGTTAGTCAAATGACTAACGCTTTTTTTTGTTACAAACTAAACTCTCTAAAGTAATGATTAAACACAACTTGAATTTTCAAATGGTAAAGCCGTACCAAACGATCCACTCTTAGCTTATTTTTTTTAATATTCAATCCTTCAAGACTATTAAGATTATTTGAAACTCATGTCTAACAATTTAGAAGTTACATTTATGGAGTTATGTGAAGATGACATGATAGACATATAGTTTTTATACCAAATGAAGAAATAAGTTTTTTGGATTATGATGTATTAAATCAAGCTGCGGACTTTATCATGAACTCAGTCAGTGAGATTACAGTAGCATACAGCTGCGTTTGATGTGGTCCGTTATGCCCTAATAGAACTTGGATACATTTTAATGGCATTTTTGCTGGGTTAAAATCGCATTGGGATCCATTATGTCCAATTAATGAATTTTTTTATGTTGTAAATGATAAGTATAAGGGAGTCCCAGCAACTGTTTATGAAGAATTGTTTTAAATCGCTGAATTAAATCCCAATATTCAATTTGATTTATTTAGTTTATAGGGGGTTACCGAAATTAGGAAAAAAAAAGACCGTAGATTTACTACAGTCTTCTTGAAGTATTGAAGTATATGAAGCATATATTTGCCGAGAGTTTATTGAAGCATATCATTGCCATACTGGCAAAATAATGGGTAAAATCACAAAATAAAAAATCCACCAACATATGTATTGGTGGAGACGGTGGGAGTCGAACCCACGTCCAAAGATATTGGCACTTAAGCTTCTACGAGTGTAGTCGGCATATTGGCGTTTCGCTGGTCCTTTTGCCTACCGACAGGCGGCCGGCCAGCTAGCCTGGTTGTTCTCTTCCTTCATCCTCAGGCGGTGGAATCCGGCGTAGCCCACTTAGAGTGAGTCCGCTACCCTACCACATGGGCGATGGAGGGGCGAACCGCTATGCAGTATTAAGCTGCGAAAGCGAGGTTGTTGTTTTGTTTGCCAGTTATAGGCGTTGACGTTTTAACGAGGCCGATCCCCTCGACTCGCCACCTAAGCTCAAACTACCCCTGTCGAATCCGTAACGTCCCCATAGAAAAGGCTGCTGTATCAGTGATACAGACGTTAGGAGAACTCGGTTAAGCCGAGCATTAAGTTAAGTTGTCACTCGTTGGTGACAGTTATTATTATAACACACTGAATCCTTTTTTCAACTGGTACACTCTTCCTCAGCAGACAAGCCTACATTTTCTGTCGTTCACGGAATGCTCGCTCAATATCGCGGCCCGCTTCCTTCTTCTTCAATGTCTCACGCTTGTCGTAGCTCTTTTTCCCCTTACCAAGACCAATTAAAACCTTCGCATACCCATTTTTTAGGTAAACTTTCAAGGGCACAAGTGCATAGCCTGCTTCCTTCGTTTCACCGATCAGCTGGTTGATCTGGCGCTTATGAAGCAAAAGTTTTCTTGTGCGCAGAGGATCATGGTTGTATCGGTTTCCCTGTTCATACGGGCTGATGTGCAGATTATATAAGAATAACTCCCCATTATCGACCTTTGCATATGAATCTTTTAGCTGAACGCGCCCGTTGCGAATCGATTTTATCTCTGTTCCTTGGAGGACGATTCCGGCTTCATACGTTTCTTCAATAAAATAGTCGTGATTTGCTTTTTTATTCTGGGCAACGACTTTTCCCTCACCTTTTGGCATAAAAAACTTCCCCCTTATCTGTTCTCTAATTTTAGCAAATAAAGTGTTCCTCCACAACGAAAAGAGAGCTAGGACAACAGAGAGCCCCTTCGTCAGGAGCTCTCCAGTAAACATTGCCTATTTTCTCTTTTTCGGTTTACGTTTGGCAGCTGGTGCGTTTTCGAAGAATTTTTTCTTCTTGCTCTTTGGATTTGAGCTTGAGCCGTTTTTGCTGTTCCCAAAACTCCGGCCTCCGCGCTTACTCTCTTCTTCTTTTCCGTGACGCGGCTTTTTCTCGCTGCTGCCGGTCTTGAAGATCTTTGGCTGAGCCGGACGCTCACGTCTTGGCGTGCCCTTCATGCCGACGATTTCAAAATCAATGGAACGCTCATCTTTGTTCACTTTGATGACTCGGACAGTAATTTCATCACCAATTCGGAAGACATTGCCCGTTCGCTCGCCAATCATCGCCAGATGTCGTTCATCATAGCGGTAATAATCATCGGTCATATAGCTGACATGTACTAGACCTTCGATGGTATTTGGCAGCTCAACGAACATTCCAAAGTTTGTAACGGAACTGATGATACCATCGTATTCTACTCCCACCTTGTCTTCCATGTACTCCGCTTTTTTCAGCTCATCTGTTTCACGTTCGGCTTCTACCGCACGGCGTTCCATGTTGGAAGAATGCTCGGCAATATCCGGCAGCACCGCATTCCATTTTTCCTTCGTTGCCTGGTCCAGTCTGCCCTCAATCAAGTATGTCCTGATCAAACGGTGGACAATTAAGTCTGGATAACGGCGGATTGGTGATGTGAAATGAGTGTAATACTCCGTTGAAAGACCAAAGTGGCCCAGACTCTCCGGATAGTATTTCGCCTGCTGCATCGAACGGAGCATGACAGTTGATATTACCATTTCCTCCGGCTTTCCCTGGACTTCCTCAATGATTTCCTGCAGGGCCCTTGGATGAACCCCATTTGCAGAACCTCTGACAAGATATCCGAAGTTGGTAATGAAATCAAAGAATTTCCTGAGTTTTTCTTCTTTTGGATTCTCATGGATACGGTAAATGAACGGCACATCCAGCCAGTGGAAGTGCTCAGCGACCGTTTCGTTCGCTGCAAGCATGAATTCTTCAATCAGTTTTTCAGCAACGGAACGCTCTCTTAACACAATATCTGTTGGATGGCCGTCTTCATCGACCAGTACCTTTGATTCTTTAAAATCAAAGTCAATTGCGCCGCGATCCATTCTTTTTTTCCGAAGAATAGCAGCGAGTTCCTCCATCAATTCAAACATTGGCACTAAAGAATCATATCGTGAACGGGTTTCTTCGTCTTTATCAACAAGGATACGATTGACATCAAAATATGTCATCCGCTCAGTCGTCTTGATGACACTCTGATAGATTTCATGGTCTATGACCTGTCCATCTGGAGTGATCTCCATATTACAAGACAGCGTCAGTCGGTCGACTTTCGGATTCAGGGAACAAATACCGTTCGATAAGCGGTGCGGAATCATCGGGATGACCCGGTCAACGAGATACACACTCGTGGCACGGTCTTCTGCTTCGCGATCAATTGGTGAATCCTCGGTTACATAATAGGTGACATCCGCGATATGAACGCCAAGTTGATAGTTGCCATTTTCGAGTCTCGTCACCTGAACTGCATCGTCAAGGTCCTTGGCATCAGCGCCGTCAATCGTGACAATGACTTCATTGCGCAGGTCACGGCGATTGGCCATTTCACTCTCCTTGATTTGGTCTGGGGCATTATTCGCCTGCTTCATTACTTCATCTGGAAATTCCATTGGCAAGCCATGTTTATGGATGATCGAAAGGATATCAACACCCGGGTCATTTTTATGGCCGAGAATGGCGATTACTTCTCCCTCTGCGCTTTTTCGTCCTTCAGGAAAGCTCGTCAGTTTTACAACGACCTTATGTCCTTCCACTGCCCCCATGCCAGCTTCCTTTGGAATAAAGATATCGCTTGTGAATTTCTTATCATCGGGTATAACGAAGCCAAAATGTTTGCTTTCTGTATAAGTCCCGACGATTTGTGAGACACCTCTTTCAAGAATCCGCACTACTGTGCCTTCCCGGCGCTGGCCAGAACTGTCTGACGATACACGGACAAGGACGGTGTCCCCGTTCATCGCATTGCCCGTTTCATTTGGCGGGATAAAGATATCATCCATGCCCGGCTCTTCTGTTATGACAAAAGCGAAGCCCTTAGCATGGGCGCTTAATCGGCCGCGGACTAAATTCATTTTTTCGGGAAGACCATATCGGTCACTGCGAGTTCTGACAACTAGGCCCTTCTCTTCCATAACCACAAGTGCTTTGACAAACTCTTTGAATGTCGAGGAGTCCTCGATTCCAAAGGCACTCTCTAGTTCCTGGACGGTAAGCGGCTTATAGGCTTCATCTTTCATATGGTGCAATAGCCTGTCTATATGGCTTTTAATGTTCTCATCCATATAAATCCCTCCTTCTATTTAGTGTTCTTTCTCTTTATTCTTGCCAATCTAACGTTTCAAGAAACTCATAAACGTCTTCATGAAGCTGATCGCGTTCCTTATCAAGGGTGATGACATGCCCTGACTCTTCATACCACTTCAATTTCTTATGTTCTGACTCAATGTTGTCATAAATGATATTCGCACTGTCAGGATCGATGATCACGTCATTGCGCGCCTGGACAACAAAAGTCGGAGCATAAATTAGGTCTATGCTTCCCCGGACCTCCTTGATCAGTTCCTGGAGGTCTTGTAAGGTGGCCATCGATTTTTGTTCGAGTGCCTTTACCTCTGCCTCTATTTGCTCCACCGGCTTGCCTTCCAGTCGTTTGTATTCGCGCGCATACTCAAGGACGCCCCGATACATCAACTCTTCCGTCTTCAGATGCATCGGTGCGCACATTGGCACGATTCCCTTTAACGGCTTGGAATATCCAAGCTTCAAGGACAGGACGCCTCCCAGTGACAATCCGGCAACTGCTATTTCCTCATATCCTTCTCTCTTTAGGAACTCGTATCCATCAAGCGCATCCTGCCACCAATCAGCAGGTCCTGTATGTATAAGTTCTTCAGGAGGTACCCCATGTCCTTTAAAAACAGGTGCATGGCAAGTATATCCTTTTCCTTCTAAAAATCGGCCCAGCATCCTGACGTCCGCAGAATTGCCGGTAAATCCATGCAGCAGCAATACCGCTCTTTTTCCAGCTTTAAATGTAAAAGGTCTTGGCACTAACTTTCGCATTTTTCTTCTCCCTCTGTCTAATCTCTTTCTTAGTTTTAACAAACATACATGGAACATTCAATTAAAAGACTTTAATTTGTAAATACCCTGATTCCCTGTAAATATGTAGGTTATTTGTACACAATAAAACCCGGCCTCTTGTTGGAAGCCGGGTGAATTGCTTGTATTATAGTTTAAAATAAGTAACGGCAATTGTCAGAACAAAAAATAGAACCGATAGAACAACCGTAACTCGGTGAAGAACTAAATCCAGCCCTCTTGCCTTCTGCTTACCAAACAATTGCTCAGCGCCTCCAGAAATAGCACCAGAAAGACCAGCACTCTTGCCTGACTGAAGAACAACAACCGCAATAAGTCCAATGCTCACAATCACTAGCAGAACGGTTAAAAATGTATGCATGACGTACCTCCCGATAAAACTGTAACAGTAAGTTTAATTTATCACACTTTCGCAATGGACACAATACTTGGCCGAATTGTTGTAAAAAAACACCGGAAGCATCGTCATGCAACCGGTGTTTCTGATTACTTCTTCAGGTTGTAGAAAGATTTGATTCCGTTGAAGCGAGCTGTTTCGCCAAGCTGATCTTCAATGCGAAGAAGCTGGTTGTATTTCGCTACGCGGTCCGTACGTGATGGTGCACCAGTCTTAATCTGGCCAGCATTTGTTGCAACAGCGATGTCAGCGATCGTTGAATCTTCTGTTTCACCAGAACGGTGAGAGATCACTGCAGTGTAGCCTGCACGCTTCGCCATTTCGATTGCATCAAAAGTTTCTGTCAAAGTACCAATTTGATTCACTTTAATCAGGATAGAGTTGCCTACGCCTTGCTCGATTCCTTGAGCAAGCTTCTTCGTGTTGGTAACAAACAGGTCATCCCCAACAAGCTGAACTTTTCCGCCTAGGCGCTCAGTCAATAGCTTGTGGCCTTCCCAGTCGTTTTCATCTAACCCGTCTTCAATTGAGATGATTGGGTATTTAGAAGCCATTTCTTCGTACCAGTCAACCATTTCTGCAGAAGTTTTCACGACACCTTCACCAGAAAGGTGATACTTGCCGTCTTCTTTGTTGTAGAACTCAGATGATGCAGCGTCCATTGCAAGCATTACTTGCTCGCCTGGTTTGTAGCCTGCTTTTTCGATCGCCGTCACGATTGTTTGAAGTGCTTCTTCATTGGAACCAAGGTTTGGAGCGAAGCCTCCTTCATCCCCTACAGCTGTGTTCAAGCCTTTTTCCTGAAGAACAGACTTCAGGTTGTGGAAAATTTCCGCTCCCATGCGAAGTGCTTCACGGAAGTTTTCTGCGCCAACAGGCATTACCATGAATTCCTGGATGTCTACGTTGTTGTCCGCGTGCTCGCCGCCATTCACGATGTTCATCATCGGAACTGGAAGCTGCTTGGAATTGAATCCGCCAAGGTATTGGTATAAAGGAAGATCCAGATAGTCTGCAGCAGCGTGGGCAACTGCCATAGAAACACCAAGGACAGCATTTGCACCTAACTTGCCTTTGTTTTCAGTGCCATCTAATTCGATTAGCGCCATGTCGATGCCGTTCTGGTCCAGAACGTTGAACTCTTCGCCAACAAGGAAAGGAGCGATAATTTCATTCACGTTTTCAACTGCTTTTAACACACCTTTGCCAAGGTAACGGCTCTTGTCACCGTCACGAAGTTCAACGGCTTCGTATTCACCAGTAGAAGCACCACTTGGAACGAGCGCGCGTCCAAATGCGCCTGATTCTGTATAAACCTCTACTTCGACTGTTGGGTTTCCGCGGGAATCCAATACTTCACGTGCGTATACATCTGTAATAAATGGCATAAATACACTCTCCTTATATTATATGTTTGTTTGATGATGAAGCTGGATCTATTTGAAATCCGCCTTGATTAAAGATTTTCCTGTCATTTCTGCCGGCTGGTTCAGTCCCAGCAATTCTAGCATAGTAGGTGCCAAGTCGCCGAGGATTCCATCTTCCCTGAGCTCAACGCCTTCTTTCGTCACTATGACAGGTACCGGATTTGTTGTGTGCGCCGTCATTGGATTGCCTTCAAGGGTTACTACCTCATCTGCATTTCCGTGGTCCGCAGTGATAATCGCAGTTCCGCCTTTTGATAAAATCAGGTCTACAATGCGTCCAAGGCACTCATCCACTGTTTCTATCGCCTGAATCGTCGGCTCGAGCATACCTGAATGTCCTACCATATCCGGATTTGCAAAGTTCAAGAGAATCGCATCAAAGTTTTCTGCTTCGATTTCCTTGATCAAAGCGTCCGTCACTTCATACGCGCTCATTTCTGGCTTCAGGTCATAGGTTGCAACCTTTGGCGAGTTGATCAGGATCCGCTGTTCACCCGGGAATTCCTTCTCCCGGCCGCCGCTCATAAAGAACGTTACGTGCGGATATTTTTCTGTTTCGGCGATGCGCAGCTGAGTCATGCCAGCCTGGGATATCACTTCTCCTACTGTGTTATCCAGGTTGGTTGGCTTGAATGCCACATAGCCATCAACCGTCTCACTGAAATGCGTCAAGCAAACAAAGTGAAGATTTTCGGGATGACCTTCGCCACGATCAAATGAACGATAGTCTTTATTTGTAAAAGTGTTTGAAATCTGGATTGCGCGATCAGGACGGAAATTGTAGAAAATCACCGCATCTTCGTTCTGGATTGTCGCAACTGGTGAACCGTCCGGACGTACAAGCACAGATGGAACAACGAATTCATCAAAGATGCCATTATTATAGTTATCTTCAATCAATTCCATTGGGTTCGAATACGTTGGTCCGTCGCCGTATACCATGGAACGGTACGATTTCTCTACACGATCCCAACGCTTGTCGCGGTCCATCGAATAGTATCGCCCAGAAATCGTGGCAAATTCACCGACTCCGATTTCACTCATTTTTTCTAGCGTTTGTTCAATATACTTAGGGGCAGTTTGCGGTCCAACATCACGGCCGTCAAGGAATCCGTGTACATAAACATTCGTTAGGCCTTCCTCAGCAGCAAGCTTCAAGAGAGCAAACATATGCTCAATATGGCTATGAACTCCGCCATCTGATAGCAAGCCCATCAGATGAAGAGCTTTGCCTTTTTCTTTTACATGCTTGATCGCCGCAAGAAAGGTCTCATTTCTTTCAAATTCGCCTTCACGGATGGAAAGGTTTACGCGTGTAAGGCTTTGATAAACAATACGGCCGGCTCCGATGTTCAAGTGGCCCACCTCGGAATTCCCCATTTGACCCTCAGGAAGTCCGACCGCCTCGCCACTTGCCGTTAAATTCGCGTGCGGGAATTTACTCCAATACCGATCGAAATTCGGCTTTTTCGCTTGGGCAACGGCATTCCCTTTCGACTCAGACCGACATGCAAAGCCATCGAGAATGATTAAGGCTGTTGGTGACTTTTTACTCATTCTTACCTGCCTCCAATAACTGTAAGAAGGAATCTGCCTCTAGGCTTGCTCCGCCTACCAATGCGCCGTCGATGTCAGGTTGAGACATATATTCCTTGATATTCGTTGGCTTAACGCTTCCGCCATATTGGATCCGTACCGCTTCCGCCACTTCTGGTGAAAATTGCTCGGCAACTACTTTGCGGATGTGAGCACAAGTTTCGTTCGCATCATCAGCTGTGGAGGACTTGCCTGTTCCGATCGCCCAGATCGGTTCATAAGCAATAACCGTTTGTTTTACCTGCTCCTCCGTAAGTCCGGTGAGCGCAGCTTTGATCTGACCGCCAACAAACTCGTTTGTTTCGCCATTTTCACGCTGTTCAAGCGTTTCGCCACAGCAGACAATCGGAGTCAGATTGTATTGGAATGCTGCCAATGTCTTCTTGTTCACTGTGTCGTCTGTTTCATTGAACATTTCGCGTCGTTCCGAGTGGCCGATAACGACGTATTTTGCACCAATATCCTGCAATGCCTTCGGGCTGACTTCGCCTGTAAAAGCACCGCTTTCTTCAAAGTGCATGTTTTGTGCGCCAATTTCAAGATCTGATTGCTTGGTTAAATCAACGAGCTGGCCAAGGAATAGGGCAGGAGCACATACAACAGATTCAACCTTGTCCTTTGAAGGTACAAGTCCGCTTACTTTTTCAATGAAAGCTTTCGCTTCAGGCAGCGTTTTATTCATTTTCCAGTTACCAGCAATGATTGGTTTTCGCATGCTGACACTTCCTTTCAAGATTGCTGTTTTAAAGTTTCCCTTAGATATATTAGGTCCGTAAAACCTTACTTATCATTCAAGGCGACTACTCCTGGCAGCTGTTTTCCTTCCATAAATTCGAGGGAAGCTCCGCCGCCTGTGGAAATGTGGCTCATTTGTTCAGCCAGTCCAAATTTCTCGACTGCTGCTGCAGAGTCCCCTCCGCCAATGACGGAATATGTATCGCCTGCATCGGCTAATGCTTGTGCTACAGCTTTTGTTCCTTCGGCGAACTTATCTATTTCGAAGACGCCCATAGGTCCGTTCCAGATCACCAGTTTGGACTTTTGGATGACATCCCGGTATAGTTCAGCAGTCTTCGGTCCGATATCTAGCGCTTCCCAATCTGCAGGAATTTCTTCAATCGCGACGATTTTTGAATTTGCATCGGCAGAAAAATCATCGGCAACGATCCCGTCAACCGGCATGTAGAAGTTCACGCCTTTTGCCTTTGCCTTTTCTATGAAGCTTTTAGCCAATTCAATTTTATCTTCTTCTAAAAGAGATTTGCCGATTTCGTAGCCCTGTGCTTTTACAAATGTGTAAGCCAGTCCACCGCCGATGATCAGGTTATCTACTTTTTCCAATAGGTTATCGATGACGCCGATTTTGTCTTTAACCTTCGCGCCGCCAATAATCGCAGTGAATGGACGCTCTGGGTTTGACAATGCTTTTCCAAGTACTTCAAGTTCTTTTTCCATCAGGAAGCCAGAAACAGCTGGAATATACTTGGCGATCCCCTCTGTTGATGCATGCGCACGGTGTGCCGCTCCAAATGCATCATTGACATATACATCAGCAAGCTCTGCAAATGCTTTTGCAAGTTCAGGATCATTCTTCTCTTCGCCTGGATAGAAACGGACATTTTCAAGAAGCAGTACATCGCCCTCGTTCATGCTGTCGATTTCAGATTTTACAGATTCGCCATAAGCTTCATCTGTTTTTTGTACATCCTTTCCTAGCAGCTCAGACAGGCGCTTTGCTACAGGAGTCAAACGCAATTCTTCCACAACCTGCCCTTTTGGCCGGCCAAGATGGCTTGCAAGAAGGACTTTTGCACCTTGATCCATCAGGTACTTGATTGTTGGCAGTGCAGCACGGATCCTTGTATCATCCGTAACCTGTCCATCCTTCATCGGCACGTTGAAATCGACGCGGCAAAAAACTCGTTTTCCTTTTACATCCACATCTTTTACTGTCTTTTTGCTCAAAGCTAGAAACCTCCTTTGAAATAGCGCAATTGCGCGATTTTGCATAAAAAGCGCAAGCGCCTTGGTCAGCCCTCAGACACTGGAGCTAGACAATGTTCCAAAAAAAGAGGAGAGGGAATTTTTACCCCGCTCCCCTTTCATCCCACTACATTATAGTCGTAAATGGATTATGAATCCAATATTTGCTTACAGACCTTTTTTAGCGATGAAATCAACTAGGTCCACTACACGGTTAGAGTAGCCGGTTTCGTTATCATACCAAGAGATTACTTTTACCATACTGCCTTCCATAACCATGGTGGAAAGCGCATCGATTGTAGAAGAATTGGTACAGCCATTGTAATCGCTAGATACGAGTGGCTCTTCGCTGTATCCAAGGATGCCTTTAAGTTCGTTTTCTGAAGCTTTCTTAAATGCAGCATTGATTTCTTCCACTGTTACGTCCTTTTCAAGCTCAGCAACTAGGTCAACAAGTGAAACGTTTGGAGTTGGAACGCGCATTGCTCCACCGTTCAGTTTGCCTTTTAGTTCTGGCAAAACTAAAGAAACAGCTTTTGCAGCACCAGTTGTTGTAGGAATAATGTTTTCCGCAGCTGCACGCGCACGACGGTAGTCTTTGTGCGGAAGGTCAAGAATTTGCTGGTCATTTGTGTATGAGTGAACAGTTGTCATCATACCGCGCTTGATTCCAAAGTTATCGTTCAGAACTTTCGCGAATGGTGCCAGGCAGTTTGTTGTACAAGATGCATTAGAGATTACATGGTGGTTAGCTGCATCGTATTTGTCGTCGTTTACACCCATAACAATCGTAATGTCTTCGTCAGATGCTGGAGCAGAAATAATAACTTTCTTTGCGCCTGCTTCCAGATGCTTCGCTGCGTCTGCACGCTTAGTGAAACGTCCAGTTGATTCTACTACTACTTCTACGCCAAGATCGCCCCAGCCAAGCTGAGCTGGATCTCTTTCAGCAAGCACCTTCACTTTATGGCCGTCCACTACAAGGTAGTCACCATCAACTGTAATGTCTTGGTTCAATGTTCCATGAACGGTGTCATATTTTAAAAGGTGTGCAAGCATATTCGCATCTGTTAAATCATTGACTGCCACCACTTCTACATTAGGGTTTTTTAGAGCCGCGCGGAACACGATGCGTCCTATACGTCCAAATCCGTTAATACCAACTTTTACTGCCATGAATATTTCCTCCTTTGATTCCTATAAAAGGTGTTGTTTATATTAAGGTGTTACCCTTGTAACAATGTTTTAGCGGCCCCTTCATCCGTGACCAAAATGGTCGAGGAAGGTGCCTGTTTCATATAGGCTCTGATTGCCTTTGCCTTTGACTGCCCGCCAGCAACCGCGATAATATTGCCTATATTTGCGAGATCCTCCAACTGAAGGCCGATCGTTAGCACTTTGTGGACGATTTCTCCTTCTTCGTTAAAATAATAGCCAAAAGCCTCGCCGACTGCCTTGCCTTCGAGAATTTTTTGCAAATCTTCTTCGCTAGTATTGCGGCGTTCCGCCATTGTAATAGCGTCTCCAATCCCATGTAAAACCATGCTTGCTGATTTGACTAAATTCCATACTTCATAAATCAGCGGTTCTTTGATAAAAGACTTGTACACTTCGCTGCTGACCTGATCCGGTACATAAAAGACCCGGTTGCGGGATTTCGTTTTGTCTGCCATGATGGCACAAACCGTATTCGCCTGATTCTTGACGTCCTCGCCGATTCCGCCTCTTGCTGGTACGAACACCAAACCTTTTTCGCCAAAGTCAGGAGTCAGGCTTTCCGCCACGGCCGCCATCGTCGATCCCCCAGTTACAGCAATGATATTTTTATCGCCATGGAGGAGCTCTTTCATGCTTCCGGCTGTCGCGCGGCCCAGCTCGCTTTTCACCCATGGTAAACGATCGCTGTCTCCTGGAACCACAATGACCTTTCGGATGCCCATGCGTTTTTCAAGCTGATGCTCTAATGTGTTTATACCCATTATGTCCCGCATTACTCTATCAAGACTTTCCAGTATATCTTTACCCTCTTTTGTCAGTGTCATTCCTGAAACCGACATGGAGATCAGATTCTGGTCTTTCAAAAACTCTACCTCAGAACGCAAAACCCGTTCTGTCAAATTCAGGCTGGTCGAGAGATTCCTCCTGCCAACTGGCTGCATTACGTTTATGTATTGGAGGATGAGAGAGCGTTTTTGCATAACTTGCAGTAAATCGGGCAATATTCTTTTTTGAATATCAATGAGCGATAAGTCCATGTTGATATTCTCCTTTATAAGTGATGGGCGTAAAATGTCCCGCTAAGACATATTATGTCCCACTCGTGGTAAAAAAAATCACCCCTGCTACAGAATCCATTTTAACAGGTGTGAAATTCTTAATCAACTTATAAACTCAAGGTTTTTTCGTGAAAACGCTTCATTTATGAACTTTTTAGTAATAATGCCATTTTGCAGCTCTTCTCCATCCAGTTTGATGACCGGAATGGTTATCCCATACTTTTCGACAAGCTCGCTATCGTCGTCAATATTGATTTCTTCTATTGTAAAATTCCAGTTTTGCTGGAGTTCTTCGAGAATCTGGCGCGCATTCTCGCATAAGTGGCAGCGAGGACGCGAATAAAGTTTGACTATTTTTTTCATTTCAGACTCCTTATCCTGCTTATTCGAATCGTTTTCGTTTGGCGGAGGACGGGATCCCTAACTGGTCTCGGTATTTCGCGACTGTTCTGCGGGATATCATCATTCCTTTCTGTTCCTTCAGCATTTCCACTAGCGCCTGGTCCGAAATCGGCTTTCTTTTATCTTCTTCCATTATATAGTGCTCGATTGCCGCCTTTACAGATTGCGATGAGGCATGATCGTTTTCGGTGGTGGCAACCCCACTAGTAAAGAACGATTTCAATTCATAGGTTCCGCTTGGTGTCTGCACATATTTTTCACGGACCGTCCGGCTAACGGTTGACTCGTGGATCTCCAGCTCATCCGCCACCTCCCTCATCGTCATCGGCGACAAGTGAGAAGGTCCTTTCAAGAAAAAGTCCGGCTGTTTTTCAATGATTTTCATCGATACTTTAAGCAATGTTTCCTTCCGCTGTTCAAGGCTGCGGCGAACCCACTGGAAATCCCCCTGCTTTTCCTGGAGGAATTTATTGACTTCTTGATCCTTATGCTGTGATAGCTGGCGATAATAGCTGTCGTTAAAAGAAATTTTCGGAATCAGCGCATCATAGACACCGACGGATAGTTTCTCTCCTTCTCGTTTCACGATAACATCCGGCACAATATAGGCCGGCTGCTCTCGCTGAAAAACTGCGCCTGGTTTGGGATCAAGCTTCTGAATCTCATCATGGACCTTCTGGATATCCTTCAAATCAATCCCCAGAATTTTAGCCAGAGCCTTCCACTTTTTCTCGGCAAAAAGAAGAAAGTGCTCGCTAATAATCGTGATTGCCAGCTGGTTTTCTCGTGAACGCTGCTGCCTTTTTAACTGAATAAGCAGACACTCCTGAAGGTCCTTTCCGGCGATGCCAGCCGGATCCAATGATTGCAGCTTAAAGAAAGCGCAATCGATTATTTCTTTATCAACTGCAAATCTTTTTATTAGTTCCTCGCGATCTAGATTTAAGTAACCGTTTTCATCTATATTTTCAATCAGCACAGGTAAAATCACTTTTTCTATAGGCGACGCTTTTAAGAAATTTAGTTGGGAATGAAGGTATTCTTCCAGCGTCTCGCTCTCATTGGAACCGATTTGCTCAATCAAGTTCCTATCGTCTCGATCGAAGCTTCGTTTTGGCTTTTTTCTCGTTCGGTCCATATTGGAGTCCAATTGAGTAATATTTTTGAATTCAACTTGCAACAGGGGATTTTCCACCGATTTAGCTTCTAAAAAAGCAGCAAGCTCCTGTGCAGAATATTGCAAAAGCGCAATTGCCTGAGTCAACTCCTGCGTCATCGCCAATTTCAACGTTTGCTTTTGCACCAAACTAGCTTTCATATCCATCCAAATCACCCCTGCATTCATTTTACATGATAAACGAGCATTGGTGTATGGAAAGAATTTGACAGGACAATCAAAATCCACTATCGACATCACATTACTTCCGACTACTTTTGCCGGAAAAGACGAAAACCTTTCCGGACTTGAACCAACTTCGGACTACTTTTGCCGGAAACGACGGAAACCTGTCCGAACTTTAGCAAACTTCGGACTACTTTTGCCGAAAACGACGGGAACCTGTCCGAACTAGCGCCAACTTCGGACTACTTTTGCCGAAAGCGACGAAAACCTGTCCGAACTAAGGCCAACTTCGGACAGCTTTCCCCTCCAAACCGAACCAGTTACCGAATGAACGTAGCTTCTTTAATCAAATACTGTCGGCAAACTCTTGATGAGCAGTTACTTTCGTTTTATTGTTAATAAACTTACTTAACTCCAATTGGGCTTGTCTACTTAAATTTTGAAATTCAATTCCATAAACAACGAATTCTTCCCCAAGATGATCTTCTCTTCTTACTATCTTCCCCTTTAAGATTAAAGGAATTCCATGCAATTCAAAAGAGATCATTACACAAATATCAGACCTTACAGGAAGTTCAAAATTACTCGTCATTTTCAATCCGGATAAGCTAATATCCTTAATATAACCAGTAATCTTCTTATTTCGTAAACTTCTAAATTTCGGATTTCCTATCTCATAAAAACTTACAGTACAAAATTCATTCTCAACTGGTACCCTTATACATTTTCTTCTGTTTTTCCTAGGTGTACCAACCGAAGGGGCTTTATCTGTTACTTGTTTGGGAAAATGCTTTTTTGGCTGTGAAGTTATTTCTGTTTTCATTCTTTTATTTAAATTAGCTATATTCAAATACATAAGAATATGAATCAATGTTATTGAAAAAATAATTAACAAGCTTATTTCAGTAGTCATTATAAGCAAACTCCTGTTCTTGAAAGGAGTGAAGGTTTACCGAGTAGATATCCTTGAGCATATTTAACACCTAAGCTTTTTAAAATTGCCAGGCTTATCTCGTCTTCTACTCCCTCTACAATTAGATCGGAATTGTATTTCTCACAAAAATTAAGCAAAGAAAATATAACGTCTTTTTTCTGCTCATTCGAAAATAAATCTGTAACAAAATAACGATCTAACTTTAAAAAGTCAGGTTGTAATTCTAAAAGCATCCTGATCGATGTAGAACCTTTACCAAAATCATCTACTGCTATTTTCAAGCCTAGTTTCTTTAATTCAGGTAATGCCATCTTTACTTTTTCTAAATTAATTTGCTCACTTTCTACAATTTCCAAGATTATCTGTTGACTCATGAAACGATTTTCCTGGATAATACTCCTTATAAAAGGCAGGAAATTGGGATTAATAATTGTCGATGGAAAGACATTTAAAAACAGTTTCTTTCGTCCTTTTGAATCATCTGCCAATTGGTAGGTGGCGAAGGCTTTGTGAATAGACCGCGAATCTAATTCATAAAGCCTTTTTTCCTTTTTAGCGATCCTGAAACTTTCTTCCGGATTGATGCGTTGCATGGTTCTTAATAGGCCTTCATAACCAACCAAGTGCCATTTCTGGACATCGTAGATTGGTTGAAATAAATGATACATTTCTAAACCTTGTTCTGATTCAATCATTTTACACCTCCATAAATATAAAAAAGCACAAATTCCCAAAAAAATGGGAGCGTGTGCTTTTTTCTTTCCCACTTTCTTCGGTAACCCAGCTACCTTAGCAATTGCCTTAGGTCTGAAGCTTTGCGTCCTTACCTTTCGATAAGTTTGCCTTTTTCGTATAAAGTGTCGATATAGTGAATAATTTACACTTTATTCCGACAAAAGTCTACACCATTTTACATTTTATTGGTTTTTTTAAAGAAAATATGGGTTTTTAGTTTTAATTAACCATCCAATTATTGGGTCCGGTTTCCTATTTGGTAATGAAGGTGTTCAAGAATATTTTGGGAATCTTTTATACGAATGACATCTCTATTTATAGGAATGTAAATAAAATAAGGGTTTTCGAGGTATACGGACAGTTGATCCGAATACTCGAAAACCCTTATTTTTTCTATGTTGTAGTGCCCTCGGCGAGAATCGAACTCACATTTTAAGCTTCGGAGGCTTACGTGCTATCCGTTGCACCACGAGGGCATGTCTGAAGTTGACAGTACGCTTAACTATTATAGGATAAGTCATCTCCATTTGCAAGAAGGATTTTCTGCCGTATCTTTTTTACCCGATGTAATCGATCCCGAATACACAGTTATCATACAAAAAATTTATTATGTGACGATAGTCGTTCGTCTCTTAAAATCTCAAATACTCATCTACATCTGCCCTATCAGCGTTTGTTTAAAAATGACTAACTTGGGTAAGATGGATACGGTACAGCAAATGGGAATATTGTCGAACAGTTTTTGCTGGCTTTGTAAGCGATTTGTTTGACCTTTATTGACCATGCGTGTATCATGAAACTACATAAGGCACTTTGGCAAACGAACCATTTAATGCCAGCCTAGTTATGGCAAGATTTAACGTTAAAGGAGGAAAACAAACATGAACTTGATTCCTACAGTTATTGAACAAACGAACCGGGGCGAGAGGGCATATGATATTTATTCCCGCCTTTTAAAGGATCGCATTATTATGCTGGGAAGCGGCATTGATGACAATGTTGCCAACTCCATTGTAGCCCAGCTGCTTTTCCTGGAAGCTGAAAATCCGGAAAAAGACATTTCTATCTACATTAATAGCCCTGGCGGCAGCATCACTGCCGGAATGGCAATTTACGATACTATGCAGTTCATCAAACCAGATGTACAGACAATCTGTATCGGTATGGCTGCTTCCATGGGTGCCTTCCTTCTCGCAGCCGGAACAAAAGGCAAGCGTTATGCCCTGCCAAACGCGGAAGTCATGATTCACCAGCCACTTGGAGGCGCACAAGGACAGGCAACTGAAATCGAAATCGCTGCAAAGCGCATCCTGTTCCTTCGTGAAAAGCTGAATACCATTCTTTCCGAACGTACCGGCCAGTCGCTTGAAGTCATTTCAAAGGATACGGACCGCGATAATTTCATGACAGCTGAGCGTGCGAAAGAATATGGTCTTGTCGATCAAATCATCACACGCAGCATAATCGAAGAAAAAAAGAATAAATAATCGCAGAAAACTCGCCCTTGTAAAAGAGCGAGTTTTTTTATTAAGCTTAATTTTCATTCTGAATATATTCAGTTAGCTTTGCTATCGCTTCTTCTTCGTCCTTTCCATTTGCGATCAGATTCACCGATACGCCGGAACTGACTGCCAGACTCATCAAGCCCATGATGCTCTTTGCATTCACCTTTTTCCCATCCTTCTCCAGAAAAATATCGGATGAGAACCTGTTTGCTTCTTGCACGAATAATGCCGCAGGGCGTGCCTGCAGTCCGGTCTTCAGTTTGACTTGCACCTGTTTTTCAACCATTGCTTTTCCTCCTGATCCCTATTTATTTATCGTTTGCCCGGCACGCAGTTTATCTGCTATCTCATCAATTTTTCGCAGCCGGTGATTGATTCCTGATTTGCTGATCGTTCCCCCGCTGACCATTTCGCCCAGCTCCTTGAGGGTGACTTCCTGATAATCGACACGAAGCTGAGCAATCTCCCTCAGCTTTTCCGGTAAAATTTGCAGGCCAACTGTATCCCTTATAAATCGGATATTCTCCACCTGTCTTAATGCGGCGCTGATCGTTTTATTTAAGTTCGCCGTTTCACAATTAACAAGGCGATTGACCGAGTTTCTCATATCGCGGACAATCCGGATATCTTCAAATCTCAGCAAGGCATTGTGGGCACCGACAATGGTCAAAAACTCGGTGATTTTTTCCGCCTCCTTCAGATAAGTGATAAAGCCTTTTTTCCGTTCCAGCGTTTTGCTGTTCAGTCCAAAGGTGTTCATCAACTGACTTAAAGAATCATTATGCTCCTGATATATCGAGGCAATCTCCAGATGATAGGACGATGTTTCCGGGTTATTCACTGACCCACCTGCAAGAAAAGCACCTCTTAAATAAGAACGCTTACAACATTTCTTTTTAACTAGTTCTCGTGAAATTTCATGGTTAATTTCCATGCCTTCTCCTAAAATCTTTAAATCCTCCAGAATTTCTCTGGCCGATTCATTCAGGCGGACAATATAAACATTATTTTTTTTCAGCCGCATCTTCTTTCGCACCAAAAGCTCTACCTGTATCTGATAGCTTTTCTTGATCAAGGTATAGATTCGCCTGGCAATCGCGGCATTTTCTGTCTGTACGTCTACGATGAGTTTGCGATTAGAGAAGGAAAGGGAACCATTCATCCGGATCAAAGCGGACAATTCGGCATTGCCGCAGCAGCCCTTCACGTCCATATTCGTGAGTTCTTTTTTTGTTTCCGAAGCGAACGACACCTCTTCACCCCCTGATTGTCTGGTGCTGACGCCTCACAAAAGGACAGCAGCTGTTTTTTTTATCGAGGCAAACGCTTGCTTCTTATATTTACGCGTTATGCCTCTTTTTGGTTTCATCAATTATCATCGAATATAAAATTTCTGCAACTTTCTTTGTATCATGTCGGATGACATTGCCATCCAGTTCTGCGATTTCGTCCTGGACGACTTCGACTCCTAAAGAATTCAATCGTTCCAGATCAAATACGACAGGCTGGGCCCGTTCTTCCTTGTAGCGAAGCTCCACATCCGGTGGGATGGTCTCACTGTTTACCAAAACCGTATCGATAAAAGCACAATCCATATGATCGTAGATCGCTTGTATATGGTCGCTTGCCGTAAAATCATGCGTCTCGCCGGCCTGGGTCATTAAATTGCAAACATACACCTTGCGCGCTTTTGCTTTGCACACTTCCTTGCCAAGCTTTTTCACAAGCAAGTTTGGCAGGATGCTTGTATATAAGCTTCCCGGGCCGATGACAATCAAATCCGCTTCTCTGATCGCCTGGAGCGTTTCAGGCAATGGCTTTACGCCTTCAGGGTTCAAGTACACTCTCTTGATTCGTTTGCCTGAGTATGGAATTTTCGATTCGCCTCTGACGATGCTGTCATCCTCCATCACCGCATTCAAAATGACGCTTCTGTTTGCTGCCGGCAAGACTTTTCCGTGCACATTGAGCACCTTGCTCATCTCCTGGATCGCATGGACAAAATTGCCGGTAATCGACGTCATTGCCGCCAGGATCAGATTTCCGAGCGAGTGGCCGGATAACTCATTGGATGTATTGAATCGATGCTGAAACATTTCCTCAATCAACGGCTCCACATCCGATAGGGCAGCGAGGACATTTCGAATATCGCCAGGAGGAGGAATCTGCATATTCTCACGCAGACGGCCTGAACTTCCGCCATCATCAGCCACAGTGACAATTGCAGTGATTTCGACGGGATGCTTTTTCAAGCCCCGGAGCAGGACTGGAAGGCCTGTTCCGCCTCCGATGATGACGATTTTTGGCAGTAGTTCCGTCATCATGTCGTAAGTCCCTTCCTTTTATCGATATCTCGGTGGGTCACGCGCGTATGGTAATCCTTCTCGAAATATTTGGCAATATGCTCCGCCAGTGCTACCGAACGATGCTGACCTCCCGTACAGCCGATGGCAATGATCAGCTGAGCCTTTCCTTCTCGCTTATAATGAGGAAGCATGAAGCTCAGCAGATCGGTGACCTTTTCAAGAAATTTGGATGTCTCATTCCATTTTAAAACGTATGTCGACACCTCTTCATCAAGACCGGTTTTTGGCCGCATATGCTCAATATAATGCGGATTTGGCAAAAAGCGGACATCGAAAACGAGGTCAGCATCGATTGGGATTCCATGCTTAAACCCAAAGGACATGACATTCACGGTGAAAATCGTCTTCTTATTAATCGAAAATTCTTCAAGGATTTTTTCGCGCAGATCTTTCGGTTTCATCCCGGTTGTATTATAAATAAGCTGCGCTCTGCCCTTCAGTTCTTCCAGCAGCTCCCGTTCAAGCTGGATGCCTTCAAGCGGCAAACCAGATGGAGCAAGTGGATGCGAACGTCTCGTTTCTTTATACCGGCGGACAAGGGTCGAATCATCTGCATCAAGGAACAAGACCTCGGGTGTCACCCATGAAGTTTCCGCCAGATCATCCAGTGCCTTGAACAAAGAATCAAAAAATTCACGTCCACGCAAATCCATGACCAGTGCGACCTTATTCATTTTAGTACCAGATTCCTTCATCAACTCAAGGAACTTCGGCAGCAAGGTCGGCGGCAAATTGTCGACACAGAAAAAGCCAAGGTCCTCAAAACTCTGGATCGCAACCGTTTTTCCTGCCCCTGACATACCTGTTATGATGACAAGCTGGGTATCAGTAATGGAACCGGTAGTCATTTCTCTTCCCCCTGAAAAATTAATTTTGTATTTTTCGGATTAATTTGGGTCGAGCCTGTAATGAATCAGCTCGAAATCCGGTGTATACGTAAATGTTCCATAAATGATTCCTTGTCCATGGACCATATAATCGAGAATATGATAATCTCCTGCCGCCATCGGCAGTTCTTTGATGTCCTCTATCCCGTGCCAGGAGATAGTCCCTTCGTCCGTAACATCGAGATTGTTCCCATCTGCCTCAGTAGCATAAAAAGTGAACATCATCCACTCAGATACGACCTGGTCCTCTTCCTTGATGACGAACGTGAAAATCCCTTTAATTTGAGGATTTCTCAGGTAAATACCTGTTTCTTCCCGGAATTCCCGAATACAAGAATCCTTCACAGTCTCTCCTGGTTCCATCTTCCCGCCTGGAGCCACCCACCAATTGCGGCGTGGCTTCTGCAGCAGCAAAATTTTATCCTCTTTCACCAAAACACAATTCGTGACGCGCTGCATTCTGTCCACCTCTTCATCAATATGCATTAGAAAAGTCCGCCGCAAAAAAGGCGGTATTCCTGCATACCTTTCACTTGTTGCTATTTTAATGGAATCCGGACGCATAGCCTTCAATTTACCGGACTTTTTATTCTTTCCATTATACTATTTTTCAGTTTTCCCCACAATGATATCGAAGAGCGATAATTTTTTAAGTGTTCTATTCGTTTGCCTATGTCTGTACCATTTTTATGGATAAAAAAAAGAGCACAGGATTACCTGTGCAACAAGGTTTATATTTTTAAAAGGGGGTCAATTTCTATTTTTATTATATCCAATGATTGTTTCACTACTGTTACAGTTGAATTAATAAACGATGACTTTTTGTTAATTTATCCCTCGATGTGAGGTTTTTCCCATCAATAAGAGCTGTTACGCTTTTGCTTTCAATTCCTCGATCAATTCTTCGACATAATGCTGAGCGTTTTGACCAGCGATACTTCCGTCGCCAGTTGCCGTCACGATTTGGCGCAGCGTTTTTTCACGGATGTCTCCAGCTGCAAAAATACCTGGAACTTTCGTTTCCATCTGCTCATTTGTTTCGATATAGCCGTTGCTGTTTGTAATGCCAAGGGCTTCGAATGGCTTGGTCAATGGAACCATTCCAATGTAGATGAACACGCCGTCAGCCGCAAATTCCTGTTCCGTGCCATCTAGTGTGGAAATTAGCGTCACGCTGCCAACTTTGCCGTCTTTATCATTGATTTTTTTGATCGTGTGATTCCAGATGAAATCAATTTTTTCATTCGCAAAGGCGCGGTCTTGAAGAATTTTTTGCGCACGAAGTTCGTCACGACGGTGCACGATCGTCACTTTTGAAGCGAAGCGCGTCAAATAAACGCCCTCTTCCACAGCGGAATCGCCGCCGCCAACCACTACAAGTTCTTTATTTTTAAAGAATGCGCCGTCGCAAACCGCACAGTAAGACACACCTCGGCCGCCAAGCTCCTGCTCGCCAGGAACGCCAAGCTTTTTGTACTCGGCACCAGCAGAAATGATGATGGAGCGGGCTTTGTATTCCTTATTGCCCACCTTTATTGTTTTATATTCTTTGCCATCGATGACTTCTTTTACATCCCCATAAGCATATTCTGCACCGAATTTTTTTGCGTGGTCAAACATTTTTGTCGATAGTTCTGGCCCAAGAATATGCTCAAATCCTGGATAGTTTTCCACTTCTTCTGTATTAGCCATCTGGCCGCCCGGCACGCCGCGCTCAAGCATCAGTGTCGATAAGTTCGCACGGGAGGTATAAACAGCAGCCGTCATCCCTGCTGGTCCGGCACCGATGATAATGACGTCATAAATTTTTTCTTCTGACATGGTGTACAACTCCTTTGGATATCATAATACGCCAATTTCCGTTACCCATTCGGAAATAGTATTTCCTGCATAAACCTATCCTATAAAAGAAGTGCTGCATAGTCCAAAAATATGCTTAAAAGAGGAATTTGTTTTCCGAAATTACTAAAATGCCTGAAACAAGCCTTATAGCGATTCATTTTTGCCCTTTTTCCTGCTAAAAAAGCTTTCAGAATTATTGACAATTTCGTGAAGAGTGATATGATCAAAATCAGAAAATAAATTCAATAGTGATTTTTTACCTGCTAGGGGAGCCTTTGTGAAGGCTGAGATTAGAGTGAAACTTTAAGACCCTTTGAACCTGATCTGGATGATACCAGCGTAGGGAAGTGGAGTATGTAAAAAGCGGTATCCTTTTCTTTTACTGCCAATACAGCCACTTTCTGCCTGCAGAAAGTGGCTTTTTTATTGGAAAAATTCAGCATCTTAAAAATCACTTACCAGGAGGGAATTATGTCTACTTTTACCCAGTTGATCCGTCAAGAAGCAAATGCCATTTGGGAAGCAAATTTGGACCATCCATTCGTTCAAGGAATTGCCAAGGGTAGCTTGCCAATTGAAAACTTCCGCTACTATGTTTTACAGGATTCGTATTACCTTTCTCATTTTGCCCGCATCCAGGCCATTGCTGCTTCAAGGGCTGAGGAATTGTCGATTACCGCTAAAATGGCAGCCCATGCCCAAGGAACCTTTCAGGCAGAGCTAAGCCTCCATGAAAAATTCATCGGCCAGCTCGGAGTGACGAGGGAGGAACTCCAAAGCTTTCTGCCAGCACCAACGGCATATGCCTATACTTCCCATCTATACAGGGTGGCGGCTTCAGGTAGCCTTGGAGAAATCATTGCCGCCATGCTCCCCTGTTACTGGATTTACTACGAAATTGGCGAGACGCTTAAACACGCAGCCCCTGAAACACCGATCTACCAGGAATGGATTGCTGCATACGGAAGTGACTGGTTCAGCGAGCTTGTAAACGAGCAGCTCAGCCTTCTCGATACGATTGCTGAAAATGCTTCGGAAAAAGAAAGAGAAAAGATGAAGCAACACTTTATCTACAGTTGCCATTATGAGCTCAAGTTTTGGGAAATGGCTCATACGCTGGAAGGCTGGTCAATAACCAATAAGAAAGCAGCGGTCCATTAAAAGGGGGGAAGAAAAATGACAAAGGGATTAAGGCTAACCGATATTTTAGTAACAGTCGTCATTTCGATTGCATTCGGGATTATCTATAAAATTTGGGGACCACTCTATTATGCGCTCAAACCACTTGGGCTTCACCTTGATCAATTCATCTATGGAATGTGGTTCATCGCTGCCATCGTCGCGTTTCTCGTAATCAGAAAGCCTGGTGTTGCATTACTTGCTGAAGTAGCCGCTTCTTCCGGAGAATTCCTGATGGGCTCTGAATGGGGTCTGGAGGTGCTGATCTACGGCATTGTCCAAGGGTTGTTTGCAGAATTGGTTTTGATGGCTTTTGGCTATAAGCGATCCGGTATAATTGTTGTCAGCCTTGCCAGTATAGCTGCATGCACAGGTTCCTTGATCATGGACTTTTATAAAGGGTATATCGAAGACCTGGCGACATGGAATCTTGTATTATTGATTGTCATGAGAGCGGCAGGTTCCATTGTTTTTTCCGGACTGCTGGCAATCGGAATCGTGAGAGCTCTGGAGCGAACAGGTGTGACGGCTATCCTCCGGCCGACTTCTCAAGATGACTTTGATTCATTGAACCACTAACAGGAGTGATTGGATGCCAATAGTATCTTCATTTGAAAAGCTGAGACTAAAGTTTCCCGGAACGAAAGAATTGCTATTCGAGGATCTGTCCCTATCCTTTGAAAAAGGCGAAAAAGTGCTCCTGCTTGGTCCTTCAGGCTGCGGCAAATCGACGTTGTTACAGGCACTTTCAGGGTTGATTCCAAATTCGATTGAGGTACCGCTCAAATATGCTGACTGCACCTATCCAGATTCCTGGGGATTTGTTTTTCAAGATCCAGACTCCCAGTTTTGCATGCCATATGCGGATGAGGAGATTGCCTTTGTATTGGAAAATCTTCAAGTCCCGCGAGAACAGATGCCTCAAAGAATTTCCGAGCTGTTGTCATTAGTCGGACTTGACCTGAAGGACCCGCATGCACGAATCAATACTTTCTCTGGCGGCATGAAGCAGCGGCTGGCGATTGCATCGGTGCTGGCCCTCGATCCAGAGGTGCTGTTCTTTGATGAGCCGACCGCAATGCTTGATCCAGAAGGGACAATCGCAATCTGGGAAACGGTAAAGAGAATCGCAGCTGATAAGACAGTCATCATCGTTGAACACAAAATCGAGCATGTGATTGACTTCATTGATCGGATTATCGTATTTGATGCAGCAGGAACCATTATCGCAGATGGCAGCCCTGATGAAGTTTTTCCATCGCATCAAACCGAGTTCGAGAAATACGGTATTTGGTTTCCAGGAGTATGGGATCAGTATCAATCGACAGCTGTCTCCATTAAAACGCCAGATTTTCCGCTTAAACGGAAAATCGTTTTAGAAAACTTTACAGGTTTCCGGAACAAGCAAACCAAGCTGAGGATCCAGCATGCCGAAGCAGTATCTGGTGACTGGATTGCGGTAACTGGAAAAAATGGAGCCGGGAAAAGCACCTTGCTTTTATCCCTGATTCAACTGCTGAAAACTTCCGGGACCTACCAGGTGAACGGACGGAGCATTCACAGCAATAAAGACATCTCTAGCGAGGCCGGTTTTGTTTTTCAAAATCCTGAACTTCAATTCGTTACGAATACTGTTTTTGACGAGCTTGCGATTTCTTTCCGACAAACACATGCAAGCCAAGAAACCATGGAGAAAAAGGTTGCCGAGCTGTTGCAGCTATTCCATCTCGCGAATCAAAGGGAGCTCCATCCGTACCAATTATCAATGGGTCAAAAGCGGCGCCTTAGTGTGGCCACAGCTATTGCCAAAAATCCTGCTATCTTGCTTCTGGATGAGCCGACTTTTGGCCAGGATGCAAAAAATACATTTGCTGTTCTCGAACTTTTAGAGAGCTATCGGCTAAGCGGGCACATCATTATTATGGCAACCCATGACAGCCATATTATCCAACACTTTGCAACAAAGGTCTGGAATGTCGTCGACGGAGAAGTGACTGTTAAAGAAGCAGAAATGTCAATTCCAGTGGAGGTCGGCCATGCCTATCTCATTTGACCATAAAATGACCTGGCTGCACAAAATCAACCCAAGTGTGAAACTAGTTGTGCTCGCCTGTCTGTTTGTCGCAGTTCTGTTCATCCATAACCCGAATGTCATGGTACTGTTTGCCATTGGACCTGCGATACTGTTTCTCTTTTTCACTGGTCATCCTTTCAAGCGGATCCTGCTTTTTTCGATTCCGTTCCTGTTGATTTTTCTATCGACTTCTTCGTCGATGATTCTGTTCGGAAAAGGAGAAACGACGCTATTCCACTGGGGTTTGATCGATATTACCGTGGAAAGTCTTTACAGGGGAATGCACCTTGGATTCAGGGCAATCATTTATGCCATGCTTGGTCTCACCTTCGCTCTGACGACCAGTCAGGTTCTGCTGTTTTATTCATTGATGCAACAGCTGAAGCTCAATCCAAAATACGCATACAGCTTCATGGCAGGCATCCGGTTGATTCCAATCATGATCGAAGAACTAACCGCGATCAGATACGCAAGGATGGTTAGAGGAATTCAAAATACTTATACTGTCAGCGGGATATTTTCATCGATCAAAGGCTATTCCATCCCGCTGCTTTCTCAGAGCATACGGCGCGCGTACAGAATCGCGGTAGCAATGGAAGCAAAGCGATTCACGGACAGCAGAAAGCGGACCTACTATTATCAGCTTCATTTTTCCAGGTACGACTTGCTTTTCATTGCCTATTTCGGACTGTTTCTATTGCTAGTCCTTTCCATTTCCGGACATTATCCGCTTTTCCCTGTCGTCGATGTCCGGTCGCTGTAATCCATGCGCGGATCTAATCGTCATCGGTCTACAAACCCAGCCAAACAGGTGATTAAATGAAAAAACAATTGCACCTCCTATCAGACGGAAAGCTTTCCTTAAAAGAATTTGCCGACATCGCCGGTAAAATCAACCCATTCATCGACAGATTTCATTTGCGTGAAAAAAAGCTGACCGCAAAGGAGATTGCCGCTGGAGTCGAAATGCTCCTTAATAAAGGCATACCTTCCGAAAAAATAGTAGTCAATGATCGAACAGATGTAGCCTGGTCCTATAATACTTCCGTCCAGCTCGCTTATCACAGCCTTTCTGTCAACCTTGTGAAACAACACTTTCCGGGGATTACAGCCGGCTGTTCGGTCCATTCCTACCATGATGCTCTTCAAGCCGCAAACAGAGGGGCCGACTTTCTTCTTTATGGGCATGTTTTTGAGACCCTTTCTAAAGAGGGACTCCCAGGGAAAGGGGTGCACGAACTAGCAGCGATTAAGAAAATGGTAGAGATTCCCGTTATGGTCATTGGTGGCATCCAGCCTGATAACCTCGAATTGGTGTTATCGGCCGGTGCAGATGGGGCTGCTGTGATGTCAGGGATTCTTCACGCAGAAGATCCCTACCATGCTGCCTGGTGCTATTCACAAAAAATCCATACATGAAAGGGGAATGATCATGGAGCTTATCATTAACGGGGAAGCTGTAACTATTCCCGACCATATTAAAACGTCTGCAGCGTTATTAAATTTTTTTCAGCTTGAAGATAAGGTAGCAATCGTCGAATTGAATGAAGCTATTGTGGCAAAAAATGCGCATCAGGATACAACACTCTCTGCTGGTGACCGAATTGAAATCGTACATTTTGTAGGAGGAGGATGACCATGCTAAAAATAGGACCTTATGAATTTAACTCTCGTTTATTGCTGGGAACCGGGAAATACCCTGACTTTGACATCCAAAGGAAAGCTGTAGAGGAATCCGGCACGGAGGTGCTTACGTTTGCAGTTCGGCGCATGAATATATTTGAAGCAAACCAGCCCAATTTTCTCGAACAGCTAGATTTAAAGAAATACAAACTACTCCCAAACACCGCAGGAGCAAAGACTGCAGACGAAGCTGTACGGATTGCGAGACTTTCCAAGGCCTCAGGGCTCTGTGACATGGTGAAGGTTGAGGTCATCGGCTGTGACAAAACACTCCTCCCTGATCCAGTAGAAACTCTAAAGGCTTCAGAAATTCTTTTAAATGAAGGATTTATTGTTCTTCCCTACACCTCAGACGATGTTGTTCTAGCAAGGAAACTGCAAGAACTCGGCTGTCATGCTGTCATGCCTTGTGCATCACCGATCGGTTCAGGACAAGGGATTCTTAATCCTCTTTATCTAAAATTCATCATGGAACAGGCAACGGTGCCGGTGATAGTCGATGCCGGAATCGGCAGTCCCGCAGATGCGGCTTTCTCCATGGAACTAGGAGCGGACGGTGTATTGTTGAATACTGCCGTTTCCTCCGCAAAGGATCCGGTAAAAATGGCAAAAGCTATGAAGCTCGCAGTCGATGCGGGGAGATTGGGATTTGAAGCCGGAAGAATCGCAAAAAAAGATTACGCTGCTGCAAGCAGTCCTGCGGAAGGAATGATTTTTAGTTGACAAGCAGATACTCCCGCCAGGAATTATTTGCGCCAATCGGCAAGGAAGGTCAAAAAAGACTTCGCAGCAAGCATGTTTTAATGATCGGTGCAGGTGCACTTGGTTCTGCAAATGCTGAGCTTCTTGTCAGAGCAGGAATTGGGAAACTGACCATTGCCGACAGGGATTATGTAGAATGGAGCAATCTTCAGCGGCAACAGCTTTTTAGTGAAACAGATGCTCGCGAACGAATGCCAAAAGCAGTGGCAGCAGCTCGAAGGTTAAGGGCGATAAATTCGCAAGTGGAAATCATCCCCCACATAGCTGATGTTGGAGCTCGGGAGCTGGAACAGTTCATCACGGGGGTGGATTTGATCATAGACGGTACTGATAACTTCGATATTCGCCTGATGATCAACGATATTTCACAAAAACATAAGATTCCCTGGATTTACGGTGGCAGTGTCGGCAGCTACGGCCTGAGCTTTACGATACTACCTGGAACTACACCTTGCATGAACTGCTTATTGGAGTCCATGCCAATGGGGGGAATCACTTGTGACACCGCCGGAGTGATACAGCCTGCCATCCAGATGGTAGCCGCCCATCAATCAGCAGAAGCGCTAAAGATATTGACAGGTGCCTTCGATTCTCTGAACAGCAAACTTGTCTCATTCGATGTATGGAAAAATCAGTTTCGAGCCATCAACGTCTCCTCGCTGAAAAAAGCATCCTGCCCTTCCTGCGGAGAAGAACAGACTCACCCGTTTCTATCATATGATAACCAGACGAAGGCCGCTGTGCTTTGCGGAAGGGATACAGTCCAAATCAGGCCGGGGACAATCCAAACAAGGAATCTCGGCCATTTAGAGAAGTTCCTGTCTGGACAAGGATTAAAGACTAAGCGCAACCCATATTTGCTATCTTTTCAGGTCGAAACCGCAAGATTGGTAATTTTTAAGGACGGAAGAGTGTTCGTACATGGAATCAAAGATATTTCCGAAGCAAAAACACTTTACCATCGTTATCTGGGGTAATATTAAGAAAAGTCATTGCCAGGGCTGGCAATGACTTTTCTGTATTGATCCTTTATCATTCTTGCCAATCAAAAATGCTAACTTGCATCTTCTTGCTCTTCCTTAAATGCTGTCTTCTTCATGAAGAAATTCGCTTGCCAAATTGATATATTTGGATAACGTGGCTGCGGACAAGCCGTATTTTTTTGCGACTGCTGCTTTCGTAGTTCTGATATTCCTCAGTTTATCCCAGAGGTAATCGACTGCCGCTGCCCATGCTTTTTTGTTTTTAAAATCGTAGCCTGCCTTTGCTGCCTGCTCAAATACCGAAAACCACATAATGTAGACGCCGGCTTCATTTTTCCCAATCGGCTGGTGGTGATCATACAATAGTTTCGCCGTTTCATGCGCGCCTTTTACTTCTTCTTCCTTACTGCTCAGATTGCCTGAGCTGACATAAGCAAAATAGGATTTTTCCATTTCTGTCAGTTTATCTATCGACTTTTCCGCTGCAAGTATTTCTTTCTTTTTCGCGGAAACTGATGTAAGAAATAGCGCAAAAAGGCGTTCCTCCGGGTAATCGCTGTTTAGCTGGCTGAGGATGACCGAAACCTGTGCTTCAAACTTCATGCCGGACTTTTCCGACCACGGTTCCATTCCATCTTTTTCTGGATTGTGCTCGAGAACCTTTTTCCAGGCTGAACGTGCCATATTTTCCCGGCCGGTAAAGTAAGAAGCATTCGCTAGCCAGTAATAAAAGGCACCATCCCCTTCAAAGCCTGATTTTTGCAGCTTCTTCAGCCAGCGGTAAGCAAGTTCATATTCGCCGATCAGCGCGAATGTCGCACCAAGCTTGAACTGGTGCTCCACGTGAATCGGATAGATTTTTTCCAGTGCTTCCTTAAGCTTTTGGCCTTCCTTTTCCTGCCCTTCGTAATGTATAAATACAAGCCAATTGCAGAGAGCATGCAGGTTGCCGGGATTTCGCTTCAGAACATCGTTCAGGATATCACTGGCCTTTTTCGTTTCTCCAAGGTAAAAATAGGCGAGCGCAAGATTGTTATATGCGGACCAGTATTCCGGATACTCCTCGATCACCTCTGTGAAAATTTCAATCGCCAGTGGAAACTCTCCTGTTTCGAGGTGATTGCGCGCTTCCTCTTGCTTGACGATCAGGTCATCCTCTTCGTAATAATCCTCATCCATTTCTTCCGCTTCCATAGTTAAAAGTTCAAGAAGATCGAGTGCATCCTCGGCAAACTCGCCATCTTCATTTTCTTCCATGTAAAGGTTCGCATGCCTGAACGCATCACGGAACAAACCCATATGAGCGTAATTATTGGCAAGAAAATAATGGCAATCAACCATGTTTTCATCCAATTCTTCAAGGATCATGTGCAAGAGACGGTTAGATGGCTGATATTCTCCCAATTCCGACTGCACGATCGCCAGCTGGCAAATAATCATTGGCTCGCCCGGTTCTAGATGCATCGCACGCTGAAAATACTTCTCCGCCTTTTTTAAATCCTGCCTGTGGAAAGCCTTGACCCCTTTAGTGAAATAATACTCACCAGTAGGAACGAAAGACAGCAATTGGCCTTTTTGCTTCGTTGCTTTAGAGTCTTTACCCATGTGATCCTCCGTTTATATTGTAGTAAAAAAAGTAGTCTATATAAGAATACACATACCGTATTTTATCGAAACAACCGTAACTAATTTATTATATCATACAGACAGAGTATTCGAGAAGGTGTGGAAGGGAAATTGTAGGTTGGAGTGTATTTCATTTTCTGCCAGTAATGATTAGAGACGGTTGATAATGATCTTTATTCATCCAAAAACCTGTCCGAAGTTGGCCCTTGTTCGGACTGCTTTTCCTCTTTTTAAGAGGGCATAAATTGAAATTAAAAGGACTTGATGAAACCAAAAAACAATATGTTTGGACATGTCCAGTATTTGATCCAAAGTATAAGCAAGATGGGCTTTCATGTACGGAAGCTTGCCACATTCAATGTTGTAGTGGAGCCCAAATGGGTAGAACCGTTCGGATTCAACAAACACGATCTCCTCAAATAGATCCTGAATTTCCGCAACATCTTCCATCGTTTAAAACCAAATATGCGGAAAGAACGGCCATTGAACGGGTCAACTCACAGGCAAAAGAATGGCTTAGTTTGAAAGAAGGTAAAAGCACATCATAAATGAAAAATGGGCATTACAAAATAAACCTACTACAAAAGTAAATTTGGTAATAAATGTAAATACGGATTTATACGTCAAGTTTGCATCCGCTTAGTATGTGTAGAGTTCACAAACGAGGACGTGTAGCAGATGAGGCTCACGTAGATCGATGTATTTTAACTGCACACTCCTTAGCTTATATGTCCGTTCAAGAAACAGGTCAACCCTATCAAGGTTGGACAAGACAATCTATATAATAGTATCTACATATCATTACCAGTAGCTGGAAAACAGAAAACTGACGACGGGATTTCCATGTCCTTTTTTAGTACTTATTTACAAAACGCGCTGGAATTTTAGAAAAATCACCTAAGAAGCTCCATCTACATCCTAATATTTTCAAGTTGTTTTATCCCAGTTTTATTTTGTCCTGTGGCTCTTATTGTTAAAGTGATCAACCCACTCCAACCGTCGATAAAAATGCCACAACCGTTGATATTTTCTCTCTAACCGTCGATAAAACCGCCACAACCGTTGATATTTTCTCTCTAACCGTTGATAAAGCCTATAGTCGCTCATACATCTTTCTTACAGTCCGTATGAATCATCTGAATCATCTGAATCGCATTTTTTTGAAGTTCATTTCTTCCAAAAATGTGTGAGATTATAATCAAGTAGTTATTAAAACTTCTCTCCAGCGCTTGGTTTCTTCCTTTTATTTAATACACCGAGTACTTCTTTTAGTGGCAGCTTTTGCTCTTGCAGCAAAACTAGCAGGTGATACAATAAATCGGCTGCTTCCCATTTTAATTCTTCGGGGTCGCGGTTTTTGGCGGCGATGATGACTTCTGCAGCTTCTTCGCCGACTTTTTTCAAAATCTTATCGACGCCTTTTTCGAACAGATAAGTGGTATAGGCGCCTTCTGGCATGTCCTGTTCTCGCTCGCGGATTGTCTTTTCTAATTCTAGCATGACGGCGAAATCAGTTAGCACGGTTTTTTCTGTGAACTTTTCACTGATGAGACTCTCGGCAAAACAGCTGATTGCACCGGTATGACATGCAGGTCCGGCGGGATCTACCAGAACGACGAGGGCGTCACCGTCACAATCATATTTGATTTCGACAATTTTCTGGGTATTGCCGCTTGTTGCGCCTTTATGCCACAGCTCCTGGCGAGAACGGCTGTAAAACCAGGTTTCGCGTGTTTCCAGTGATTTGGCGAGTGAGTCTTTATTCATGTAGGCGACCGTCAGGACTTCACGAGTGGAAGCGTCCTGAACAACCGCGGGAATCAGTCCATCGGCAGCAAATTTCAAGTTTTCTATTTTCATCGTACTGTCACTCCTTTTTCACGAAGATGGGATTTCACTTCTGTTACAGATGTTTCACGGTAGTGGAAAATCGAAGCAGCAAGGGCGGCATCAGCTTTTCCTTCTATAAAAGCATCGACAAAATGATCCGCATTGCCAGCGCCGCCTGAGGCAATCACCGGTACGGATACCGCTTCACTGACGGCACGCGTCAATGCCAGGTCGAAACCATTCTTTTCGCCGTCGCTGTCCATGCTCGTAAGGAGAATTTCCCCTGCGCCGAGACGGACGGCTTCTTTTGCCCATTCAATGACTTCCCAATCTGTCGGCGTGCGGCCGCCATGGGTATACACTCGCCATGAACCAAGCTCTGGATCGAACTTTGCATCAATGGCAACCACAATGCACTGGGCGCCAAAGAAATCAGACCCTTGTGTGATCAATTTTGGATTGTTTACAGCTGCGGTATTCAGTGATACTTTATCGGCACCAGAGCGGAGCATTTTCTTCATATCCTCAAGAGTATCGATTCCGCCACCTACTGTAAAAGGAATCGCCAATTCGGAGGCTACGTCCCTGACCACCTCGACCATCGTTTTTCTGCCTTCGACAGATGCGGAAATATCAAGGAAAACGAGCTCATCAGCCCCCTGCTCATCATAAAATCTGGCAAGTTCTACTGGATCGCCGGCATCGCGGAGCTGGACGAACTGAATTCCTTTTACCACGCGACCATCCTTCACATCAAGGCATGGAATGATTCGTTTGCTCAACATTAGGCATTCCCCATTTCTAGCGCAGCTGATACCGAGAAACGCCCTTCATAGATCGCTTTGCCAACAATTGCACCGCTGACGCCATCTTTTCGAAGCTGGCGGAGTGCAGCCAAGTCGTCAAGTGTGCTGACACCACCGGAAGCGATGACACTTTTGCCTGTTTCCAATGCCAACTGGCGGGTTGCCTCCACATTTGGTCCGCCGAGCGTTCCGTCCGTTGCAATATCGGTAAAAATAAACGTCTCCGCTCCAGCATCAGCGAATCTTTTGCCAAGCTCAAGAGCGCTCACTTCCGAAGTATTCAGCCAGCCATGTGTTGCGACAAAGCCGTTTTTCGCGTCCAGACCAATTGCGATTTTCGTGCCGTACTTTCTGACCATCTTCTCGGCAAATTCAGGATTGGAAACAACGATGCTGCCGATGATCACCCGGTTAACGCCATTTTCAAGATAATGGTTGATATCCGATTCGCTGCGAATTCCGCCGCCAATCTGTACGTTCACGCCAAGCTCCTGAGCTGCTTGAATGACAAACGGATCATTGACGCGCTTGCCATCCCGCGCACCGTCCAGATCCACCATGTGTATCCATTCCGCTCCTTCTGCTGCGAAGGTTTTCGCCATTTCAAACGGAGAGTCCCCATACACTGTTTCCTGATCATAATCGCCTTGCAGCAGCCGAACACATTTTCCGCCGCGCATGTCGATTGCCGGATAGACTATGAATTTCATTGCTCAGACTTCCTTTCTGCTGCAAGTTTCGTAAAGTTGCGGAGCAGCCCCATGCCCATGTCACTGCTTTTTTCCGGATGGAACTGCATGCCGTAAATATTCCCTCTGCCAACGATAGCCGGCACTTCCATATCATAATAGTCTCCGACTGCAACAAGCACGTCCTGGTCATCCGTTTTTACATAATAAGAATGGACGAAGTACACATACTCTTCCTGAAGCGAAGTCAGCAAAGGGGAATCTCCAGTAAACCGTAGCTTATTCCACCCCATATGCGGCACTTTATAGGACTCTCCATCTGCTGTCTTTCCGCTGAAACGGTCCACTTTTCCAGGCAAAAGCTTTAAACCTGCTGTCAGGCCATTCTCTGAACTTTCTTCAAACAGCAGCTGCATGCCAAGGCAGATGCCTAGCAAAGGCTTGCCAGTAGCCGCGAAATCACGAATCATTTCTGCCAGACCCGTCTGGTTCAACACGTCCATTGCGTCACGAAAGGAACCAACGCCGGGGACAAGCAATGCATCTGCTTCCATTAATTCTTCTTTAGACTGTGAAATGAAATAGGGCGCATCCAGCCGTTCCAGCGCTTTGCTGACGCTGAACAAATTGCCCATGCCGTAATCGACGATGCCAATCATCGTTTCCCTTCCTTTCGTGTGGAGAGCCTTTACAGCATCCCCTTTGTTGATGGAACGCCTTTTACGCGCGGGTCGATGGTCGTTGCTTCATCAAGAGCGCGGCCAAGAGCTTTAAAGACGGCCTCGATCATATGATGAGTGTTTTTCCCGTAAGGAACGATCACATGCAGGTTCATCCTCGCTTCAAGCGCAAGCTTCCAGAGGAATTCATGAACAAGCTCGACATCGAAAGTACCGACCTGCTGCGCCGGGAATTCTGCGCGCATTTCGAGGTGCGGCCGGTTGCTTAAATCGATGACAACCTGTGCAAGGGCCTCATCCATCGGCACAAATGCGTTTCCATAGCGTTTGATTCCTTTTTTATCGCCGAGCGCTTCGCGGAGTGCCTGGCCGATGCAGATGCCGATGTCTTCGGTTGTGTGATGGCCGTCCACCTCAACATCCCCCTTTGCGTCCACAGTCAAGTCGAACTGTCCGTGCTTCGCGAATAAATCGAGCATGTGAGAGAGAAAAGGCACTCCTGTTTCGAGCGATGATTTCCCCTCCCCATCGATGCCAAACGTTAAATCTATTTTTGTTTCATTTGTATATCTGTTCACTGTTGCAATCCGTTCCATGAATGATACCTCCCAGAAAAAGTCTTATTTCAGCCGCGCTTCTACTGCACGGGCATGTGCTTCAAGCCCCTCAAGCCTTGCAAATTCGGCTATTTTTGCTCCGTTCTCGTTCATTGCCTGCTCGCTGTATAAAATGATGCTTGATTTTTTCTGGAAATCCTCGACGCTTAACGGACTGGAAAACCGCGCTGTTCCGTTCGTCGGCAGGACATGATTCGGTCCAGCAAAATAATCCCCAACAGGTTCCGAACTATATCTGCCAAGAAAAATCGCCCCTGCGTGCTTGATTTTCCCAAGCAATCCAACTGGATTTTCTGTGACAATCTCCAGGTGCTCTGGAGCAAGCTGATTGATCGCTCCGACCGCTTCCTCGAGATCCTCGGCAACATAAATCGCCCCGAAATTCTCAATCGCCGCAGTCGCAATATCCTTTCGCGGCAAGTGCGGCAGCTGTTTGTACACCTCGTCCAGTACATTTTCGGCCAGAGTTCGGGAGGTGGTTACTAGGACTGCGCACGCACGCGGATCATGCTCTGCCTGTGAGAGCAGATCAGCTGCAATCTCATTGGCGCGCGCTGTATCGTCGGCAAGGATGCCAATTTCGCTTGGGCCGGCGATCATATCGATCGCGACATCCCCAAACACCTCCCGTTTGGCAAGGGCGACAAAAATATTGCCTGGACCAGTGATTTTATCGACTGGCTTTATCGTTTCCGTACCATAAGCGAGAGCGGCAATTGCCTGAGCTCCGCCAACTTTATAGATCTCTTTTACCCCAGCGATGTCGGCCGCTACCAGTACACCTGGCGGAAGCTTTCCATCTTGCCCGGGCGGGGACACCATGACGATCCGCTCGACACCAGCCGTGATAGCGGGAATAACGTTCATTAAGACAGAGGAAGGATAGGCAGCTGTTCCTCCTGGGACATAAACACCGACAGAATCGAGCGGCGTCACCTTCTGGCCGAGCATCGTTCCATTTTCCGCAGTCGTCATCCAGGAAGGTCGCAGCTGTTTTTCATGGTAGGTACGAATATTGGCAGCCGCTTCGGTGATGATCTCTACGACTGCACTGCTGACTGCATGATAAGCTTCCAGAATTTCTTCTTCCGTTACACGGAAATCATCTAGCTTGACGGCGTCGAAATTTTCGGTAAAGGCCCTTAATGCTTGGTCTCCCGCTGCCCTGACCTCGGCGATGATTGCCTTCACGGCCTTTCGCTGTTCTTCCGTTCCGCCATCTACCGTTCGTTTCAATGACAAAGTATCGTCTATCTGTAAAATTTCCACCGAAAATCAAATCCTTTCAGTTTCCACTAGTAAATGACTTCATTCAATCTTTTGATCAATTCGCTGATGCGCTCGTCCTTGATCCGGTAGCTAACCGGATTCACGATTAGCCTTGAGGTCACGCCAGCAATCGTTTCGTATTCGACTAGGCCGTTCTCCTTTAGGGTCCTGCCGGTTGAAACAATATCAACGATTCGGTCGGCTAGACCGATCATAGGCGCAAGCTCAATGGAACCGTTCAATTTGATGATCTCCACTTGCTCGCCCTGTTCCCGGAAATAAGCTGCAGCGATGTTCGGGTATTTCGTCGCGATTTTCGGAGCGACATCATTGATTTTTGTACCAGGCAACCCTGCGACGGCAAGGTAGCAGCTGCTGATTTTTAAATCGAGCAGCTCGTACACATCTCGTTCTTCCTCAAGCAGGACGTCCTTCCCGGCAATTCCGAGATCGGCAACGCCATGCTCCACATATGTCGCCACATCCATTGGCTTCGCGAGGATAAAGCGGAAATCTTCTTCGTCGACATCGATAATCAGCTTCCGTGAGTCATCGAATTCAGGAGGTAGCTCAAAACCCGCGTTGCGCAACAGCTCGACTGCTTCAGTAAAAATCCTGCCCTTTGGCATCGCGATTGTCAGCTGTTTATTCATTGCGTTCCCTCCTTCCCAACAAGAAAAACGACATTGGCAAAAGCATCGGAACAGGCATCCAGATTCCGGACTGCGCGAATATCCTGCAGCACGATTCGCTCATGATTTTCCCGTTTTTCCGCTGCCATCTGATAGGCTTCCTTCCTTCGTTCCGGACTGAAAAGAATGCAGGTAACAGGTTCAGGTGGTTCGAGGTCACCAAGACTTTCAAGCAGGCGGTCGAGTCTAATGGCAAAGCCCGTCGCGCCAGTTGTTTTGCCGAATTTCTCGAGCAATTTGTCATAGCGGCCGCCATTGCCGATTGCAAACCCGATCATGCCCGCATATACCTCGAATAAAATCCCTGTATAGTAGCTCATATGACTGACAATCGTCAGATCAAATTTGATTCGGCTACTCTCTCCAAAATCCTCGATAATCTCCCAGAGAAGTTTCAATTCGTCCAGTGCATCCCTGCCCTTGCCGTTTTCAACTAATTCCAGCGCTTTGCCGATCACTTCCGGGCCACCGCGCAAGTCCAGAAAGGCTAGTAGCCTCTGTGAATCAATCGATGACAGCGGCAAGGAATGGACATGCTCCCGATAGCCGACATAATTTTTCTCGTATAAAAATTTCGTTAATTCTCTGGCGCGTTCCTCATTGCCAAGAATTTGCAAGAACAATTCGTTAACGAAGCCAACATGGCCAACTGAAAGCTGGAACGGTTCCAATCCAGCTTTTTTCAGCGAAGAAATGGCCAGCGCAATCATCTCACCGTCCGCACTGACAGAGTCATCACCGATGCACTCGACTCCAATTTGTTCAAACTCAGCCGGCCTGCCTCCTTCACGCTGCTGCGCACGGTAGACATTCGCCGAATAAGCTAATCTTAACGGTATCTGTTCTTTGTAAAGCTTGGAGGCCGCAATTCTGGCGATTGGCGCCGTCATATCTGGGCGCAGCACGAGTGTATGCCCTTGCTGGTCCAGCAGCTTGAACAATTGCTGATCCTGTATCGCCGATGCCATTCCAACCGTTTCGTAATATTCCAATGCTGGTGTTTCAATAAACTGGAACCCCCAGCGTTTCATTTCCATTTCAATGGAGCTTCGGACACTTTCCTTCGCATCATGCAGCTCCGGAAGTGTATCCCGCATGCCAAGCGGTTTTTCGAACATAAATAATCGACTCAATATGGTCACCCTCTCGTTGCCGATGTGGTTGGTTTGCTTTTCATCAAATTATCGAAATCCTTTAGTTCGCTAATATGGTAACAAGTTGAAGTTATAGGTAGTGTACCGCTCATTCTATTATTCGTCAACCATTTGTTCATTCAAACCTTAAGAAATATTAGCTTCCCTGTCAAGCAACAACAAAAAGCGAAGCGGAATCAATTCCGTTCGCTTTTTGTTGCATACATTTCATCGACCGCCGAGCGTTCAGCCAGTTCTTCTTTCGTATAGATGACGCGCATTGGGTTTCCTCCGACGAAGGTACCCTCGGGGACGTCTTTATGGACGAGTGTCCCGGCAGAGACGATCGCACCGTCCCCGATTTTGATGCCAGGCATGATCGTTGAATTGGCTCCGATCATGACTTCATTGCCGATTTCCACGTCTCCAAGACGATACTCTTTGATCAAATATTCGTGTGCGAGAATCGTGGTGTTATAGCCGATGACGGTATTGCGTCCGACCGATATTTTTTCCGGGAACATGACGTCGAGCATGACCATCAGCGCAAATGATGTCTGTTCACCAATCTTCATCCGTAAAAATGTTCGGTAAAGCCAGTTTTTCATTCCAAGAAATGGCGTGTAGCGCGCTATCTGGATAACGATAAAATTCTTGACGACCTTCCAGAACGGGACGGTCTTATAAACATGCCACAGTGAATTGGCGCCTTCAACACGATAGCGTGTCGTCCGTCTCATGCTACACCCCGAGGATTGGCAGGATATCCGCCATTTTTTCCAGCATATAATCCGGATGGTATTGCTCCAAATGCGCTCTGCCTTTGATGGACCAGGCTACCGCAGCCGTCTTTGTACCGGCATTTTTGCCGCCAAGGATATCATGGTGGTTATCGCCAACCATGATAGCACGGTCTGGTGAGGAATCAAGCAAATCCAATGCTTTTAAAAGCGGCTCTGGATTTGGCTTAGCTTTTTCGACATGGTCCAGGGCGACGATCACTTCAAAAAACTCATCAAGCCCAGTCAGCTTCAAACCCATTTGCACAACATCTGAAAGCTTTGTCGTAACGATTCCAAGCTGGAAGCCATTTTCTTTTAGCGTCCTAACCGTTTCGTACACACCCTCGAAGCCCTTTACCAGCAGGTCGTGGTTTGCCAGATTATAGGCGCGGTAGGTTTTGATCATATCCTCGTAGCCTTCAGGATTCAATTTCTCGAACGTATCCTTTAACGAAGGCCCAAGAAACGGCAGGACATCCTCCCGTTCGTACTGACCCGGAAAATAAGTTTCCATCGTGTGAAGGAAGGAAGAAATGATCAATTCATTCGTATCTATCAAAGTCCCGTCAAGATCGAACAGGACCGTATCTATTTTAATGCTCATATGCTGTTTCCTTTCTTTTGGCAAGATCTGCCCGATTCCAGAGGAACGCAACTGCTGCCGTCAATACGATCGCCACTCCTAGACGAATCAATAGCAGCGGCAGCACCGGGATTCCAAGCGGAACAAAAATTAATGTATCTTCCACGACTGCGTGGCAGGCAACCAGAAAAATGAACGCCAACGTGACATCCTTTTTGCTGACTCCATCCTCCTGAACTGCCTGGATCATTACGCCTGCACCGTATGCGAGACCGATCAGCAGTCCAGCAGCCATCGTCGTCGAGGTGTTTTCCTTCATGCCTAGCGCTTTTGTTGCCGGCGCCATCCATCTGGAAAAAACAGCAAGCCATTGCTTATCCTTCATAATCTGAACGGCTACCATTAGCGGGATTACGATGATTGCCAGCTGGAAAATGCCAAAACTGGCTTTGGTGACACTTTCAAGCAGAATGGATCCCCAGCCTGAAATTTGTTCTCCCTTTGCCGGAACCATCCCATATTTTGCAAGTTCAGAACCGCCATTCCAGACAAGATTGATAATGATCGCTGATGAGAAGGCAAGGCCAAGCCGGACAAGCACGATCGTCCAAAGCTTAACACCAACCTTAACGGCCACGCTTGATTCCACCAGCAAATTGTGCGAAAAGCTAAGCATCACCGCGATGAGAAATACTTCTTTTACCGTCAAATCGAGTGTCAATATCGCCCCAATTGCTGCGTAAAGATTAAGGAAGTTGCCGATAACAAGCGGAATGGCCGCATCACCTGACAAGCCGATCATCGCCATCAGCGGTGTGATCAAGTCGATGACCCACGGCAGGACAGAAGTATATTGGAGAATCGAAACAATCACGGTCACTGGAAAAATGACTTTGCCAAGTGCCCATGTAGTTTTCAAACCAACCATTAACCCTTTTGACAATGAAGAACCCATCGAAGCATCTCTCCCACTTTTTCCGTAATCCGATCTTTTTCTAGTTTTCCAAATATCTTACCTTCGAGTATCCCTTGACTCTCCTGTAGACCCATAAGCCAATTGCCAAAGCTATCAGCACGATCGAGATCGTCTGGGCGATTCTAAGCGTGTCCGTCAGCATCAGACTGTCTGTTCGCATGCCTTCAACAAAGAAGCGGCCAATTGAATACCAAATGATATAGCTAAGGAACATTTCCCCGCGGCCCAAATTGACCCTGCGCAAGGACATAAGCAGGATGAATCCGAGCAAGTTCCAGACGGATTCATACAGGAAGGTAGGATGGTAGTAGACGCCATTGATATACATTTGGTTGATGATGAATTCTGGCAGATGGAGATTCTCCAAAAAGGCCCGAGTAACCTCCCGACCATGTGCTTCCTGGTTCATGAAATTGCCCCAGCGACCGATGGCCTGGCCAAGAATGATGCTCGGAGCAGCGATATCCGCAAGTTTCCAGAACGACACATTTCTAGCCTTCGTAAAGAAATACGTCGTGATAACAGCACCGATCAAAGCGCCATGAATCGCAATTCCGCCATTCCAGATCTTAAAAATCTCCCCAGGATACTGTGCGTAATACTCCCACTGGAAGAGAACGTAATAAATTCTTGCTGAGATGATGGCGATCGGAATCGCCCAAAGCATTAAATCTGCAAATATGTCTTTTGGCAGACCGCGACGATCCGCTTCCCGTATAGCAATCCATAACGCGAGAGCAATTCCAAGTCCAATAATGATCCCGTACCAGTGCACCTGAATCGGACCAAGCGAAAAAGCAATCGGATCAAGCGGCTGAATATTCTGTTCCATATCATTTCCCCTTTCATGTAGAAAAGCGCTTATCAATAATGCCTCATTTTCCAGTTAATCATGGTCGCCATCCTCGATGACGTCTGCAAGCCTGTTGGTGAATTGTTCTGCAGCGTTCACTCCCATCCGCTTTAGCCTGAAGTTCATCGCCGCTACTTCAATAATGACAGCGAGGTTCCGCCCTGGACGGACCGGAATCGTAAGCTTGGTGATTTCCGTGTCGAGGACTCTCATTGTTTCTTCATCTAGTCCCAATCTGTCATATGATTTTTTCTGATCCCAGATTTCGAGGTCAATGTTCAGCGAAATCCGTTTGTGCGAGCGAACAGCTCCTGCACCGAACAGTGTCATCACATTGATGATGCCCACACCGCGGATTTCGAGCAGGTGTTCAATCAAATCAGGCGAGTTACCGACAAGCGTTCCGACATCTTCCTGACGGATCTCGACACAATCGTCGGCGACCAGGCGGTGTCCGCGCTTCACCAATTCTAACGCTGTTTCACTTTTACCGACACCGCTTTTCCCTGTAATTAAGACACCGATTCCATACAGATCGACCAGTACCCCATGGACGGCAGTAGTGGGAGCCAGCTTGCTCTCCAGGTAATTTGTCAGATGACTAGAAAGCCTTGTCGTTTTTTGTTTCGACCGCATCACCGGTACAGACTCGCGCTCTGACGCTTCGATCAGTTCTGCTGGAACCTCCATATCCCTTGTGACGATAATGCCAGGCGTAATATCGGTGCAAAGCTTCTCCATTCGCTCTGCTCTTTCGCGAGGGTTTAGTTTTTCAAAAAAGGTCAACTCTGTTTTACCAAGCAACTGCAGGCGCTCTGCAGGATAATATTCAAAGTAACCGGCAATCTCGAGTCCTGGCCTGGAGATATCAGTTGTCGTAATCGGACGGTTGATGCCCTCCTCTCCACTTAACAATTCCATGTCGAATTTCTCGACAATGTCTTTCGTCCGGACTTTTGGCAAAGAAAGTTCCTCCTTTATTAGGGCATTTTTTTACAATAAGATCACAATACTTTCTATTTTAGCACTTTTTCATGAAGTTCCAAATATAAGTTGGATAATTTCCCTCAATTCTTCTGTTAACACAAAGTGGTCTAGACAACTGAAATGAAGTTTTTGTATAATGGAAAAAATAGGACACAATGTTAGGGTGAAAAGAATGAGATTTTTTGCTATTAAAAAATAGGATGGAATTAACTGGGCTCAGTCTTTCAGATCCAGTAAAGCTTGCCAGCGAAAATCCAGCTAGACAGCTGAATATTTTTGATCGAAAAGGAAGTATTGCTTGCGGAAAAAGATGCCGATCTCGTTGTGCTTGACAACAACCATGATGTCATCAAACTTTTTGTCGCGGAGACTATCAGCTATACCCGATAAAACCGACCGCTATAAATTCGTTTGTATATGCAGCGGCTTTAACGATACAATAAAACCCAATCATGCCCCTTTAACAACACCGCTGCATTGTCGATGCAGCAAGAAATTTTAGCTTATTTCCACGGAAATAATCGAATGTCTTTGTCGAATATTTTCTTTGTTTCGATTTAAAAGGATGAGGAGTAGATACAATGCTGAAGAATTTTCAAATGGATGATGCTGCTAGAAATCAAATGATCGCAGAAATTAAAAGGTATTTCCATGAAGAACGCGGAGAGGAGCTTGGGGATTTAGCTGCGATGCTGATTCTTGATTTTTTTGCCAGCAAGCTTGCCCCCCACTTTTATAACAAAGCGATCCAGGATGGGCATGAGTTCATGTCCTTGCGTCTGGAAGATATTTTTGAGCTGAACAAATAATGGATGATAGTCTTCCAGATCCCACTATGTCCTTTTCTGACTTTTGGTCTTATATATACGGATGAGGAAATCTTTTATTTGAAAGGTGGGAGGATCTTGAAGATCATGCTTGATGCTGGCCACGGCTACAACACATCAGGAAAGCAAAGTCCAGATGGCTTGAGAGAATATGAGTTTAATCGTGCTGTGGCAAACTATGCTAAACTGCTGCTAGAAAACTACAAGAATGTCACCGTCTATTTTTCTCATTCCGATCAGCGGGATGTGCTATTGACAGCAAGAACGGACAAGGCCAACAACCTGAATGTGGATGTATTTGTATCGATTCACGCCAATGCATTTGGCAGCGGTGCCTGGAATGATGTCGGCGGTTTGGAGACCTATGTCTATCTATCTAGACCGCCTGAAGCAATTCAGCTGGCGCAGAAAATTCAGCACAACCTTGTTCTTGCGACCGGCCTTGAAAATCGCGGGGTGAAAACTGCTGACTTCCACGTCTTGAGGGAAACAAAAATGGATGCCGTCCTAGTAGAATGCGGATTCATGACAAACCGGAGGGAAGCGGGGCTATTGCGCACTGAAACGTACCGAAAAGCGGTCGCAGAAGGGATTGTCCAAGCTCTGACAGAACAGTTCAAACTCCAGAGAAAGGACAATGCGCCTAAAGTATTTAAAGTCCAGGCAGGAGCGTTCGAAAGGGAACGGAATGCCAAACAACTTGCTGCACGTTTAAAGTCCGCAGGCTTTGATGCCTATATTGAGTAAGGCCGACACTATAAGTGCCGGCCTTTGCTTTCCCTTTTTTTATCCTATTCACGTAACACGGTGTTTTGAATGACCAAATTTGCCAAGGACATGATCACCGCTGTAAGCAGCGCCATGCCAAAGCCGGCGATTTCAAACGAACTCCCCATCAGGCTGTCCGTCAGCATCAATGTAACGGCGTTAATCACAAACAAGAACAGCCCGAGGCTAAGGACTGTGACAGGAAGCGTCAAAATAATCAAAATCGGTTTAACCAAAATATTTAAGATAGAAAGAACAAAGCTCGCACCTAAAGCAGCGCCAAATCCTGACAGGTAGATTTCCCTTTCAAAAAATCCGGCAAGCGCCATAAACAGCACGGCGTTAATGACAATCCCCAGCAGCCACCTCATTTCCCTACTCCTCCTATTGCTGTTGGATCAGCTTTTTCACCACAATCGAACCAGTTTTCGTGTCTGCATGTAGCCTGACAGCCTTTTGTCCATCGTCCGCGGGCTTGAAACGAAGATGTTTCTGGACCATATCGCTTTTCTCCTCGACGATCTGTATGCCATCAAGTTCGATGGCAAAGCTGCCAAGATTTGATTTCAGCTCGCCGCTTGCCGGTGTTTTCTCTGGCAGGTACACCTCGATGCTTCCGGTGGTCGCCTTCATATCCACGTTTTCGCAATCTTGGTTCAAAACCGTGCATGTGACATTTCCATTAAACGACTGGAGATCCACATTGACAAAAACTCCATCTGCCTTGATTGCGCCATTGATCGTTTCTACCTCCAGTTCCTTGATCGTGCTCTGCTGGATATCGATTGGGCCACTCACTGTTTCTGTTTCTAGCTTGCCGCACGCAAAGTTCTTTAATAGTACCTTGCCGTTTGCTGTTTTTGCCCGACAATCTTTTGCTGTTACGTTTTCAGCGTCGATCGATCCATTAAACAAGCGAATTCGGAATGAATCGTATTCTGCTTGTGGTACATGGATGACTGCATCCACCTTCATCCATTTTTGTTGAACGGAAAACCGCAGCTTTTGATTTTCAATGGTAAACACCGTGTCCTCTAAAAACTTCTTGCGTGCTTCATCCTGACTTTCGACCCGGTACACCTTCGCACTGCATTCGACACGCACATCTTTCTGATCCCATGGCACTACTTTCACTGAACCATTTGCCAGATCAATGTCCACCTGATTCAAAGAAGGATTTTCCTGCAAGAAAATATGCGAGACTTCAACAGAGTGGCCAAAGTTCAGATCCAAATCGAAATCCTTGATTTTTTTGAAGGCAGAATCAACAAATTCAAGCACCTTATCTTTTACTGTATGGAAGTGATACGTGTTGTAATCTTCTTTTTTAAATTCTTCTTTTTTAGCTTCATCAAAGCTCACATTCGTAGAAAGCGCAGTTGATTTATTCTGATCCAGCTGCTCAATCAGAAACAAAGCTTCCTCCACCGACAACTTTCCTTCTTCCACAAGCTTCAAGATGCGTTTTCTTTCGTCTTTCATCGTCCATCCTCCTCTATTTGTGTTACGTTTTTATCCCTTTGATTTAATGCAGCATCAGACGCGTTCTTTACATTACCCTTAATGTTACCAGAAGGAACATTGCCCTAATTCTCTCCTCAGCAATTAATACGCTTAGGAATCCCGGAAGTTTCATTTCGTATAAAAAAAATCTTGAATAACTTTAAAATAAGTTTCTGGTATAGGATACAACCGGACGTATTCGCACCAAATATCATTAACAATTGTCCGGCATCTTAATTATATCATTGCAGGAATAAAATGCCAAAATAAAAACCGGGCAAATTACGCCCGGTCCTTTATAGGTTTGGCTAATAATCAGTGCTCTTGATTTCCACTCCAGACACTCGCTTTCCCCGGGGCGACAGGTGAGCCTCCTCCTCGCTTCGCTCGTGCGGGGTCACACCTTGATCGCTTATCCGGCAGGAGTCGAGTTTCTTCCGTTCCAATCAACAGAGTGCAAAAAATAGTTTTTGCCTTTAAATAAACCCGAAAGTTTTTGAACAATCCCCTTTTTTTTTTAATAAAGGGCACTGTCTACTTGATTGTCGTTTTTTCTTTCTCGTTGATCTGTTCTTTCATCCGCAGTTTCTCGCGTTCTAGGATCGGCTTTAGGTAGCGGCCCGTATAGGATTCCTGTACTTCGGCAATTTTTTCGGGAGTTCCGCTGGCGATGATCGTGCCGCCGCGATCTCCGCCTTCCGGTCCAAGATCGACGATATAGTCGGCAGCTTTGATGACATCCAAATTATGTTCGATTACCAGCACAGTGTCCCCATTTTCGACAAGACGCTGGAGGACGACAAGCAGGCGGGATATATCATCCACATGCAAGCCGGTCGTAGGCTCATCAAGAATATAAAGTGAACGTCCGGTCGAGCGTCGGTGCAGCTCGGATGCAAGCTTTACACGCTGGGCTTCTCCGCCGGAAAGGGTAGTCGCGGGCTGGCCGAGTTTAATATAGCCGAGGCCGACATCGTAAATCGTCTGCAATTTTCTGGAAATCTTCGGAATATTGGCGAAGAATTCCACTCCCGCTTCCACCGTCATCTCCAGGATATCGGAAATATTTTTCCCCTTGTACCTCACTTCCAAAGTTTCGCGGTTGTAGCGCTTGCCATGGCAGACTTCACAAGGAACGTAGACGTCAGGCAGAAAATGCATTTCGATTTTGATGATGCCGTCGCCGCGGCAGGCTTCACAGCGTCCGCCTTTGACATTGAAGCTGAATCGCCCTTTTTTATAGCCGCGCACCTTCGCTTCATTCGTCGATGCAAACACGTCACGGATATCATCGAACACTCCGGTGTAGGTGGCCGGGTTTGATCTTGGCGTACGGCCGATTGGCGATTGATCAATATCGATGACTTTTTCGAGGTGATCAACCCCTTTTATTTCCTTAAACTCTCCGGGTTTGCTTTTTGCTCGGTTCAGCTTCATTGCTAGTGATTTATGAAGGATTTCATTGATTAGCGTACTCTTGCCGGAACCAGATACCCCCGTAACCGCGATGAAAATTCCAAGCGGGAATTTCACATTGATATTTTTCAGGTTGTTTTCCTTTGCGCCTTTGATTTCAATATAGCGTCCGTCTGGTTTGCGGCGCTCGACTGGAAGGGGAATGAATTTTTTTCCCGAGAGATACTGGCCCGTAAGTGAGTTTGGATCGGCCATGACTTCTGCTGGCGTTCCTTGGGAGATGATTTCCCCGCCATGGACACCAGCACCAGGGCCGATATCGATCAGGTGGTCCGCAGCAAGCATTGTATCCTCATCATGTTCGACCACGATCAACGTATTGCCAATATCCCGCATGTTTTTCAGCGTAGCAATCAGCCTGTCATTATCGCGCTGATGCAACCCGATAGAAGGTTCATCCAAAATGTAAAGCACACCTGTTAGCCGCGAGCCAATCTGGGTTGCCAGCCTGATCCGCTGGGCTTCCCCGCCGGATAGCGTTCCGGCAGCTCGACTCAGCGTCAAATAATCCAGGCCAACATTGATCAGAAAGCCGAGCCGCTCGGTAATTTCACGAAAAATCATGTTGGCAATTTTCATTTCTTTTTCGGAAAGTTCAAGGCTCTGGAAAAATTGAAGTGCCTCCTCCACCGATAAAGCTGTCACTTCTCCAATATGGTGGCCGTCAACCAGGACAGCTAACGTTTCCCGTTTCAGTCTGAATCCTTTGCATGTCGGGCAGGCATGCTCGCCCATATACTTCTCCATCTGTTCGCGGATATAGTCCGAGCTTGTTTCCTTATAACGACGTTCGACATTCTTCAACACGCCCTCAAAAATAAGATAATTTTCCCGGACTTGTCCCCAATCATTTTCATACCGAAAATAAATCCGGTCTTTGTCTGACCCATACAGAATTTTTTCCAATTGATTGTCGGGCAGATCTTTGACCGGAATATTCATGTCAATTCCATAGTGAGTGCAGACCGCCTCTAACAGCTGCGGATAGTATTGCGAACTGGTTGGCTCCCACGGGGCGATCGCATGCTGCTTCAATGTCAATTCCTTGTTTGGGATCACCATGTCGACATCCACCTCGAGCTTTGCGCCAAGCCCATCGCATTCTGGGCAGGCGCCAAACGGGCTGTTGAATGAGAACATTCGCGGCTCCAGCTCGCCGATGGAAAAACCGCAGATTGGACAGGCATGGTTTTCGCTGAACATCAATTCTTCCTTGCCGATTACGTCAATCAGCACATTGCCTTCGCCCAGCCTGAGCGCCGATTCAAGGGAGTCCGCCAAACGTGCAGCAATCCCTTCCTTGACAACAATCCGGTCGATGACGACTTCAATGGAATGTTTCTTGTTTTTTTCCAGCTCGATTTCGTCATCTAGATCAAGCATGTCTCCGTCCACGCGGACACGGACAAAGCCCTGCTTTTTTACATCCTCCAACACTTTCGCATGGGTACCCTTTCGGCCAGACACGATTGGTGCCAGGATTTGCAGCTTCGTTCTTTCCGGGTATTCCAGCACCCGGTCGACCATCTGTTCAATCGTTTGGGATGTAATTTCTATCTTGTGAATCGGGCAAGTTGGTCTTCCCACCCGTGCGAATAACAGTCGTAAATAATCATATATTTCCGTCACCGTTCCCACGGTGGAACGCGGGTTTCGGCTTGTTGTTTTCTGATCGATTGAGATGGCCGGAGACAATCCTTCAATTGAATCGACATCCGGCTTATCCATCTGACCGAGGAACTGACGGGCGTACGCAGATAAGGACTCCACATAACGGCGCTGTCCTTCCGCGTAAATCGTGTCGAACGCCAGCGATGACTTCCCTGAACCGGAAAGTCCTGTCAAGACAACAAGCTTGTCTCTCGGAATGGTGACATCGATATTTTTCAAATTATGGGCTCTGGCGCCTTTGACAATCAGTTTATCCATTGCCATATTATCGTCATCCTTCCGCTTTCAACTCAAGAATGAGGTCACGCAGCTCTGCCGCCCGTTCGAAATTGAGCGCTTTTGCTGCGTCCTTCATTTCTTTTTCCATATTTAAAATCACTTTCTCACGATCTTTCTTTGTCAGCTTCTTCAGTCCTTCGGCCGGGCTGTAAACTTCCATGTCCTCGGCAGCAATCGTCGCACGAATCACGTCGCGGATGCTTTTCTGGATCGTTTGCGGTGTGATGCCGTGCTTTTTGTTGTATTCCTCCTGAATTTCGCGGCGGCGCTTTGTAACACTTATCGCCTTAGTCATCGAATCGGTCATCTTGTCGGCATACATGATAACATGGCCATTTGCATTCCGCGCCGCTCGTCCCATCGTCTGGATGAGCGATCTTTCGGACCGGAGAAAGCCTTCCTTATCGGCATCGAGAATCGCCACGAGCGAAACCTCTGGAATATCCAATCCTTCCCTTAAAAGATTGATCCCGATGAGGACATCGTATTTTCCGAGCCGCAGTTCACGGATGATTTCAATCCGCTCGAGCGTTTTGATCTCTGAGTGCAAGTACTGGACCTTGATGCCGATTTCCTTTAAGTAATCGGTCAGGTCCTCGGACATTTTCTTCGTCAAAGTCGTCACCAGTACGCGTTCATTCCGCTTTGCCCGCTCCTGAATTTCACCGATCAGGTCATCGATCTGGCCCTCAATCGGCCTAACATCAATTGTCGGGTCGAGCAATCCAGTTGGACGGATGATTTGCTGGACCATTTCTGGTGTATGTTCCAATTCATATGGACCCGGTGTCGCCGAAACGAACACTGCCTGTTTGACATGTTTTTCAAATTCAGCAAAAGTCAGCGGACGGTTGTCCATGGCAGACGGCAGTCGGAAGCCATGGTCAACCAGCACTTGCTTACGCGCCTGGTCCCCATTGAACATTCCCCTTACTTGTGGCAAGGTAACATGCGACTCATCGACAACAAGTAAAAAGTCTTCAGGAAAATAATCGAGCAATGTATAGGGAGTCGCACCTGCCGGCCTTAAGGTCAGATGGCGCGAGTAATTTTCAATTCCGGAGCAGAAGCCCATCTCGCGCATCATCTCAAGATCATACCTTGTCCGCTGTTCCAGTCTTTGGGCTTCCAGCAATTTTTCCTCGGACCGGAGCACTTCCAGTCGTTCTTCCAGTTCTTTTTCAATGTTTTCAATGGCAATTTTCATTTTCTCTTCGCGGGTAACGAAGTGGGATGCCGGAAAAATCGCCACATGATCCCGTTCACCGATGATCTCGCCAGTAAGGGCATCCACCTCGCGGATCCGGTCAATCTCATCGCCGAAAAATTCAATTCTCATGCAATGCTCATCGCGCGAGGCTGGGAAAATCTCGACGACATCTCCGCGCACACGAAACGTCCCGCGCTTGAAGTCAATATCATTCCGTCCATACTGGATATCGACGAGTTTGTGAAGCAGTTTATTCCTTTCGATCTCCATGCCGGTCCGCAGAGACACGACCATGTCACGGTATTCATCTGGATTACCAAGACCGTATATGCAGGATACGCTGGCAATAATGATGACATCCTTGCGCTCAAACAACGACGATGTAGCCGAGTGACGAAGCTTGTCAATCTCATCATTGATGCTTGCATCTTTTTCAATGAAGGTATCTGTCTGCGGCACGTATGCTTCCGGCTGATAATAATCATAGTAACTGACGAAATACTCCACCGCGTTGTTCGGAAAAAATTCCTTAAACTCGCTGTAGAGCTGGCCAGCAAGCGTTTTATTGTGGGCGATGACAAGCGTCGGCTTGTTCACTTCCTGGATCACATTCGAAATCGTAAATGTTTTCCCTGTTCCCGTCGCACCAAGAAGCGTCTGATGCTTCTTGTTCGCGCGTATCCCTTTCACTAGCTCTATTATTGCCGCAGGCTGGTCTCCCTGCGGGGAATACTTCGAGACTAATTCAAATTGGTCCTTCACAGAAAAGCCTCCTGTACTGTAATTCTTTCTTAATAAAATAAGAACCTTCTTATATATAATCCATACACAGTTGTCAAAAAGTCATATCCTCATTCTACCACAAAGTAGGCAGAACAAACCACTAAAAAGCGAACAAGCATTCGAATTTTTGCTTTTTCATCATGATGCTGTAACAGCAAAAACCTGTCGAATAAAAATCGACAGGTTTATTCAGCTATTTCTTGTTCCGCCTTCTCATCTGACTAGCCAGAAAAAAGCCAACGGTCAGCGAGAAAGCGTCCACGACAATGAGCAGGAAGGAGTCCGTATAGCCTTTATAAACCGAAGCCGCAATCAATGCGACCGTCAATACAAGGGCAAGCACATGGTTATAGGCAACCCGCGCAAAAAACACGACCATGAAACCAGGCAGGAACAGTGCGGATAAATATTTCAGCAACACTGGAAAAACACCTCATTCAGAGTGAACTTTTTTCTAGCAGACTTTATCTATGTACAAAATATAGCTTTTTTAGCAGTAGGTTACAAGAATTTATCCATTAAAAAAGAGAACAGGCCAATTTCTGCCTGTTCTCCTTAGTGGGTCACTTTAGGAATGCATGATAGTAGCGGGTCATCGCCACTGCGAAATCACCGCGCGTATTTTTGGCTGTTGGCCTGAAACTTGCTGTGACTGTTGGTTCTAAATCATATGGTCCCTGTGTGACAGCGAAGCTCGCATTAAGAATATTCAGGTCCAGCGCGATTTGAACATAACCTTTCAGCTGTTCGGGCACTTCTGCTCCATCTGAAATGGCAATTCTTTCGTCCTTGTACTGGACAGTCAGCTGACCAGAGAAGTCTTCTGCTTGTTCTTGCATGCCCAATGCCTGAACGAGTGAGTACGCCAACTCAGCACGTGTCACTCCATCCTTAGGGGCAAATTTCCCATTTCCCTTCGGAAGGATGACCCCATTTTGGATTTGCTGCTTGTCACGAAACGAAGCACCCTTTGCTGCGACTGCTTCTGCAAATGGAAGAGTGGATTCCGAAACATCTGAGAAACTTGGTGCTGCTGGGAGAGATTGCTTGATTTCAGCGCCCATCACCAAGTATTTTGCCAGCTCTGCTCTCGTTAAAAATGCATCTGGTTTGAAGGCACCATTGGAGAAGCCGTCCAATAACCGTTCGTTCACTCCCATTTTTATCGCTTCTGCTGCTGGATGTCCGGCAATATCATTTAATCCAGAGAAGCCGCTAACTTTCGTGAACGCCATTTCTCCTTTTACCGTTTCAGGCAGTGCGACGCCAAGTGGGTTGGCATCCACACCACGAAGTCCGCGGATTTCAGCCTTCCATGCACCAGGTTCCGGCGATGTGACCGAAACTGTCCGATCATAATAGAGCGGGAACAGCAAACTTACACCAGAACTGTATTCCGTTCCATCCGGGGCGATCAGCACTAGATTAATAGTGTTGCCCGTCTGCTCCATCAAACCTGCCCCGTCTACTTTGGCGACAAGGCTGGATATACCTGCTTCCACTGTGAATTCATATTGGTTATCCGAAACAAAGGTGAGCGGATTATAATCAACCGAAAATTCCTTCCGCTCTGTTTCGGCGTCCACATTGCTGTAGAATGTCTGGGTTGAGTTAAGGGTTGATCCATAAGCCGTTCCATTGAATGCATGATCAATGGCTGTATAGGCATTCACATAGCCTGCGCCAGCTTCCCAAGTTTCATAGCCTGGCATATTCGTAGCGGTCTGTTCAAGAATCAATTTGATTTCATCCGGCGACAATAGCGGATTGGCTTCGAGCATCAAGGCGACAATTCCGGCAACATGAGGAGTTGCCATCGATGTGCCGCTCATAGTTGTGTAATAAGGCAGGTACCCTGTTTCGATTGTTTGCACATCCTGGTCGACTGCCAGCGAGGATACGGGAGCGAGGACGCGGGTCGAAACGATATCCACCCCTGGAGCGGTCACAGTCGGTTCATCCTTCCATGTCCAATCCTTGCCGTCGATTGTAAAAGTACCGCCGACACCCTTCGTGCCTCTTGATGAGAAGTCTGCAAGGGTTCCGTCTTTGACTCCAGCAGCAACTGAAATGACCCACGGAGCTTTTGCGTATGGGTTTTGCGTGTTCTCTCCTGGCCCTTCATTCCCTGCCGCAAAAAGAACCGTAATTCCGCGGTCATGTGCTTTTTTGCTGGCAATATTGATTGGGTCGTTAGGATCAAAGTCTCCTGAGGAACCCCAGGAATTCGTGATGACGCGAATATTGTATGAAGACTGATGGGTAATCGCGTAGTCAAAACCGCCGATGCCATCAAGGACAAATAATGCTGCTCCTGAACCGTAGCCAATTAAATCCGCACCCGGGGCAGCGCCTTCATACTTTCCGCCAGACATCGCGCCCGTTCCGCCTACCGTGCCGGCTACATGTGTACCATGTCCTGAATTTGTATCCGTATTAGGGACGTTTTCCTGATAAGTGATCGGCAGCAAGCCTGGGGCTAAGGCATTCAAATTCGTCTGCGCCATTACATTCTGGACGAGATTTTTGCCGAACTCGATGTCCCTATGCGTGCCGTCTACACCACTGTCATTCACGACGACTCCTACTCCTTTTCCTGAAACAGGCAGTCCGCCGTTCGCCTTGCGGAAGCCGTCGTCTGTTCTCGCTTTATCGACACCCGTGATCGCTGTCGCATCTGCGTTGAAGTAAGTGAGCTTTTTGTTCATATAAATCGATTGAACTTCCGGATCGGCCGCCAGTTTTTCAATTTGAGCCTTTGTCGCGATCACTCCGACAATCGGCAAGGATTTCATGCTTACTCCCGTTTCGATTCCGAGCATTTTTAACTGAGCTAGCTGGGAACTAGTTGGTGCACTGTCTCCCTTGAAAGTGACGATGACTTGCAGGGAGCTTGTCGTGTCCAATGCCTTGGTAACAAGCGGGTCTATGACCGCCAGACTACTCGCCTTCCCCTGGGGAGCTGCAAAAATCGGGATCATCAACAAGAATGCCATCAACAGATACAGATAACGTTTCATCGTATTCTCCTCTCCATTTTTCATCTTTCTTCCTTTATTATCATCAAATCGCTACTGCAAAACCATTCTTCAAAGGTAATAAACTTATTTTCCGTAATGTCTATTTTGGCCTCATACAAAAGTAGTAGCTTAGATAGTGTTTTTTTCCAAAATAAGGACATCCTATATTTCCGCAAAGTTGATTTTTTATGGAATTCGCTTTGTTTAATGACCCAAAATACCGGTTACTTCCTGTACTTGTTGATCTCCTATCTATCATTCTCTTTAAAAGCTGCATTTACTGCATTGTAGGCATTCACATACCCAGCACCAACTTCCCAATCAGCGTAATCCGGCATGGCTGTTGCGGTGTTTTCAAGAATCGACTTTACCTCGGCTGGCGACAGCACCGGGTTCGCTTCCAGCATCAGAGCAATTATGCCGGCGACATGTGGAGCGGCCATCGATGTTCCACTCATCGTTGTATAAAATGGCAGATAGGCAGGCTCAATATATTCGACGTCCGAAGTTGCACCAAGCGCGACCAGTGGGCTGATTACTCTGGTAGAAATAATGTCGACACCAGGGGAAGTCACCGTTGGCTGGTCTTGCCACTCCCAAGACTTGCCGTCGACTGTAACAGTCCCTCCCCGGCCATCTTCCCCGCGTGAGGAAAAGTCTGCAAGCTTGCCCGATTTATCTCCGGCAGCAACGGTCACTACCCATGGTGCCTTCTTGTAATTTCCCGAAATGGTTTTTTCATCCGGGCCTGAATTTCCTGCAGAGAATACCGTGACAATCCCGCGGTCATACAATTTCTTGGTTGCGATATTAATAGGATTAGATGGATCAAAGTCAGTGCCGGCGTCCCCCGTGTCTCCCCAGGAATTGGTAATGACGCGAATATTGTACTGCTGCTGATGGGTCAATGCATAATCAAAGCCGCCGAGTATATCAAGCATCGCCACCGCAGCTCCTGATCCGTAGCCAATCAGGTTCGCACCCGGGGCAACCCCTTCGTATTTGCCTCCGGACATTTCGCCAGTTCCGCCGACAATCCCGGCAACATGAGTACCGTGCCCCGAGCTGGAATCCGTATTCGGTACACCCTCCACATAGGTGACGGGAAGCAGAGCGCTGAGCGCATTCAAATTAGTCGATCCAAGTACATTTTGGACGAGATGCTTGCCAAATTCCAGATCCTGATGGGTTCCGTCCACGCCGCTGTCATTAATGACGACGCCAATCCCTTTGCCTGTTACCGGCAATCCGCCGTTTCGCTTTCTCATACTGTCATCTGTCCGAACCTTGTCGACGCCAGTTAGGTCGGTCGCTTCCGCATTTTCGTATGCCAGCCTTTTGTTTAGGTAAATCGAAACTACCTGGTCGCTCTCTGCCAACCTGTCCATTTGCGTTTTTGTCGCCACTATTCCGGCAATCGGCAGGCTTTTCAATGTCAAACCATTGGTGATGCCAATTTCTTCAAGAAGCTTCACTTGTCCTGGCAGCATTCCTTGATCACTTTTAAACGTAACAATCGCTTCCACCGGGCCCTCAGCTGATAAAAGGACTTTGGTCAACTCAGCGTCTATTACTGCTTTTTCAGGCTCTACCGCCTTAGTCGTGGTCAACGGAACAATCGAAGCAAAGACCATAGCAACCACAAGAATACCGGATAAAAATACAGTTTTCCACTTCATTCAGTTAGTCAGCTCCTTCGCTATTTTTCTTAATATTCCCACAATATTTACGTAAAAACCATTCTGCATTGGGTTTAAAAAATAATAACCTCCGTACTAATCTTTGATACTACCAAAGTAGTATCAATCAGGCACCGCGCCATCCAAATAAAAATTTCAACCTGGGGGGTTCTTGACAACTTCTCGCTCTGCAACCCCAAACCTGTCAAAATAACGAGGCTTTCTTGACAACTTTTCGTTCTGCACTCGCAAACCTGTCAAAATAACAGGGCTTTCTTGACAACTTTTCTCTCTGCAACCCCAAACCTGTCAAAATAACGAGGCTTTCTTGACAACTTTCCGTTCTGCACTCGCAAAGCTGTCAAAATAACAGGGCTTTCTTGACAACTTTTCGCTCTGCACTCGCAAACCTGTCAAAATAACAGTGTTTTCTTGACAACTTTTCGTTCTGCACACCCAAACCTGTCAAAATAACGAGGCTTTCTTGACAACTTTTCGTTCTGCAACCCCAAACCTGTCAAAATAACGAGGCTTTCTTGACAACTTTTCGCTCTGCACTCGCAAACCTGTCAAAATAACGAGGCTTTCTTGACAACTTTTCGCTCTGCAACCCCTAACCTGTCAAAATAACAGTGTTTTCTTGACAAATTTCCGCTCAGCACACCCAAACCTGTCAAAATAACGAGGCTTTCTTGACAACTTTTCGTTCTGCAACCCCTAACCTGTCAAAATAACGAGGCTTTCTTGACAACTTTTCGCTCTGCAACCCCAAACCTGTCAAAATAACGAGGCTTTCTTGACAACTTTTCGCTCTGCACTCGCAAAGCTGTCAAAATAACGGGGCTTTCTTGACAACTTTTCGTTCTGCACCCTCAAACCTGTCAAAATAACGGGGGGTTCTTGACACCTTTCCGCTCGCAACCTCCAAACCTGTCTCATTCTACAAAGAGAAAGAGAGCCCTTTTTTAGAGGACTCTCTCTATGCTCAGATCGATGTCGGCGGGATGGGGACGAGCTGGTGCTGGACGGCATGGATAACTACTTGGGAACGGCTTTTGACATTCAGCTTTTTAAAAATTTTGCTAACGTGGATTTTCACGGTTTTGTCGCTAATGAACAGGCGGTCGGCGATCTCTTTGTTGCTTAGTCCTTCCACGAGACAGAGCAACACCTCTCTTTCCCTCTCCGTCAGCGTGTTGTCCTGCTGCTCCGTCTTTTTTTGCTGATGGAAGGCTAGTAGCTTTCTAGTCATCGACGGATGGATGACCGATTCGCCCCGGGCAACGGTCCGGATTGCCTCGACAACTTGGTCGGATGGCGCATCCTTCAATAAATAACCGTCCGCTCCTTCGCGAATTGCGGACATAAAGTATTCCTCGTGGCTGTGCATCGTCAGCACAAGAATTTTAATATTCGGGTACTTCTTTTTTAAAATGCCAGTAACTTCGACGCCATTTTTCAATGGCATGTTGATATCCATCAGGATCAAGTCCGGCTTGCATTTTTCCACTTGTAAAAGGGCTTCGTCGCCAGAGACGGCTTCCCCGACAACTTCAATATCATCTTCAACGGACAAAATATTGCGGAGCCCATCGCGCAGTACAGCATGGTCATCCACTAGCATGAGCCTGATCATCATTGCTTTCCCCCTCCACTCCCATTTTTGGAACGGCGATGCTTACTTCCGTTCCCGAGCCTTCCTTGCTGTCAATTTGCAAGGAAGCATTGATTTTTTCAGCGGCATCGTTCATTTGCAGGATCCCGAAATGCGGCTGGCTCCTGGCTTTGAGCATCGCCTGGAACAGCGAGAATCCTTTGCCGTCATCCTTGATTTTCAAAAGGATATGCTCGGATTGATAGCTTAAGAGAATTTCAATTTTCGTAGCCTGTGAATGCTTGATCGCATTATGCAAGCTTTCCCGGAAGGTATCGAACAGAACCTTTTCCACCATCGGGCTGAGCTGCTGCTCCTGTCCTCTGATTTCAAACTGGATGGCCTGCCCGTACTCCTTCTGGGCCGCTTCGATTTTTCGCAAAATCGCTTCTGCGAGCGTCGCTTTCTGGGTAGGATATGGCCGCAATGCATAAATCGACTCGCGGACTTCCTTCAGGCTATCCCTGAGGCCGAGGACACTTTCATCGACAAGCTTCCTCGTCTCTTCCGGATTTTTGCTGAACTTCTTTCCGGCAGTTTCGAGCTTCATCACTGCTCCGGCAAGCGTCTGGGCGACACCATCGTGGATATCGCGGGCAATCCGGTTTCGCTCTTCAAGAACAATCCGCTTTTCTTTTTCGGTAAAAAGCATCCGTGTTTTGATGACGACGGCAAGTTGGTTTGAGAGCGTCGCAATCGATTGGACGTCATGGTCTTCAAAGCTTTTTGTTCGACTCCGGGCCACAATGAACATCCCGATCGTTTCGTTCTCGATGACTAGCGGCGAGTAAACAAAAGCCTTTACATCTTTTTCAAAGCAAGCAGAAGCAACTCCAGCGTCCTTCTTACGATCATTGTAAATCATCGGGCGTCGCATTCCCGCAAATTCGGCAAAAGCCTCTGCTAACAGACCGCAGTCTGCAAGCGTCCTGCCATCCTTGAAGCTCACCTCCCAGTCCCCTTCCTTTTTGATCCATAGGATACTTGCCTCGGCGCCAATCAGTTCATTGAAGCTTCCCTTCAATGCGGAAAGCCAGTCCTGAGAGGGAAGCATTTGGTTCAACTGCGATGTAATTGAAAAAAGTAGCTTCAGCCGATTCTGCTCTCTTTTCAGCCTCGCGATCGTTGCACTTAACAGCGAGATCCCGACAAGCGGCGAAAAGAAAAAGAAATAGGCAAACACATCAATTTCGCCACGGTTTTCGCTGCCGACAATATACAAAGTAATTCCGTACACGAGTGAGATCGCGGCACTATTCAGTTCCGTAAGCGATTTTTGCCTCCAAGACTGAAGCGAATAAGGCTGTGGCCTGATGAGCAATACAAGGTCGACAATCAGATTATTGATGATGACATAGACAGCAAGCAGGAAAAAGTAGCGAATGATTCCCTGAAAAATTGGATCCACTGCCAGTTGTTCCAGCTGGTATTCTGCCCCAGACAATATCGCTGCGGCCAAATAAAAACTGAGCACAAGCTGAGCAGGATTGAACAATACCGTCCGGAGGGGCCTTCTGTGCAGCAGGTTGACGATCAATACGGCAAAAGCATAGACGAGTGCGGTGCAGGAAAACCCATACAGTAAATACAGCACATAAACGACCGGGAAGGTAATCGCCGTATGACCTCGCCACACCGGCATTGGGTAGTACTCGCTAATCAGCAAAAACATCAGCAAAAGTGCCAGAACAACAGGTTCATGAGGTGTCTCCCATTTTCTAATGGAGAAAATGATGAGCAGCCAGCCGATCAGCGTAACGGAACTCATGAACAGCTTTGCATACCCCTCCCTTTTTCGCTTCATTTAGGTCACCTCACCACGTTTTAGAATTTTCAGTTAATTAATTTTATACTAGCAGATTTGATTATACAAATAAAACCCACTCACTGGCCAAATGGGGGTGCCACTAGCCAATGAATGGGCCAAACTCACGAAGAGTTTCGTTGAATTCCATTATGACAATATCCTTAGAGGATAACCATTCATCAAACGGGGTATTTATATAGTACGAAAGTGTTACGGGCTGTTTTTTCTCTACAAAAAATGCATATTTTCCTGATAGATTGAAGAGGACGTTTATGAGGTATGATAAAAAAAGAACAGCAAAGGAGGCGCATAAATGAAAAAAGTAATCATAACCGCAATCGTTGTTCTTGTCTTGGTCATTGGGGGCGGATGGATTTTCATGAGAATGATGAGCGGCGGTGCTGGCGGAAATATGCCTGGCCAGGGAGGCGGCATGATGGGCAGCGGTTCTGGCGCTGTTGAAAATAGGAAAACCAACAATTTTTCAGGAGAAGAAAAGCCGCTGCCCATTCCGCCACTGTTGGAAGACGAAAATCCTGACCCGAACAAAGCGGAATTCACGCTTGTAGCGCAAACAGGGTCGATGGAATTTTTAAAAGGAAAGCCAACCGACACCTTTGGCTACAATGGAAATTATTTAGGGCCGGTGATTCGTGTCAAAAAAGGCGACGATGTTTCGATTAAAGTCAAAAATGAGCTTGATGAAGCAACAACTTTGCACTGGCACGGTCTTGAAGTGGATGGCGAGGATGATGGCGGACCAAATAGCGGAATCCAACCAGGGACCACATGGAATCCGCAATTCACCATCGACCAAAACGCAGCAACATTGTGGTATCACCCTCACCTGCTACATAAAACAGGTGAACATGTGTACAAGGGGCTTGCAGGGTTATTTATTATCGATGATCAAGATAGCGAGCAGCTGGATCTCCCAAATGAGTATGGCGTCAACGATATTCCGCTGATTGTTCAGGACAAGCAGCTCGATGAAAATGGCCAATTTGCCTACAATCTCGGAATGCAGGATGTGATGATGGGTCTCCAGGGCGATACGATTATGGTCAACGGCGCCATCAATCCCTATGTCGAAGTGCCGAAGGGCAAGGTTCGATTCCGGCTGCTAAATGGCTCGAATGCAAGGATCTACCAATTTGCTTTAAGCAACAGCCAGGATTTCTATCAAATTGGAACCGACGGCGGATTACTGGAAGAGCCGGTTAAGCTTAGCAACCTGATTTTGAGTTCGGCTGAGCGGGCGGAGCTAATTGTTGATTTTTCCAGCTATAAAGAGGGCGAAACCGTCGAGCTGACAGATCAGGGGCTTCCATTTCTGAAATTTGTCGTTACCGGCGAGGAAAAAGGACCAAAAGAGCTTCCTGCCCATTTAGTGGACATACCGCAAGTGGATGAGTCCATGGCTACAAACACGAGAAAATTCGTCATGTCCGGCATGGGCCAAAACGTCACGATCAACGGCAAACAAATGGATATGGACCGAATTGATGAGAAGCTCAAGCTCCATGATACCGAGATTTGGGAGATTACGAATGATGGCATGGGGATGATGGGCAATAACATGGGGATGGCCCACCCATTCCACGGCCATGGAACCCAATTCCTCATCCTCGACAGAGACGGCAATCCACCGCCGCCAAACGAACGCGGCTGGAAGGATACCATTTTGGTTTCCCCAGGGGAAAAAGTCAGAGCTATTGCGACATTCGATCACAAAGGACTGTTTATGTATCACTGCCATATTCTTGAACACGAAGATGCAGGAATGATGGGACAGTTCACCGTTGAAGAGTAAGACTTCGGGGACTGGAATGATTTACGCCTAAGAAAAGAGTAAGACTCCGGGGACTCCGGAGTCTTTTTGCTACCCAACCAAAAGATGTATGCCTAAAGCGAACCCAAAGATTATCGCAATTGCCTGATGGACTTTTTTAAAGGTTTGATACTTCCTTCCTTTTGCCCGCTTGTCCAGGAATAAGCCAACAGTCACGAGAATCGCAAAACCAATCAAAGTCGCTAATCCGCTGTAGACGCGCTGCCATTCTTCGTTTGCCTGCAGGAAAAAATAAGATCCATGTGCAAGCGCGGCGGAAAATGCAGCCCAGCCAATCATGGTATGATGCTCTCTTAACAGCTTGAAAACAACCTGTACCCACTTCGAAAATTCAAATTTACGTTTTTTCAATTGCCGGAGTAACAACCTGACAATCCATAATCCAAATGCAGCGATTGCTCCAATTTCAGCTATCGTTCCACCTTTTTTAAAAAGCGCGCTCATAACATCTGTTTCCCCAGTAATAAACCCGAGGATAAACATTGCTGAAAACACGGCAATAACGGTGTAACCTCCGATTTTGATCCATCTTCCCGGCATTCCGCTTTCCTCCTTTTTCTCTCCATACGTTCATTTTTACACCGTTCCTGAAAAATATGCCAGCTTTTACACCCAGATAGTCTCGATTGGATTTTTGTTTTCAGTTAGGTAGAATATTGAGGGAAGGAGACAAAGAAATGACAAAGAAAAAACCTGTTACATTCCAGTCGCTGCTTGAAATCTTAATCGTTTCGACGAGACTTGGGCTGACTTCCTTCGGCGGGCCCATTGCCCATCTCGGTTATTTCCATGAAGAATATGTCCGTCGCAGAAAGTGGATCGATGAAAAGAGCTATGCCGATTTAGTGGCTCTTTGCCAGTTTCTTCCTGGTCCCGCGAGCAGCCAGGTAGGAATTGGTATAGGATTGATGCGCGGTGGTTTATTTGGAGGATTGTTCGCCTTCCTCGGATTCACACTGCCTTCTGTCTTGGTGCTCATCCTCTTTGCGCTGATTTTGCAAGGATACGAGGTTGGCGACGCTGGCTGGATCCACGGGCTGAAAATCGTTGCCGTCGCTGTTGTCGCACAAGCGATCCTCGGAATGGCACAGAAGCTCACTCGCGATTTGCCGCAAAAAACAATTGCATTATTCGCACTGACTGCCAGCTTGCTGTCGCAGTCAGCGTACACGCAAATTGGCGTGATCCTTGCCGCTGGAGTTATTGGCTCCTGGCTATTCAAATCCCGCAACAAAATCGAGGATAACAGAATGACTTTTTCCATCTCCAAAACGGTTGGTTATGTTAGTCTCGCTTTGTTTTTTGGCTTGCTTGTCCTTCTGCCGGTGTTGCGGGAAACGACTTCCCTTAACGCAATTGCCATGTTCGACAGCTTTTACCGTTCAGGATCGCTCGTGTTCGGAGGCGGACACGTCGTCCTTCCTCTGCTAGAACGCGAAGTCGTCCCGACAGGCTGGCTTAGCGAGGAAGCCTTCCTTGCCGGATATGGCGCAGCTCAGGCAGTACCAGGACCCTTGTTCACCTTCGCAGCCTATATCGGGGCGGTCATCAGCGGCTGGAAGGGTGGCTTGCTCGCGACGGCAGCGATCTTTCTGCCAGCCTTCCTGCTGATCGTCGGTACATTGCCATTCTGGGAGGCATTGAGACGAAACAGCAAAATTAGCAATGCCCTTATTGGCGTAAATGCAGCTGTTGTTGGCATCCTGATTGCGGCCTTCTACGATCCGATCTGGACAAGTTCGATTCTCGCGCCGATCGATTTCGTATTTGCAGCAATTTTGTTCAGCATGCTCGTATATTGGAAGCTTGCACCGTGGATTATTGTCTGTACCGGGGCAATTGGCGGAATGATATTGTCTATCCTTTTTTGAAGAAAAGCACAGGGCGCCTTGGTCAGCCCCGACAAGCGCTGCCCGCCGATAACGCCACGTCCTGTGGCTGGCGGATCTAGCACATCCTGTGCCTCGGAGGGCCTGACAGTGAAGTCGTTCTTTGACTTCATCTGAGCGGACTGAAATCGAAAAGTATAGCCGACTGCCCAGAAACGCAGAAACTGGAGACTCCACCAGAAGAAGCGCTTTTTGCTTCTGCTGGTGGAGTGGAAGTTTCGGAGTTTCTAGGAGGCGACACTAGACTAGCGAAATGCGAAGGCGACTGTTCAACTCCGACAAGCGCTGCCCGCCGATAACGCCACGTCCTGTGGCTGGCGGATCTAGCACATCCTGTGCCTCGGAGGGCCTGACAGTGAAGTCGTTCTTTGACTTCATTGGCAGGACCGAAGCGTCTCGAGGAGTTAGGAGCCGCAGCTAGACAGGCGACTCGAGGGGCTAAGCGCTGGAGCTGGACAATTCTCAGGGAATTTTATCCTTTTGCCAGTGAACCACTGCTTCCTCTTTTCACGGGCACATGTTTCCCTTGTATGTGACCGTGAACCGTTGTTTCCTTTTTTCACGGGCACCTGTTTCCCTTGTATGTGACCGTGAACCGTTGTTTCCTCTTTTCACGGGCACCTGTTTCCCTTCTATGTGACCGTGAACAGCTGTTTCCTCTTTTCACGAGCACATGTTTCCCTTGTATGTGACCGTGAACCGCTGTTCTCTCTTTTCACGGGCACATGTTTCCCTTGTATGTGACCGTGAACCGCTGTTCTCTCTTTTCACGGGCACATGTTTCCCTTGCATGTGACCGTGAACCACTGCTTCCTTTTTTCACGGGCACATGTTCCCTTCTATGTGACCGTGAACCGCTGTTTCCCCTTTTCACGGGCACATGTTTCCCTTTTATGTGACCGTGAACCGGTGCTTCCTCTTTTCACGGGCACATGTTTCCCTTGTATGTGACCGTGAACCGCTGTTTCCTCTTTTCACGGGCACATGTTTCCCTTGTATGTGACCGTGAACCGCTGTTTCCTCTTTTCACGGGCACATGTTTCCCTTTTATGTGACCGTGAACCGGTGCTTCCTCTGTTCACGGGCACATGTTTCCCTTTTATGTGACCGTGAACCGCTGTTTCCTCTTTTCACGGGCACATGTTTCCCTTGTATGTGACCGTGAACCGGTGTTTCCTCTTTTCTCGGGCACATGTTTCCCTTGTATGTGACCGTGAACCGGTGTTTCCTCTTTTCTCGGGCACATGTTTCCCTTGTATGTGACCGTGAACCACTGCTTCCTTTTTTCACGGGCACATGTTTCCCTTGTATGTGACCGTGAACCACTGCTTCCTTTTTTCACGGGCACATGTTTCCCTTGCTTATCTTTTAAAAAAAGCTACGCGTCCAAAAGAACCTTGACTTTTCCATCAAGGTTCTTCTTTTCATTCAAATGTCCCTTTCACTAACGGACGCTTATTTTCCACCATTACTTGCCCCTTTGCGATAACGGTATCAATCTCGAGGTCTTGATCAAGCAGCACCAGATCTGCGTCTCGTCCAACTTCAATCCGGCCTTTTTGCGAGAGCTTTAAAACCGTTGCCGGGTTCGCTGTGATGACGCGGATGGCAACCTCCAGCGCAATCTCCTCTGTCACTACCGCTTCCTTCACCGCTTCATACAAAGAGGAAACTTTGCCAATTTGCAAACCGATCAGTTCTCCATTTTCATCAAAATCTGGCAGGCTTGCCTGTCCATCGGATGTGAAGGTAATTTGGCTGATGTCGACACCCGCTTCAAGCATCCGCTTCAAGGCGACGCTGCATTTGACCTCCCCCTCTTCCAAAAACTTAGGGATGGAGCTGGTAGTGAAATCCACCCACCCGCCCTTTTTCGCATAGTCGATACCTGCTTCAAATAAGTGCGGATTTCGGTTGATGTGGGTCGGGTAAAATTGCCGGATCGGGATATCGGTATGCTCGACCACTTCCTCGATTCGCTTCAAATGGTCTAGGCTATCGCCAACATGAATATTGACGATGCCGCTTTTTCCAGCCAGCATCCCGCCGATCCTCGCAGCCGAGGCAATCTTTGCCAACTCCTCGACCGTCGGCTGAGAAGAACGATGATCGGCAATCGCAATCTCGCCCGCTCCAATTACTTTATCAATCAGAATGATGTCGTCCTCGATTTTGCCAGTAAGCGTTTTGACTGGAACCTGATAGGAGCCAGTCTGCACATAGGTGGTAATCCCCTCTTCCTCTAACGCCCGTGCCTTGGCGATGAGACCCGGCATCGTTCGTGTCGTCCCATCTGTGCCGAGAACGCCGACAAGCGTGGTGATGCCAGCAGTTGTCGCATCGGTCAGCTGGATTTCTGGCGTCCTAGTGCGGAATCCACCTTCGCCGCCGCCGCCAATCAGATGAACATGGGAATCGATGAAGCCAGGAACAATCTTTTTCCCAGCCGCCTCGATGACCCTTACTTCGACAAACTCATCGGGAATCTTCATTTCCTCCTCGATAAAGCCAATTTTCCGATCAACTACGAGAATATCTTTTTTGCCAAGATACTCAGGAGCGTAAACCTCTCCATTCTTAATCAGTAGCAGCATATGCTGTCCCCTCCTCCCTAAAAAGCTGCTTGACAGCCTATTCTTATCATACTATAATTTCGAATTAATAGGGTGGCACCGCGTGTTCAGCCACGTCCTATCCAGATGGATAGCGGCGTGGCTATTTATTTTGCCATAAAGAGAGGAAGAATCAACATGGAGAAAGAGCAATGGTCATCAAAAATAGGCTTTATCCTTGCCGCAGCAGGTTCGGCAATAGGAATTGGGGCGATCTGGAAGCTTCCGTATGTGACAGGAGTCAGCGGCGGCGGAGCGTTTTTCCTCTTATTCCTTTTATTTTCGTTATTCATCGGTCTGCCGCTGCTGCTGGCGGAATTTGTGATTGGCCGCAGCACTGGGAAGGAAGCCATTCGTGCTTATTTACAAATTGCTCCAAAAAGCAATTGGTATTTCATCGGAATTTTAGGGGTGGTCACGAGCTTCGTGTTGCTAAGTTTTTACAGTGTCGTCGGCGGCTGGATCTCGCTTTATTTTATAAAAGGACTTGCTGGCGGAATTGTCCAGGAAGGTGCTGATTACGGTGCTTTGTTTGGGACGACGATCAGCGATTCGACGAGCGTCCTCGCTGCGCAGGCGACGTTCTTGCTTGTCACGATCCTCGTCGTCGCCAAAGGCGTCCAGTCTGGGATTGAAAAAGCGAGCAAACTTCTCATGCCAGCTTTGTTCCTGCTTTTCCTCATCCTCATCGTCCGTTCTTTAACTCTTGATCACGCGCTTGCTGGCGTAAAGTTTTTCCTGGCGCCCGATTTCGCAAGTATCACCTCCGAAAGCATTTTGTTCGCGATGGGACAGTCGTTTTTCTCTCTAAGTATCGGTGTTTCAGTGATGGTAACCTATAGCTCTTACTTGCCGAAAAAAAGCAGCATCATCCAGCCTGCCTTATCGGTCGTCGGAATGAACCTGTTCATCGCACTGCTTGCCGGATTGGCGATCTTTCCGGCTGTATTCTCACTTGGTTTTGAACCAACTGAAGGGCCGGGACTATTATTCGTCGTCCTCCCAGCCGTTTTTGAAAAAATGGTGTTTGGCGAGCTGTTCTTGCTGCTGTTTTTGGTCCTTTTCCTGTTCGCAACTTTGACTTCGGCATTCTCGATGCTGGAAATTGTCGTTGCCACGCTTGCGAAAGGTGATCGTACGAAACGAGCTAAATTTTCCTGGATTGCCGGCGGATTGATCTTCCTGCTTGGCATCCCATCTGCGCTGTCGTTTGGATCGCTTGCAGAGGTAACCTTGTTTGGAAAAAACATCTTTGACTTAGCTGATTTTCTAGTAAGCAATATCCTGATGCCGCTCGGCGTCCTGCTGATTTCGATATTCGTTCCGCTAAAAATCAAGAAAGAAGTATTGCGGCAGGAGCTGCTGCAACATTCCAAAGCAGGCAGCTGGTTCTTCCATCTCTGGTATACGGTCATGAGATTCATCGTACCAGTCGTGATCATCATTGTATTTCTTGATTCTCTTGGCCTGATTTAACAGAAAGCTGGCGTTTATTACGCCGGCTTTCTGTTTTTATACACTACTGTTTCAGAAGTATAATTTTTCCCTGTATTGCAAAACCTGTTAGGTAGATGACTGCATCGGAGGAATTCTGTATGTTCTTCAAGAAACAGCAAAGCCTGGCTCCTGACAGAATAAAAAAAGAAACGACGGATGACAAGGAGCTAATCCCAGTATCTAAAGATGAGTTCATCTCCATCATGAAACAGCGTCTCCAAGATGGTGCGGATTTTAAGACAAAGGAATTAGCCAATGGATTCACGCTTGTTTTTCTCGACACTTTGACAGATAAGAAAATGCTGAATAAGGATATTTTGGCTCGTTTGGGAGGAATTTCCGCTACTCCGGATGAGGCTCTAAAAAGCATCACCGTTTCCAGTACTTCAAAACAGAAGTATATAGAAGATGGTGTCGATGCGATATTGAAAGGCGCTGTATTGGTGCATTCTGCTGGGTACCCTGTCATCATCAGCGCAGTGGTAGCTACCCAGGAAAACCGTTCATTGACCAAACCGGAAACCGAATCCCAGGTAATGGGACCACAAATTGCTTTCAATGAGAGCCTGGCGACGAATATTTCCTTGCTCCGCCGGTTTCTCACCAATGCCAATTTATGCAATGAAAGTTTTACAGTAGGAAAACAAACGAATTCAGCTGTCGCACTGCTTTATTTAAAAGACATTGCCGATGAAGAAATGGTGGACCGGATGCGTGAGCGTATCCAGGGGATTGAGATCGATTCAGTTATGGACAGCTCCAACCTGAGCCAGCTTATCGAAGACAATTCGATGGGGATTTTCCCGCAAATGCTGCTGACGGAAAGACCGGACCGCGCCTGTTCTTGGCTATTGAACGGGAAGCTAGTGGTGCTCGTCGATGGCAGTGTCCAGGTCATCGGGGCTCCACAATCCTTCATGGAATTCTTTGAGAGTATGGAGGATCAAAATGTCCGGTGGCAGATCGCTACTTTTCTCCGCCTTCTCAGGATGTTTTCCATGGTTGTCTCGGTTTTTTTCACCCCCATTTATGTAGCGGCTTTGACTCTCCATTACGAAATCATTCCGCAGACCTTGCTGGTTCCGCTTGGTGAGTCCAGGTCGCGTGTCCCTTTCCCACCGATTATTGAGGCACTATTGCTGGAAACGATGATTGAACTCCTGCGGGAAGCAGCAGCCCGGCTACCAACGAAAGTCGGGCAGACTATGGGTATCGTTGGCGGTATCGTTGTAGGAACAGCTGCCGTCGATGCCGGATTCACCAGCAACATCCTGATCATTATCATCAATGTTAGCGCCCTGTCATCCTTTACCTCACCAAACTATATGATGGGCAATGTGATCCGGATCTTGCGCTTTCCATTAATTATCTTAGCTGGTTTTTGGGGCTTTTATGGACTAATGTTCGGCTTCTGCTTCCTATTGATTCACTTGATTCGCCAATCCAGTCTGGGAAGCCCGTTTTTGGCTCCGTTTTATCCGCCAAGGTTTGCCGATTGGCGAGATAGCATCATCCGCCTGCCAATCGGCTGGACTAATTATCGGCCAGCACAGACAAGACCGCTGGACCGAAAGAAATACAGAGCTCGAAAAACCAAACAATAAAGACGTGGTGTTTTAAATGAAAGTCCTTATCGAGCCTAAACCGCAAAATATGATCAATACGATCCTGCTTATGTTCGTGATCCATTCGATGCAAGTAGGAGTTGGCATCCAAGGTTTCCAGCGGATCATCTATATGGAAGCCAAGCAGGATGCCTGGATTTCCGTCATACTCAGTGGAATCGCAGCCGCTCTTGTCGGATTTATCATGGTCAAAACTTTACATTCCTATAAAAATTCGGACCTTTACGGAATTCAATACGATGTGTTTGGGAAATGGCTTGGGAACCTGTTGAATATCCTTTTTGTCTGTTATTTTCTCGCAGCCTTTCACATGGTCGCCCGAAACTATATTGAAGTCATTCAGGCATGGATCTTCCCTGAAGTTCCGAGCTGGCTGTTTTTTTTCTCGCTCCTTTCCCTAGTTTACTACGGGTTAAATGGCGGGCTAAGAACTATTGTCGGCGTCAGCTTCTTTAGTGTTGTCCTTGCCCTTTGGCTGATTCTCCTGATGGCTTTTCCCTTCCAGTTCGCCAACTGGGATTATTTATTGCCGGTTTTTGAAGCGAGCATTCCTGAGATCTTAATGGGGGCGAAGCAGATGACCTTTACCGTAGTCGGCTTTGAAATCATCTATGTCCTCTATCCGTTTTTAAAAGAAAAGGATCAGGTCCATAAATATATGCAATTTGGCCTCGGCTTCACCACCATTCTGTACCTTGCGATTATGGTCATTTCAATCGCCTATTTCAGCGGCGACCAGCTTGAAAGAACGATTTGGGGCACTCTGTCTCTTTTTAAAATCGTGCGTTTTCCGTTTATCGAAAGATTCGAGTATGTTGCCATCTCTTTTTGGATGCTATTGATTTTGCCTAATCTGATGCTCTATTTGTGGGCCGCCACCCGCGGATTATCGCGAATATTCAATAAAAAAGAACAGAAGGTCAGTTGGAAGCTGCTCGTCTTTTTATTCCTGACTCTCCTCTATCCCCTTAATAGGATCCAAATCAATATGCTGGATGATTATTTTGCAAAGGGCGCTTTATTTTTGATTTTTGGATACCCTTTCCTCCTATTTATTGCGGTTGTGATGAAAAAGAAATTTTTTTCAAAAAAAGGAGGAAGCGCCAATGTCCCCAAAAATAAATAAACTCTTCCTAGTCCTCCTTGTCGTGCTCCTGTCAGGCTGTGCGGATTCGAGAACGCTCGAGAGAATGGGCTTGATTACAACACGTGGTTATGATTTGACGGAAGACAAACAAATTCTCGTTACCATGGTACTGCTGCAAATCGATCCCGAGGCGAAAGAGCAAACAATAGCCTTGTCGGCAACAGCAGATACTAGCAAAGGAGCGAGAAGCAAGGCCGATTTAAAGAGCCCCAAAAAATTGCAGTCAGGCCAGCTTCGGGTAGCGCTGTTTAGCGAAGAGGTAGTTCGTGCAGGTTTGATTAATCTTACAGACACACTGTCACGCGATCCTGCAATCAGTGATCTTATCTATCTAGGTGTTGTCGAAGGAAGCGTCCACGAACTTCTCACACAAAAGACCGAGGGTATCTCTGACACGAGCCAGTTTATTTACAAGGAACTGGAGCAAAATATTAAAGGCGAGAAAATCCCCTCGTCAACCATGCAGGAAGTCATGCATGATTTTTATGCCCCTGGTGTTGATCCTGTCATGCCAACTTTAAAAGGAGGAAATGGGGAAATCACTATTACCGGCATGGCGTTGATCAAGGAAGACAAAATGGTTGGCAAAATCAATACCCAGGAGGCCTTTTACCTCAAGCTGATTAATGACCGTTTTGAGGCTGGATCAATCGAACTTTCGATCGACAAATCGGAGTTTGACATACCTGATTCTGAGGAGACTCCCGAGAAGCTGACAGTGGTAATCGACACCATCACCAGCTATGGCGATATTGATCTGATTAACAAAAATAACCTACAATTCGAATTGAAGGTCAAGTTAAAAACAAGGCTGCTTGAAATCAACCAGGCATACGATTTAAAGAGCCCAGCAAAACTAGAAAAACTGGAAACGAAGCTTTGCGAAAAAATAACCTCAGACTTGGAAGCACTAATTGAAAAAGCACGCCAAACTGGGGCAGACCCATTCGGTTTTGGCGAAATCTATCGAAAGAGCGTCAGAGGATCGAATCTAACCTCAGCCAAATGGCACAAAATGTACCCAGAAAGCAAGGTAAATGTAAAAGTAGACCTGGAAATTTTACGGACCGGTGTAGTGGAATAGACAGCAAAGCGCCGGGCAACTCGGCCAAACGCTTCTACGCCACATTCGATGGCAGGCGGGGCTGGCGCTTCTTAGTGCCTCACCGCCTATCACGCCACGTCTGGCTGCTGGCTGGCGCGCTGGAGGAACGCGATGAGTGGAAGCCTGGCAATCGAAAGATACCCTTATGTAGGCAAATCCATCCTCATAAGGGCACCATTCCGGACGAAAGATACCCTTATGCAGGCGAACCTATCCGCATAAGGGTACCATTCCGGCTGAAAGATACCCTTATGCAGGCGAATCCTTCCTCGTAAGGGTACCATTCCGGCTGAAAGATACCCTTATGCAAGCGAATCTATCCTCATAAGGGTACCATTCCGGCTGAAAGATACCCTTATGGAGGCGAATCCTTCCTCATAAGGGCACCATTCCGGACGAAAGTTACCCTCTTAGAAAACCCGTAAGTTATAAATTTCAAAAAAATTGAGGGTAAAATCTTTTTTTTGAAGGATTCTATACTTTGTACTTAATACAAAAAGGAGGAAATAAACATGGCTAATCAAATTGATACAAATAAATTGAAACAAGCAGAGGCAATTACTTCTATTGTAAAAGATATGATCACTTCTGCAATTGAACAATCTGCTGCGAACACTACACTTACTTCAGAAGCATTAAAACAAGCATCAAATGATGTTGCACAAGTACAAACATTAATTAGTCAAGTACAATCGCAGATACAAACTCAATCTTCTTTATCAGAAGAATAAAATCAATGGATCTTTTCTAGAAAGCATATATTGGTATTTAATACAAAACGCAATTATGGGGGATTTTGTGAGATACAAAAACCCCCTTTCATTTTAAGTAATCGCCGGCACCAGATTATTCTAAAAGAACTAAAGCGAATCCTTCCTCATAAGGGCACCTTTCTGGATGAAAGATACCCTTACGCAGGCAAGTCCATCCGCATAAGGGCACCATTCCAGCTGAAAGATACCCTTATCCAAGCGAATCCTTCCGCATAAGGGCACCATTCCGGACGAAAGATGCCCTTATGCAGGCGAACCTATCCGCATAAGGGCACGAAAGATACCAAAATAAACACAAAGAAGCAGCGCCTTTCATATTCAGGCGCTACTTCTTTTTATCCGATCATAATTCTTTCTTCGGCATGTTTCACTGCTTGTTTTTTGTTTGCCTTTGCTAAGGCAAACGCGAGGGTTAATGGTCCTACTCTTCCGATAAACATCATTAAGGAAATCAGTACTTTTCCAGTTGGGCTTAAGTCAGGAGTTAGCCCCAATGACATACCAACCGTTCCAAAAGCAGATATAACCTCGAATAATAGTACGTTTAATGGCACGCCTTTTTCCGTAATCGTTAAAATAAATAAGATTAACAGCACAATAAAAGCGGAGTAAATCGTAATAGAAAAGGCTCTAAAGATTAATTCCTTTGGTATTCTTCTTCCCATTACTTCGACATCATCTCTGCCTCTGATTATCGTCCCTACCGCCAAAATGATTACTGCAAAGGTAGTAACCTTTATCCCCCCTGCTGTTCCGCCTGAACCTCCCCCAATAAACATTAACAACATAGTTAAAAATTGGGAGCTTAACGTCATATCCGCTGTATTCAGTGAGTTAAACCCAGCAGTACGAGGGACAACAGCATGGAAATATGCGCCAAGAATTTTTTCCTTTAATGGTAACTCACCTAATGTACCAGGATTGTTATATTCTAAAAACAAGATAAAAATCGTGGCAGTAATATTTAAGATGAACGTGATTAGTAAGACTATCTTTGTATGCAACGCTAACTTCCGGAGGGACTTCTTTTTTATCAAATCCAAAATCACGGTATAACCAATCCCGCCAACGATGAGCAGGGAACTCAATGTCAAGATGACGGTTGCATCCCCTACATAACTTGTGACACTGTTGAAATTTCCCATGATGTCAAATCCAGCATTGTTGAAGGCTGATACAGAATGAAAAATTCCATAATAGATCGAGTTCGGAAAACCAAAGTCAGGTGCCCAGCGAATCGATAAAATTACGGCACCGGTCGCTTCGATTAAAAAAGTAAAGCCGACAACAAACTTCACGAGTTTAACCATACCCTCTAAGGAAATTTGATTTAATGATTCTTGGATCATCATACGTCCTTTTAATCCAATATTTTTCCCAAGGAAAAGTGCAATTAGGATTCCAAAAGTCATAAATCCAAGTCCGCCAATTTGAATGAGCAGCATCAGAACAATTTGACCAAAAAGGGTAAAGGTTGACTGAGTATCAACAACTACCAATCCCGTCACGCAAACTGCAGAGGTAGCTTCAAACAAAGCATCAATAAACGATAAATAATTTCGATCCTTTGTAGCTCCTGGCAACATCAACAGCATGGTTCCGATAAAAATAAGGACTAAGAAACCAAGCGCAAGCGTCTGGGCAGGATTTATTTTAATTAACCTTTGAAAACTTAAATAAGATTTGAAATGATCCATTGATACTGTCTCCTTATAAAGTTATTTTCCTGTACCTGGAACACTTCGGTTGGTACCATCAACCTTATCAATTCATTCCCATATGAAAAGACCATTCCAAAAAAACGAATGGTCTGTACTCTTCCAATACATCCACTCTCAATAACGCTTACGAGGTTAGCTGACGGATTAGGAGTTGAGAGTCTCCTTCTACATGAATAGATTCACCCCAAAAAATGGTTCCCCCGCTCAAAATGATTAAGCTATTTTTATCTTGTATTAAAATAACTCTTTAGTCCTTCATTTGTCAATACCACCATAAGGCAAGTCATCCTAAATCAATAGCAACTGCCCGATAAAACGCTTATAATGAAAGTGAATGGAAAAACCAGAAAGGGAGACATGATACGATGGCACTTAGAGCAATTTTTAGCGATATTGACGGAACATTATTAAAACTATTTCGGCATAACAAATCAGGAATCATGGCAATCGGAGATAACTTTAATGATATGGATATGTTAACCTACGCAGGCTTAGGAGTTGCAATGGGAAATGCTCCAGACGAGGTGAAAAAGATCGCCGATGAAGTAACTTTAAGTAATGACCAAGATGGTCTAAAGTACATATTGCAAAAGCATTTTCCTTTCTAATCAACTATTTATCGTTTCTTTTAGCCTCACTTTTGAAAGAATACCCGATAGGAATGGTAGGAATGCAACTAACCCAATTGCCCAATCGACACCTAAACTATCTGCAATCATTCCTGCCATTAATGCACCGAATGCATAACCGCTATCACGCCAGAAGCGATAGACACCCATTGAGGAAGCTCTCCATTCCGGTCCAGCCACGTCGCTTATCGCAGCCTGCAGTGTTGGATAAACCATTGCAGTTCCAAGACCCAGTAGCATTGCTCCTGCTATCCACAACCAATATTGGTCAACAACGAGAATAAACCATAACGCAGCAGCTTGTGTCCACATTCCATAGGTAATCAGAACTTTTCTGCCAATCTTATCACTCAATGTACCAGTGAATAACTGGAAAATGCCCCAGGCAGCCGGATATACTGCTACAATCGTACCGATTTGCCCGACAGTTAATCCAGCAGCAGTGAAGTAGATTGGAAACAGACCCCAAGCCATGCCATCCTTCAAATTCGTGGATAACCCCGCAAAGCTGATGCTTGATAGACTTTTATCCTTCCAAGTTGTCAGAGCAAATACTTCCTTTGCCGATCGGTTCGGTTCAGAAGTTCCTGCTCCACTATTCTTGATTTGAAGCTTTACATGCTCTCCCGTATCCTTAACAATTAATGATAGCAGAATCCCGACCACGACAATGCCGATTCCAATATAGAATGGCTCTGGTCTTAGTGAATAGGATGAAGCAATATAACCCGAAACAGCAGCCATGATCGCTACACCTGAATAGCCAGCAAACTCATTCAAACCTACTGCGGTACCGCGCTGGTTTGCCTTTGATATATCGATTTTCATATTCACCGTCATTGACCATGCCAGTCCCTGGTTAATCCCAAGCAGGATATTCGCAACAATGATGACCCACCATGCATGTGCAAATATAATTAGGATTGGCACGAAAAAACCTACAGACCAACCTAGTAATAAAACTTTCTTCCGTCCAAGCCGGTCCGCAATTTGTCCTGCGAAATAGTTTACAATTGCTTTAGAAAATCCAAAACTGATAATGAATGATAACGCGGCGCTGGTAGATGCCAGTCCGAACTGTTCCTCCCCCAGCAAGGGAAGAACAGTTCGCTCAATCCCGACCATCGAACCAACAAACAGGTTCGTCACAACCAACAGGATGAATTGAATGATATTTTCCTTCATTCCGATTTTAGGTTGCATCCATTTAACCTCCATGAAGAAAGCCTGAAAAAATTCAGGCTCCTTTTCCTTGATTCTCTTTTCCCATTTTCTTAAAATTTTCCTAATCGTTTTAATGCTGGATTTGTTTCCACTCATTTATTCCTGCCTCAAGTAATGTGGCACGAAAACCCTTTGCCTTTAAAAGCTCTACCGCTTCAGTCGCATAAACACAATATGGTCCACGGCAATATGCCACAATTTCTTTATCCTTTGGCAATGAGTCTAGGCGGTCTTCCAATTCCGAAATCGGAACTGATAAGGCATGAGGCAAATGATCATGCCTATATTCTTCCATTGGCCTTACATCCAATAAGGTGATAGCATTTCTATTCATTTTTTCAGCTAATTCCGCAAACGAGATAGGACTTAGTGAGTTTTCTCTAAGAATGTGAGCTTCCCTTACTATATTTACTTCTGATATACGGTCCTCCGCAGTCCCTCTTAAAGCAAATACAAACATTAACACCTGTTCACTTGCCAATCGATAGATTACATAGTTTTTATCCTTTGAGTATGTGACAAGTTTCGCATCAAGCAAGGTTTGTAAATGTTTGGATGTATTAGCTATGCTCATTTGAGTGTCCGCAGCCAAAGCTTCCACTGTTTTTGGCCCTTGAGTTAGCAAGTCCAGCAGTTCAATTCTCTTTGGGCTGGAGATCGCTTTTCCAATCCGGGCGAACTCTCCGTATACGAAATCCTTAAATTCCCGTGCTTGTATGTAGATCACCTCCAAATCATTATTCAACTATTCAACCTATTAGTTGAATAATAACACAGCAAATTATTACTGTAAATACGACGCTTGATTTAAACTAAAAAAAACATGCCATCGTTTTACCTTTTGGCATGGTTTTCAATTTAAACCTGTACTTGATCGATTTCTTCTTTGGTTGTATACCTTACCAAGGCTGAATCTGATTGCGCCCATCCCCATATGATCAGGTATTCCCATCTCCTTCAATACAGGAGACAATTAATTCGATCTATTGGCTGGAGGATACCGGTTTCAATATTGGAATGCATGATCGTAATCAGTATGGTATCTTCCTAATTCTTTTCTATTCCCCCTTAACCCATCGTACAGCAAAGTAGCCTGCTTCTTTTTCAGATCCAACTACCCTTTTCTCAGTTTCCAATGCATCGGCCTGTTCCGCATTTAAAAAATCCGCTTCTGTCATAAAGAGTCCCAGTTGCACCTTATCAGTTCCCAATGAATACAACTTCTTTGCAGTATCTGGAGAGAAGAAAGAAGCATTAGCAAAAACACTTTCCGTCTTTTCTTCTCCTTGTATGCGATATTTCTCACCCCAGGAACTTTCCTTCCCAATAAAGCCGCATACAAATCTTCCCCCCTTTTTAAGCACTCTGATTGCTTCATTTACGACAGCTTCAGGGTCCTTTACAAATTCAAGCACGATATTGGCAACGATTAAATCAAATGTTTCATCATCAAAAGGAAGTTTTTGTATATCGAATTGAACATAATCGATATTCAAAGAAGAAGCAATTGTTTTTTCTTTTGCAATCTCAAGCATGTTACTTGAAATATCCACACCTGTAACATTCAACCCCATTCTCGCCATCCAAATGGAGTAAATACCAGTGCCGCACCCCAGGTCTAGTGCTTTCTCACCTTTTCTCGGCAGTGATAACTGGAAGATAATATTCTTCTCTAGATTGTCGACATATGATCCAATTTCTGTCGTACACCACGCATCATAAGTTGCAGCAGAACGATCAAAAAGTGCCATTAGTATATCTCCTCACTATCTTTATATTTTACTAAATTATAACAAAAGTTCAGCAGCGAACATCCTTATTTTCGCAAAAAACCTCCGCAATAGCGGGAGAAACCAATGACAATAATCTGGTGTTTAACGTAACCCTTAATATTCCTTCTAATTCGAACTGTAGTTTAAAAATATAAGAAACAGCATCTTATTTCACTGGTAATCCATATTGACATTTTGAATAAATAACCAATTGCTTGTAAATGTTATTGATAGAACTATTTAATTAACAGAACCTAGATTGGGTGATGGGAAATGTACAAATGGATTCAACGGAAAATTCACTTCAAAAAGTTAATGAATGAGAAAACAGAAATATCGGCACACTTTGTTTCATCGGAACTAAAAGAAAATGTCAATTTTATAGAGAGCATTATTCAAGAAAGCTCGGATATCATTTTTCGAAGTTTTGATATAGGAATAAATCAAGAAGTTAAAGCTTTTTTGGTCGCAGTGGAAGGATTATTTGACCAAACAGCCATACACGAAAATGTCATCAAACCGCTTATGAATCTTGATTGTGGCAGCCGCGATCTGCTGGATTGTCTAGATCATTTAGATAAAGAGCTTATTAGTTTGAGTAGCATCAAAAAGGAATTGACCATGGACAAAAGTATAGAATTCCTATTGAAAGGCGATCCCGTTCTTTTCATTAACGGGATTAACAAGGCATTTATCCTGGGAGCCAGAGCATGGGAAATGCGAGGTATTGAAGAACCTGTAACAGAAACTGTCATACGCGGACCAAGGGAAGGGTTTGTAGAAACTTTACGTACAAATACTGCCATGCTTCGGAGAAAAATTCATCATCCTAAACTTCGGATTGAACAAACAGTGATTGGAAAAATGTCAAGTACAGATATTGCCATTGTTTATCTGGATGGAATCGTCAATCCTGAGATATTGAAGGAAGTCAAAAAAAGATTGCGAAAAATCAATATTGACGCAGTCCTGGAATCTGGATATATTGAGGAATTCATTCAGGATGCGCCCTATTCAATCTTCCCCACGGTATCAAACACGGAAAGGCCGGATGTTGTCGCAGCCCGCCTCCTTGAAGGAAGAGTGGCCATCATGGTCGACGGTACAACAACGGTCCTGATGGTTCCATATCTAATGATGGAATCTTTTCAGTCTCCTGAGGACTACTACTCACGTCCCTATTATGTTTCCTTGGTCCGGAGTCTGAGGTTGATCGGATTTCTTTTATCCACTTTGGCACCGGCAGCTTATGTTGCCTTCCATGATTATCATAAGGAGATTTTCCCTACCGAATTATTGATTACCATTGCTTCGTCCCGGGAAGGAGTGCCTTTTCCCATCTTCATTGAAGTCATCCTGATGCTGGTCAGTTTTGAGTGGCTTCACGAAGCAGGAATCCGGATGCCAAGACCGGTGGGCCAGGCAGTATCCATTGTCGGCGCCCTTGTACTTGGAGAATCCGCTGTCAATGCCGGTTTAGTCAGTGCGCCTACGGTCATTGTCGTTGCCCTGACTGCCATCACCGGTTTTCTTGTAACTCCTTTATATGACGTGACGGCGTTGCTCCGCATTTTTTATCTGGTTGCTGCCGAAATTTTAGGGGTTTACGGAATTATGTGTGTCCTTGCTTTTTTCTTGCTGCATGTTGCCTCTCTTCGATCATTCGGGATTCCATATACTGCCCCATGGTTTCCAATCACATGGAGTGGATGGAAAGATTTTGTAGTTAGAGTTCCATTGAGAAACTTAACCCGGCGGCCTGAGGACCTACGGGTGTTGAATGAAGTAAGACAGAATAGTGAACAGGGCCCAAACAACCTTAATCCCAATGAAAGGGGAAAAGGAAGATGAAACAGAAGATTGCCCTCGTCCTCATATGTATATGTATTGTGACCATGTTAACAGGTTGTTGGGGGAAATCAGAATTAAGGGATGTTGGCATTGTCTCTGGAATAGGAATAGATGCAGGGACGGAGGCTGGCTTCGAACTAACAACCCAAACGATTAAACCAGGGGATCCTAAGGCAGGCACCCCAGCTTCAGTCCTTATACAAACCAGCAAAGGAGCCACTGTTTTTGATGGGGTACGAAATTTCATTATTACTGCAAAGAAAAAACAAATTTTCCAACATATCCAGGTCGTCATTATTGGAAGAGAGCTGGCAATGACCGGAATATCCCCAGCTTTGGATTTTTTTATGAGAGACCATGAACCCAGGTCCTCAATGGATGTCTTCATAGCTGATCAAACAGCAGGAGAAATTTTACAAATAAAAAATAAAGATTTCCCGATTCCTTCTTTAACGCTAAAAGAATCAGTAAGAGTGCAAGAATTTTTATCCAAGGCTCCCCAAGTAAGTATTCATAATTTTTACCAGGGTATACTAGAGCCTTATCAGGATCCCTACTTGCCCATCATCCATAAGGTCAAAGACAATTTTGAAGTATACGGAACTGCCATCTTTAACGGTGAAAAATTGGTTGGTGACCTAACCGCTTTCGAAACCCGTGGAATGTTAAGGGTTTTGGGAGATGCCAAAGCAGGCATTCAAGTTGTCAAATTGCCCTCTTCAGAAAACGAACCTATCCTGATATCCATTGAAATCAAGAAGTCCAAAAGCTCAATCAAAGCTTTATTTCAAAATGGCCAGCCATCCATACAAGTTGAAATCAAAGAAACCGGGTTCATAGGTGATGTTTCAGGGCAGATTCGGTTGGATCAACAAAAGATCAACGAAATCAAGGGACTGTATGCGAAGGCGATAAAACTAGAAGTTGAAAAGACCATTATTAAAATCCAAAAACAATTTAAATCCAATGTTTTTGACTTTGCGGGCACCATCCAACGGACAAATAAAAAATATTGGAAGGAGAATGCCAAACAATGGGATGAGATTTATCCCGAACTCAGCGTCAATGTAAATGTCCAAACGGATATTACTGCAAATGGTTTAGAAGAATAGGAAAGGAGGAAATAATGTTGGAAGTCATTTCATACAGGCAATCGGTCTTTCTGCTTTCCATGATTCTTCCTGTCACTGGCCACTTTCTTCTTTTGCCAACGATTTTCAGTTTTTCAGGTCATGAAGCATGGGTGGCAATCTTGCTTGCAGCGCCGTTAAGTTTTCTTTTCGGGTTCATTTTGTACAGGTTGCATACTATCTTTCCAAATTATACATTTAACGATATGCTTACACAAACATTCGGCAAGATAGCGGGCAATTTTTTGAATATTGGCTTACTGTGTTATTTCTTCTATTTAATGCTGATCACCTTTTATGGAATGATCGATTTTATCCAGGTTATTTTTTTACCTGAAACACCAAGGTTTGTTATTGCCATTCCCTTCTTCCTTGTTGTTCTCTATGCATCTTATTCAGGAATTGAAAGCATTGCAAGGATTAGCGAAGCCCTTTTGCCGATCATCATTTTCACAGGTTCTACCATTGGAATTGCCACCATTCCTGAAAAAAACTACAAATTGCTACTCCCTGTATTTGAGAATGGGCTTATCTCCCTGACTTCCAGTATTGTTTTGACAATTGCTTTATATGGTGAAACGTTATTGCTTTTGATGATCCATATAAAAAAAGACCATGCCAAATCGAGATCATTAATGTTTACCAACACCTTGCTGATGGTTTTAATAACCTTCATGTTTTTAGGAACCGTTACCGGCACTATTTCTGTATTTGGAGAGAAATTAGTCCAAACTCTCGAATATCCAGCACAAAGCATTGTGCGTTTGGTTTCTTTTGGTTTCATAGAACGCTTTGATATCTATGGGATTGCTGTGATCGTCTTGGGGAGTGTCATCAGGGCATCCGTTTTACTGATTTCTATTTATCAGATCTTTCGCAAATGGGTTTCAAGCGAAAAAGCTAAATGGCCAATTCAATTGGCCATTATCATTGCTATCGTATTTTTTTCTTTTGCTGTGATTGATAGCCACAGGCATTTCATAAGCATCTACATCACAAACTATTATCCATTAACCGCAGTTATTTCCTTTGGTCTGCCTCTTATTACATGGATTGTGTCCGAATTCAAAAGAATTGCAAAACCTTTAAAATTGTGAAGACTCCTGACAGTGCAACCCTTTTAACCGTATCACCAAGCGTGTCCGACGTGTTACTTGGATTGTTAAAGAAAGAATCCAAAAACCCGAGAAAGTGCGTACCAGAAGCGGTAAATAACCAACCAGATTCATTCATTAATAAATGCAGACTCACCTTGGCCGAAGTGGAGTCTGCATTTATGGGTTGTTTTAACTAAAAATAACTTGAGCCTTGCAAAAATTCGAAACGAAAAAACCGGTGAATACGATATTATTGTTAGCTCCTGCATTGTTTGTTTTTCTCCCCCTTTTAGATTACATATATTATTGTACTTAAGGAGTAACGAGCGGAGAAACTAAAGAACATTTAAGAAGTAAAAACTTGATTTAATAGTTGATCGATCTGACTTCCAACTTTGAATTTATGACCTATTTATGAAGTACCTTAGTTTACAATTTGTTTTTAATTTATGTGATCACTTCTATATGCTTCCCCATCTTAAAATTCAATATAAGCAATTGGATTAGTCGCCTATTTGTAAGTGAAAAGAATCATAAATAAATTAAATGAAAAAGCCCTTTCAAGATGATTCTCTTAAAGAGCTTTTTAGTAAAAAAATATTTTATTAAGTTTTGTAAAACAGTCCAAATAATCTTTCCAATAAATTATGACAAGTTTTCCAGTGGATTTTGACAAATTTCCAATTAATTTTGAAAACCTACAAACTTTCCAGTTATTTCACCCCCACTTTTTCTCATCCTGAACGAAGAGGATGCCTAGTTCGTGGTGGTCTCCTTCAAACAGTGCCCGCTGCACGAAGCGGATTTGTCCGTTCGTATCTAGTACTTCCAGTTTGCAGTGTGCTCTGTTGCGCGATAGTGCCTCATAAAATGATGATTCGTCATGGACGTATGTGCCATTGACCTTGGTGATATGCTCTCCGACTTCCAAAGCCATTTTTTCCGCTGGTGATCCTCTTAGGATACCTAGAATCATCACGCCCTGGTTCTTTTTTGCAAAATAAAACGGCCTGTTCTCTTCCTGCATTTGTTGCAAAAGGGTCAGTGCTTCGCGTCCGATAATCGCGATGGATACAGCTGCGATTGCTGCAATTGGATACCAGTAGCCGATTGCCGCAATCAATGCGATCAGGATGCCAAGTCCGATTACCCGTCTGCCCTGCTGCTGAACGGCTTCCCTCGGCAGCATCCCCTTGATTTGCTGCTGCATGCCGATCGCAAATGGTACGAGCAGCAATGAATAGGAATTTTCGCCAAGCGTGAACACCGGCCACCAGTCGAACGGCAAGGTGAGGGTATTTCCCGGAATCAGCATAAAAGCCGGAACCAGCCACAATCGTTTCACCTCATGGACACCGACTGTCTGGCCGCGCTTGCTCTTGATTAATTTTGGAGAAGTTCCTTTTTTCGCATTCTTTAAAATCAGAAATCCTTCGCCAATTGTCAGCAATGCCAGCAATATAGCGATGGATGGGTATATTTTTTCATCGAGATTTGTAAATAGATCGCCGACGATTTTTTTTCCAGACAGAAAGGCTAGTGCAAAGAACGCAGCACCCACGGTATAGGCTGGAGCGAGCAGTCTGAGTCTCGCGGTAAAGCTCCAAAGCAATGTCGCTGCAGCAATTAATACAATTGCAGCGAACGGAAGGACAATTCCTGCTCCTATAATAATAAGGGAAATCACTAAACCAATCACAATACCAACGGGAAAAAGTTGCCTGAGTTCAAAAAAGGCATCCTCCGATCGGACCGTGAAGTTTTTCCGTTCTCGTTTCACGCGCGAAACACCAAAAAGCGCCGCTAGAAAAAGAGAATAATAGAACACAGGGTGAAGCAGCAGCCTGCCCGTCCCTTTCACTAGTTCCAAGAACCAATCTTGTGCCACCCTATGTCACCAGCCTTTCATGATTTTAAGCTTATTCTATCAAATGTACGGGGGAAAACCTATTAATAGTTGAGGAATATGGAAGGGATTTTTTTCTTATGTCTAATGCGGAGGCATTTTGCCGAACTTTTCGATCACGAGAGAGGATAAGAAAATAACCAAAAAGCTGCACCCAATAAGGTACAGCTTTTTGGTTATTTCGCCAGCAGCCTCAAGGCGGTTTGCAGCTGTAGGTCATTTTCTTCCAGTTTCATTGCCTGTCTGACCGCTTCCTCGAGTGCCGAGGCAGTTTTTGCATCGATGGCACCCGTCACCGGCAGATCATTTTTCCGTTGGAATGCTTTGACGGCAATTTCGGTCATGCCGTTGAAATAGCCATCCGTACGGCCTGGCTCCAATCCAAGGCCGACAAGAATTTCCTGCGCATTTTTGACTTGTTCATTATTCATATCGAGCTTGAGCGGTTTTTCGGCTTGGATGGGATGGGTATCATAAAGCGCCGGCTGCATCACTTCGACGGTTGGCTCGATGCCTTTCTTGTGGATCCAGTTTCCATTCGGCGTCAGCCATTTAAATACCGTCAGTTTAATATTGCTGCCATCCCCCATCGGTACAGCCTGCTGGACTGTTCCCTTACCAAAAGTCTTCTCGCCGATTACTGGATAGCCACCCGCTTCCTTCATTGCCCCGGCCAAGATTTCCGATGCCGATGCACTGCCGTCATTTATCAGCACACCAATTGGGTAGTCTTTCGCTTTATCCAAATTGGAAAAATAGCGTGTCTTCTCGCCGTTTCGTTCCTCTATTTGATAAAGCGGCTTATCTTTAGGGATCAGTTCCCGCAAGATCTCCTCGACACTCGAAAGCAGCCCGCCAGGATTTCCGCGCACATCAATCAACAGGGCATCCAGCCCCGCTTTTTCCAAAGCTGTCAGTTCCTTATCGAACTCCTTTGAGGTTTCCTCGGAAAAAGAGGTGATCTCCAGGTAGCCAACTTTTTCGCCATTTACCTTTTTCATATCACTGTAAACGGTAATTTGGGGGATTTCATCTCGAGTTACTTTTACTTGAATGGGATCATTCAAGCCTTCCCGTCCAATCTCGAGAACGACTGACGTCCCTTTTTTTCCGCGAATTTTCATAGTTGCTTCAAACAAATCCAGCCCTTCAATACTATCTCCATTGATCTTCAGAATTTGATCGTTCGGCTTCAGTCCCGCCTTTTCTGCAGGTGAATTTTTAAATGGTGAAACAATCACCACTTTCCCATCGACGGAACTGACTTCCGCGCCAATCCCTTCAAATGATGACTCCAATGTCTGATTGAATTGCTTGGCCGTTTCCTTGTCCATATAGACGGAATAGGGATCCTCCAATGTGGACAGCATTCCTTGTATCGCACCCTCCACCAGCTTTTCTTCTTCTACCTTTTCCAGATAATTAGTGAAAATCAAACTGTAGGCCTGCGCAACTTTTTCAAGATGGTCCGACTCGCTAGAATTTGCTGGCCCATTTTCCTTGTAAGGAAAAATCTGATGGTCTAGCACTCCAGCGTACCATTGCATTCCGGCGTATGTACCTCCCGCACCAGTCAGCAGCGATCCCGCCATCAAAATGGCAATCCATTTACGATCCATTGCCAAACTCCTCCCTGTTTACCGCATTCTATGATTCCCATTATATGACGAAGATGGACAGGTTATGAAGGATTAATTTTCACATGGCTTGGATATAGGACTAGCAATTGGGAATAAAAAAAGGAAGAGAATGTAAGTCTCTTCCTTACATGCTTATCTCAAATACGGAATAGGGTTGACGTAGTTTCGCTTGTCAGGAGTCCAAGGTCCATCATGCAATTCGAAGTGCAAATGTTGACCGCTAGATTGCCCTGTATTGCCCATTGTCCCAATTCTTTGACCTTTGGAGACGACGGACCCAGGTCCCACTGTTCTTGAACCAGTTCTCATATGTGCATAAACTGTCGTATAGATTTTGCCGTTTATCGAATGGGTAATAAAGATAACTTCCCCATAACTGCTGGATGTATAAGATTGACTGACATACCCATCAGCTGCGGCGACGATTGGAACCGTTCCACCACTCGCTATATCGATTCCGTAGTGGTAAGCTCCCCCTCTGGAGCCAGTGGATGAAGATACATAACCGCGGGCCGGCCACATAAACATGCCATTAGATACGGGAGGCGCCGAAACTTGGGGTGCAGATGTAGGTGCAGAAGACTCTGAAGTCCCGCTTTTCTTCTGTGCCGCTGCTCGATCTCTAGCCAGCTGAGCTTGTTCTCTAGCCAGCTTAGCTTGTCTTTCCTGTTCAGCTGCAATCTCCGCTTGACGTTTCTTCTCGAGCGCAATTGCTTTTTCGATGGCATCGGCTTGTGAAGCTAAAATTTTCTGCTGTTCAGCAATATCGTTGATTTCTCCGTGCATTTGGTGCTCTTCCTGTTCGAGCTCTTTCATCAACTCTTGCTGTCTAGCTATTTTCCCTTTTAGCTGACCTTTCAAGGCTTCTAATTCCTTCTTCATCGATTGAAGATCGGAAAGCTTTGTTTCCACTTGCTTTTGCTTTTTTTCCAAGTCATCTTTATCCTTCTGATGCTGCACAAGAATATCCTTGTCAGCTTGTACAATCGTAGTAACTGCATTTACTCTGTCAATGAAGTCGCTGAAGCTTTGTGCGCCGAGAAGAACATCCATATAGCTGATCGTTCCTCCGCTTTCTTGCATCGAGCGAGCTTTATCCTTCAGCAATGCATTTCTTTTATTAATACGCTCGATCAATTCTGCTATCTCCACTTTCAGCTGCTCGATTTCAGCAGTGGTTTGATCAATTTGAGCATTTTTTTCTTTAATTTTGTTTTCCGTGTCCTTTACTGCAGTATCAAGTGCTCCAATCTCACTCTTTACTTTTTCCTGGTCCGATTGAATTTCCGTAATTGCGGATTTTTTTTCATCAATCTCACTGTTTAATCCGGAGCGTTTATTTAACGCTTCCTGCTTCTTCTGTTCCAAACTGGAAATTGATTCGGCGTTGGCATACATTGGGCTTATCACTGCACCTAGGCTTAAAGTACTGACTACTGCTAGTGAGAGTATCTGCTTTTTCACTAGATCTTTCCCCTCTCTTACTCATGATAGTTTCGTAACTTTTTGTTTCTATCTCTCGTCTATTGGGTATGTAGTGTTTAGGAGAAACGTTCGACTCCCTTACACTTTTAAAAACTTGCGGACGGACATGAGACTTCCCCAGATTCCAATTGCAGCACCCATGATAATCAGGATCGCAGACAGCTGGTAAACAAACGGGTTGAATTCGAGTAATGTAATAAAATGATCTTTTAGCTTTTCGTTTAAGAAGTCAACAGCGTAATAATACGCTGTTGACACTACCGCAATCGGAATGATTGCTCCGAGAACACCGAGCCATAACCCTTCAAGGAAAAACGGCCACCTGATAAACCCGTTTGTTGCTCCTACGAGTCTCATAATCTCAATCTCTCGTTTGCGCGCCATGATCGTGATTTTAATGGTATTCGAGATCAGGAACATGGCCGTAAAAAGAAGTCCGACAATCAGAACGAGTCCGACATTCCGGCTAATTTTTATAAAACTGAATAATTTCTCAACCGTACCTTGACCATATTTGACGGTCGTTACATAATTCAGTTTCTCGAGCTTCTTTGCGACATTCATTGTGTCAGTAGGATTTTTCGTCTTTACGACGAACACATCGTTCAAAGGATTGTCCTGTTCAAACAGCTGGAAGGCTTCCCCCTGGTCGCCAAGACTGGCAATTAGGTTCTCAAGTTCCTTTTCCTTAGGGGAAAAAGTGACATTCTTGATGCCAGAAACTTGATTAATCTGTTGTTCCAATACCTCTTTATCTTTGTCGTTCGCTGCTGCATCCACATGAACTCGGATTTCTACATCCTCCTCGATTGTGGTTGCGACTTTATTTAAATTCATCATAATGACGAAAAAGACACCGACCAAAAGCAGGGTAACCGTTACGGCACTTACGGATGCAAAGGTCATCCAGCCATTCCGGGCTATACTTTTAAAGCTTTCACGAATGTGGCGGCGGAATGTTCTAGCCTTCATATCCGTACTCACCTTTCATTTCATCACGCGCAATCCGGCCGTTCTCAATCGCAATAACGCGATGCTTAATTGTGTTGACGATCTCTTTGTTGTGGGTGGCCATGACAATGGTGGTTCCCCTCATATTAATTTCTTCAAAGATGTTCATAATTCCCCACGAGGTGTCCGGATCAAGATTCCCCGTAGGCTCATCGGCGATCACCACTTTTGGCGCATTCACGATCGAGCGAGCAATGGCAACGCGCTGCTGCTCCCCGCCTGATAGCTCTGTCGGGAGCGCCCTGGCCTTATGCTTCAAGCCCACTAATTCCAAAGTTTCCATAACCCTCTTTTTGATATATTGTGGGGATTCCTCAACAACCTCCATCGCGAACGCGACATTTTCATAGACTGAGAGAGTAGGAAGCAATTTGAAGTCCTGGAATACGACGCCAATATTACGACGAAGCAACGGTACTTTGCTGTCCTTAAGCTTTGCGAGGTTAACACCATTTATAACGATGGATCCTTTTGAAGGCTTTTCTTCCCGGTACATCATTTTTATAAAAGTAGATTTTCCAGCACCGCTAGGTCCTACCACGTATAAAAATTCACCTGCGTCTATATGGACATTCAATCCATTGGCGGCCAAAATGCCGTTGGGATAAGTCTTATACACATCCTGCATATCAATCATTTTTGTATCACCTTAGATAGTTAGTCTTATCACGTGGCTATTCATTCGACAATTTGTAACAAAACTATTATAGCATCTTGTTCTATCAAAAAAACCCTTTTCTATATTACAGTTTCTTTTCAAATTTCATAAAAGGTCCCATAATCCACTGTTCACGTGAATTTAGCTTTACATTTCCGATGCCTTGTTCCCTATTTATCTAGTAAAAACCCTTTTGGTAGGAAGTTTTGAGATTAGTCGAATTTTTAGTTTTATTACGATAGCATAAAATTTTTGTCGATAACTTGTTTGTACAAAATGTGAATGCAAAAAAACGTCCTGCTTTTAACAGAACGTTTCCAATACTCGCTATTTTTTGTTTGCCAACCATTCAGCCACGGCTGAAGCGTCAGCTCCTTCCAATAACTTAGGTGGCATTGCTCCTTGACCATTCGCGATTGTACTTTCAATCTGATCTTGTGATAGCCGGGATCCTACATCACTTAATTTTGGCCCTACGCCGCCTTCCAAGTTGCCGCCATGGCAACTGGAGCATTTTTGGTTAAAAAGTTTTTCTGGGTCTGCCCCAGCCTTGTCGCCGCCAGCTTGATCGCCGCCACCGCCACCGCCACAGGCTGCCAGCGCTAACGTTGTACCCATTAATAATGCCGCTAGTTTTTTCTTCAAACGTATCTCCCCTTTCGAAAGTTTTACAAACATGACTACTATATTATACCAATATTAAGCTCTTTTAAAACCCTCCCCCAATACTTCCGAGGCATCCATTACAATCACGAATGCAACGGGATCAATGGATTGGACTAAATGTTTCAATTTTGTGAATTCCGTCTGATCGACGACACACATGATAATCGGCCGTTCTTGGTCGGTATAACCTCCGTATGCTGATAGTTTTGTCACACCACGGTCAATTTTATTCAAAATCGCTTCACGAACTTCATCCTGGCGATTCGTGATGATCATTGCCATCTTTGAGCGACCGATGCCGACCTGAACGAGATCAATTGTTTTACTAGTCACATACAGCCCGATCAAAGCATAAAGTCCACGCTCGATATCAAAGACAATCGCTGCCGACAAGACGATTAGTCCGTCGATCAACGCCACGCATGTACCAATTGAAAGTCCCGAAAATTTTTGGATAATTTGCGCTGCCAAATCCGTTCCGCCGGTGGAAGCATTTCCTCTAAAGACAATTCCAAGCCCCAATCCGACGCCTATTCCTCCGAATAAGGATCCTAACAACGGATCGAGAGTCCATGGCTCCACATCGCTTGTCAGGAACACGACGAAGGGCAGAAAGATCGTTCCTGCAAGTGTTTTATACCCATATTGCCTTCCTAGAAAAATAACTCCCGCGATAAATAATGGAATATTTAAGGCCCATTGCACGTATGCCGGCTCCCAGCCAATCGTCGCATCCAAAATCGTACTAATTCCGCTCACTCCACCCGAAGCAATCCGGTTCGGCAGCAGAAACACATTAAACGATAGAGCAACAATCCCAGAACCGATCAACACATAGCCATATTCCATCAACCTGGATATAGCTGGATGAATCTTCTGATTTCGCCGTTTTTTCACTGTCCTATCCCCTTTTCCGTTTATGCCGTCAGTGAGTATAGCATGTCGCAAATTTTCTGTAAACGATAACAATGCGCCGTGTTAAAGGAGAAAAGTGGCAGGAGTTTTTACAGGCTTTTGTCGCTTGTGAAATTATGAACATTTTTTGACGTTTTCCTAAATACCCTTACCCCTAGTCGTACTTTGTGATATATTTCACGTATAGGATTGATTAGTATTCCTGTCTGGAGATGAAATTATTTTTTTTAACAAAGATTGCTCAATATTACACAATAAATTTTTTCAGAAAGAGGGTATTTTAAATGGCTAAAAAAGTGGTAATCGTAGGTGGAGTTGCTGGTGGTGCTACAACGGCTGCCCGGTTGAGAAGATTGGATGAACAGACAGAAATCATAATGATCGAACGGGGAGAATACATTTCTTTCGCCAACTGCGGCCTTCCTTATTATATTGGTGGGGCGATTCAGGAACGCGACGCATTGCTTGTACAAACAGTGGAAGGCATGTCAAAAAAATTCAATATGGATATTCGCAATTTGAGCGAAGTAACGCGCATTGATCGGGAGCGCAAGATGGTGGAAATCAAGAATTTGAAAACTGGCGAATCATACGAAGAAAATTATGATGTGCTTGTGTTATCACCCGGAGCGAGCCCTATTAAGCCTCCGATTCTAGGCATTGATGAGGCACAAGCATTGTTTACGCTTCGCAATATCCCGGACACTGATAAAATCAAGGCGTATGTTGATGAGCAGCAGCCAAGGAAAGCAGCAGTGATTGGCGGTGGCTTCATCGGTGTCGAAATGGCCGAAAACCTCCGGGAACGCGGCATTGAAGTAACACTGGTTGAAATGGCGAACCAGATTATGGCGCCAATCGATTTTGAAATGGCTTCTATTTTACACCAGCACGTTCGTGAAAAAGGCGTAAACCTTGTGCTTGAAGATGGGGTGAAATCTTTTGATAACAATGGAAAACTGATCAACCTCACCAGCGGAAAGCAGCTCGAAACGGATTTGATCATCCTTGCGATCGGTGTCGTTCCTGAAAATAAATTGGCGAAGGAAGCGGGCTTGGAGCTGGGACATCGCGGTGCGATTCGTGTTAATGAACGATTGCAGACAGCAGACGAAAGCATCTATGCCATTGGCGACGCGATTGAAGTGAAGGATTACATCAATGGCCAGGCGACTCACATTCCGCTTGCATGGCCAGCTAACCGCCAGGGACGCATCGTCGCTGACCGCATCAACGGCATCGACTCTAAGTACCAAGGAACCCTTGGCACATCGATTGCGAAGGTATTTGACATGACAGTTGCCGCAACAGGCAATAACGAAAAAACATTGAAGCGACTTGGCATTTCTTACGATGTTGTGCACGTTCACCCAAGCTCTCACGCCGGATACTATCCAGGTGCGTTCCCAATTGCCCTGAAATTGATATTCGACCGTGAGACAGGAAAAATCTTTGGCGCTCAGGCTGTATCGTATGATGGTGCCGACAAACGAATCGATGTGTTGGCAACAGCCATCAAAGGCGGCATGACCATTTTTGACTTGCCAGATCTTGAGCTCGCATACGCACCGCCTTACTCTTCCGCTAAAGATCCGGTCAATATGGCGGGATATGCAGCCAAAAATATCGCCGAAGGTCTTGTGGACACTGTGCAGTGGCACGAGATAAATGACATTCTAGCGGACGGCGGATATTTGATTGACGTTCGCGAACCAATCGAGCGCGACATGGGGATGATCGACGGCTCTGTGAACATTCCGCTTGGTGAGCTGCGTGAGCGACTTGACGAGATTCCGACGAAAGACGTATACGTGTACTGCCAAGTTGGACTTCGTGGATATTTGGCTTCACGGATCCTCAAGCAGGCTGGATTCAATGTGAAGAACCTCGATGGCGGATACAAGACTTATTCTTGCGTGTTCGAGCCAGATGCGAGCGAAAACTGCGGAACACCAATCAGCGATAACGGCGTTGCCCAGCGGAATGCTGCAATGGAGGAACTCGCAGCTGGTGCAGCGCAGGCAAGTGTTGGATTAGCATTAGAGTCTTCGGCGAAAACAACGACTCTTGACGCTTGCGGCTTGTCTTGTCCTGGCCCAATCATGAAGGTTTACAAAACAATTGGCGACATGAAGGAAGGCGAGGTGCTGGAAGTTCACGCGACCGACCCAGGCTTCGGAAAAGACATCAACGCATGGTGCGAAAAGACCGGCAACAAGCTGCTCAGCTATAAATTTGAGGATAAAAAGTTCAAAGCTCAGATTAGGAAAGGGAACGTTGTCGCGATGGCCGCTCCTATCGAAGTGCCAGCCAGAAAGGGTGCGACAATGGTCGTATTCAGCGGAGAGCTCGACAAGGCCATCGCTACCTTCATCATCGCATCTGGCGCCGCGGCGATGGGAAAAGAGGTAACTTTGTTCTTCACCTTCTGGGGACTGAACATCTTGAAGCGCAACGATGCACCATCTACTGAAAAAGACATGATGGCAAAAATGTTCAGCATGATGATGCCAAAAGGCGCTAGCGACCTGCCGCTGTCCAAAATGAACATGGCCGGCATGGGATCAAAAATGATCAAGACTGTCATGGCCAACAAAAACGTCGACAGCCTTGAAACCTTGATGAAAAACGCCATCGACGCCGGTGTGAAACTGGTTGCTTGCGGCATGAGCATGGATATTATGGGAATTTCCAAAGAAGAGCTAATTGACGGAGTCGAGATTGGCGGCGTTGCAGCATATCTTGGAGATGCAGAGGACTCTGGGTTGAATTTGTTCATCTAATAAGTGGAGCGGTCCTCTATGTTGAGGGCCGCTTTTTTTCCTTTTTTTCCATATTGAGGTTAAATGAGAGATAGAGTCCCTTTTGGGAGAGATTTTATTAATAATCCGAGAGAATATTTTGTCACGCTGAGAGAATCTCACTGTGTGCCGAGAGATTCCGCTTTTTAAATGAGAGATTCCATTTTTCTGAACTTCAAGCAGGACTTTTCAATCGTCATGTTGAATATAATCATCAAAATAATAAGGAGTGATTCCATTTTGATTGTAAAAAAGAGAGAAATACCATTACGAATCTTGATTGATGAGGCTTTATTGAGGCGCCTTCCTCTCAATCATCCAAAAAGAACCGAAATTACCCAAGATCTTTTGATTCGAAGAGCCGGATTCAAAGGGGAACAGGACATGGACTATTATCTCAGCCTGCTAGACGATTCCGAATTCTATATTCTCCAGAATATCCGCCTTCCTTTGGGAAACAATCACTTCCAAATCGATTTCCTCTTGCTCTCCATTACTTTCATCCTTTTAATCGAAAATAAAAATATGCCTGGCTATATTGAATTCGACGCAGATTTTAACCAGGTCATTCGCAGGAATAATGGTAAAACGGAGATTTACGATGACCCAGTCTTGCAAGTAAAAAGGCAATTGATTCAGCTGGCCCATTGGCTCAAACTGAACCACTTCACAATTCCTCCACTGGAATTCCTCGTCACCTACAGCAATCAAGGCTCCATCCTTCAAAACCCAACCAAAAATGAAGAAATATATAAAAGAGTTTGTAAGGGCGGAGCTGCAGTCATGAAAATAGAGGAATTCAAAAATCGAAACACCAAAGAAATCTTTTCGCAAAAGGATATAAAAAGATTAGTTAAATTTTTGATTAAAAGCCATGAACCCGAGGGATCCCATCTGAATAAATTCAGTCTTTCTTCAGCGGATTTCGTTCTAGGGGTTGCTTGTCCATCCTGCAGCCGGCTGTATATGGAGCGAATATCAGGGAGCTGGCACTGTGCCAATTGCGGAACCAGCTCATCTGATGCACATGTACAAACGATAATGGATTACTTTTTAATCGGTAACCCCTCCATCACAAACAAGCAGCTCAGGCTGCTGTTAAAGCTTCCATCAGATAAAACAGCTTCTAGGCTCCTCCTCAACACGAATCTCCCCTTTTCAGGGACCACAAAAAACAGAGTTTATTTTCCAAAGTAATTCCTTATAATCCATTATTTGGATAAATGAGAGAATAGAATGTGTTGGCGAGAGATTCTTGATTTATTATGAGAGATTATCCACATTAAACAAGAGATAATGAGCTTTTACAGAGAGAATCATCATCTATACCGAGAGATTCCCTAAAAATCCCCCGCCAAACCCGGCGGGGGACTCCCAAAACACCTATTTTACTCACTCAAACTCAACTTGGAGCGCAAATATGCGTCGATAAACTGATCAATATCCCCGTCCATGACGGCTTGCACGTTGCCGGATTCCGTTCCAGTCCGGTGATCCTTCACCATGGAATACGGATGGAACACGTAGGAGCGGATTTGACTGCCCCAGCTGATTTCTTTTTGCTCGCCACGAATTTCGTCGAGTTCTACTTGTTGCTGTTCAATTTCACGCTGGTACAACTTTGCTTTCAGCATTTTCATCGATGTATCGCGGTTTTTGATCTGCGAACGTTCTGCTTGAGATGATACAACGACACCAGTCGGCAAGTGGGTAATTCGGACGGCTGAGTCAGTGGTGTTAATGTGCTGACCGCCAGCGCCGCTTGCACGGTACGTATCGATTTTCAAGTCTTCCGGCCGAATGTCAATCTCGATTTCGTTATTGAATTCCGGCATGACTTCACAGGAAACGAATGAAGTATGGCGGCGGCCTGACGAGTCAAACGGCGAAATTCGAACGAGGCGGTGTACGCCTTTTTCCGCTTTCAAATATCCGTATGCATTATGACCTTTGATCGCTAGCGTGACACTCTTAATGCCCGCTTCATCGCCGGGAAGATAATCCAATGTCTCCACCTTGAAGCCACGCTTCTCCGCCCAGCGTGTATACATACGCAGCAGCATCGAACCCCAATCTTGGGACTCGGTTCCGCCAGCCCCTGGATGCAACTCGAGGATTGCATTATTTTTATCAAACTCTTCACTCAACAACAACTGAAGCTCAAACTCGCTCAGGCGCTCTTTAAACTCGACAAGCTCCTTCTCCAATTCCTCGCGAAGATCTGTGTCGTTTTCCTCTTTCACCAGTTCATACGTCAGATCGAGATTTTCGTATATCTCGCTTAGTTCCTTAAAAACATCTACCTGTTCTTTCAGCTCATTGGTTTCGTTGATGACAACCTGTGCTTTTTGCTGGTCATCCCAAAAATCGGGCGCAAGCATGCCGTTTTCTAATTCAGCGATGCGCGCTTCCTTATTTTCCAGGTCAAAGAGACCCCCTGAAGCCCGCTAATTTCTTAGCTGTTTTCTCAAGCTCATTTCTGATATCTGCTAATTCCATACCATTCACCTCATAATAAAGTTAATTACTATTATACCCCATTCAGAAAAAAAAGAGCCGGTCCCCCGCGCCCTCTTTAGTACCGCATCACCGCACTGGGGGTCTGACCCCCGATGCGGCGATGCGGTGAAGTTATTCTGCTTTGCCGCAGCAGTTTTTGTATTTTTTGCCGCTGCCGCAGATGCATGGGTCGTTGCGGCCGATGTTCATTGTTTTGACGACTGGTTTCTTTTTCACTTTTCCGCCTTCGTCTTCTTTCGGATTCACTGCCTGGCCTTTCGCTACTTCCTGGCGCTCGAGATTGCTGCGGATTTCTGCCTTCATGATGTACTTCGCAACATCGTCTTCGATGGAAAGGACCATGCTTTCGAACATCGCAAAACCTTCATGCTGGTACTCGCGCAGTGGATCGATCTGGCCGTAAGCACGCAGGTGGATCCCTTGGCGCAGCTGGTCCATCTGGTCGATATGGTCCATCCACTTGGAGTCAACGGAACGAAGCACGATGACTTTTTCAAACTCACGCATTTGCTCGTTTGTCAGCATTGCTTCTTTCTCGTCATAGCGCTCCTTCACCTTGGCCATGATGACTTCGATGATTTCCTCCTGCTCTTTGCCGCGAAGGTCGTCGACGGTGACGTCTCCTTCGTGAAGCAGGTTGCCATTCACGTAGTCGATGATGCTGTTCAGATCCCAATCTTCCATCTCTTCGCCGCTTGGCGTATGAGCGGAAACATTGCGCTCTAAGGAAGACCTGATCATTTTTTCAACGATGTCGCGCAGGTTTTCAGACTCAAGCACCTCATCACGCTGCTTATAGATGATTTCACGCTGCTGGCGAAGAACATCGTCGTACTGCAGCAACTGCTTACGGGCATCGAAGTTGTTGCCCTCCACACGTTTTTGCGCAGATTCAACCGCTTTCGATACCATCTTGCTCTGGATTGGCTGGGTATCATCCATGCCAAGGCGCTCCATCATCGTCTTCATATTGTCAGAACCGAAGCGGCGCATCAGCTCATCTTCCATGGAAAGGTAGAACTGCGTTACACCTGGGTCTCCTTGACGACCGGAACGTCCGCGAAGCTGGTTATCGATCCGACGGCTCTCATGGCGCTCGGTACCAATGACGGCAAGACCGCCAAGATCTGTGACGCCCTCGCCAAGCTTGATGTCTGTACCGCGACCCGCCATGTTTGTTGCAATCGTCACCGCACCCTTCGAACCTGCTCCTGCGATGATTTCCGCCTCTCGCTCATGGTTTTTCGCGTTGAGGACATTATGCTTAATGCCTTTTTTTGATAAAAATGCAGAGATGATTTCCGACGTTTCAATCGCAACCGTACCAACGAGCACTGGCTGCCCAGCCTGGTGGCGCTCGGCGATATCATCGGCAACTGCCTTGAACTTGCCCTGCATCGATGCATAAATTAAATCCGGACGGTCGTCACGGACGATCGGACGGTTCGTCGGGATAACCACTACGTACATATTGTATATATTGCGGAATTCCTCTTCCTCCGTCTTTGCTGTACCAGTCATACCGGAAAGCTTTTCATACATACGGAAGTAGTTTTGGAAGGTGATCGTCGCAAGCGTCATGCTTTCATTCTGGATTTCAAGGCCTTCCTTCGCCTCAATTGCCTGGTGCAATCCTTCGCTGTAGCGGCGCCCCTTCATCAGACGGCCGGTGAACTGGTCGACAATAACAATCTCGCCGTCCTGAATGACATAATCAACATCCTTGTGCATACTCGCGTGTGCCTTCAATGCCTGGTTGATATGGTGCAGCAAGGTCACATGCTTGATGTCAAAAAGATTATCGACGCCGAAAGCCTTCTCGGATTTCGTAATCCCTTCCTCCGTCAGCTGAACACCCTTCGTTTTTTCATCATAAGTGTAGTCCTCTTCCCGCTTCAAGGTACGCACGAAGGCATTCGCTTGAATGTATAGCGCCGCAGACTTTTGCGCCGAGCCCGAAATGATCAACGGCGTCCGGGCTTCATCGATCAAAATGGAGTCTACTTCATCGATGACACAGAAATGAAGCGAACGCTGAACTTTCTGGTCCGTATACAGTACCATATTGTCACGCAAATAGTCGAAGCCAAACTCATTGTTCGTACCATACGTAATGTCCGCGCGATACGCTTCCTGCTTTTCTTCCTTCGTCATGCTGTTTAAGTTGAGGCCAACAGACAGGCCCAGGAACTCATACAGCTTGCCCATCTCAACCGCGTCACGGCTTGCGAGGTATTCATTGACCGTGATGACGTGCACGCCGCGTCCAGTGATCGCATTCAAGTAAACCGGCATGGTCGCTGTTAGGGTTTTCCCTTCCCCAGTCTTCATCTCGGCAATATTTCCCTCATGGAGAGCGATCCCACCCATCAGCTGAACCTTATAAGGATACAGGCCAAGAACCCGCTTGGCACCTTCCCGGACAACCGCAAATGCCTCCACAAGCAGATCATCCGTGGATTCGCCTTGCTGGTAGCGATTCTTGAACTCTTCCGCTTTTTCCCTTAGCTGGTCGTCAGACAGTTTTTCCATATCAGCTGCAAGCGCATCGATTTGATCCGCCATTTTCGTCAATTTCTTAATATCGCGTTTATTCTGGTCGAAAATTTTCGTTAAAATCCCCATACAGACGCTCCTTTTATCGATTGAATCTCAGTGAATTCGAAAAGCGCAAGCGCCTTGTCCAGCCCCGACAAGCGCTGGAGGGCCTGCCTGAGAAGTCGTTCTTTGACTTCATTGGCAGGACCGAAGCGTCTCGAGGGGCTAGGCGCTGGAGCTGGACAATTCTCGAAGTGAATTCTATCTTAATGTCAAAAAGAAAAAAGATTCGCCGTTTCATGCACCGAATCCCTTTAAAAAAATTCGCTTTATTTCCTCCTCCTATTTTACCACTTACAATAGGGAGTGACAACCAATCGAAAAAGTCCCGCTGCGATTAGACAGGGGACTTATCCATTATTGATTTTTCATAAACTCCAACACTTCCAGATCGATCTTGCCTTGTTCCTGTTCTCTCTCCTCGAAGTTTTCCGTGTGCAGATAGGCAGTGAGCGCCTGGTGGAGTTCCGCATCGTCAGCTGGATCCGCCTTCAAGTAATCGAGCCGCTTCAGATGCTGGATGACTGTTTCCTTGACCTCTCCTGCGACTGCCACGATCTTTTCCGACTTCGCTTTGGAAAAATAAAGCTGCTGCAGCCCGTAAATACGAATCAATTCGTTGATAGGGTCCGGATGATCGTCGACACGCAAATCGATGAAACGGTCGTTGTAGCCGCCGTATCCACCCTTTTCCTTGACGACGAGAAGTGCTGCCGACTGCTGGCCCCTGCTGTCGCCGCCAGCTTGCTGTCCAGCATGCAGCGCCTGCAGCAGCCGATGGGCGAGCGATCCTTCCGTTGCTTCAAAGGTCTCGGCCATTGCTTTCACGGTCTTTTCATCTACTAAAATATTCCCTTGGGCTGCAAAATGCTTGCCCGTCACTCCGCCTGCCCAGTCATAGCAGGCAGAACCCGTAAAAGTAGCCGCGCTTCCTGCAGCGTCAATCAAACCAACTTGACGCATTTCCTTGTCTGGGTCATCCTTGGTGATCAGCTCCATCGCTTCCTCTGCTGATTTTCCCTGTGCCATCCACTCCAGCGCCTGCGGGCCATAAGCGGTATTCGCATAGGATTGCGTCGCTACTGCGCCCACTCCAGCCTTGGCAAACGGAACAACAGCCCCGACTCCAAGGAATTTGGATTGCACAGCAATTCCCCATTCTTTTTCCCGTGGATCATACGCTACAATCGAAAATGTCATATGTATCGCCTCCTGTGAAACTATTTCGACACTCGATATGATTTTTCCTTCAAAAAACCCACAGCCAATTTCCGACTGTGGGTTTTCATTTTAGCGAAAAAGTTAATGAAAAGAGCTTTATTGCGCTTCAATCAGACCGTAGCGGCCGTCGTTGCGCTTGTAAACAACATTTGTCTGGTTTGTTTCAGCATTTGTGAACACGTAGAAGCTGTGGCCGAGCATGTTCATCTGCAGAATCGCTTCCTCGCTGTCCATCGGCTTCAGGTTGAAGCTCTTCGTACGGACCACCTCAAGATCGTCGTCTTCATCCACCTGCTCCACTTCGGTGAAAATGGGAGCGTAATCCTTCAGGCTGTCCTTTTCACGGAATTTGCGGTTCACTTTTGTCTTATGCTTGCGGATCTGGCGCTCTAGCTTATCTGTGATCAAATCAATTGCCGCATACATATCTTCATGAGTTTCCTCGGCGCGAAGTACTAGGTCTTTCATCGGAATCGTAATCTCCACTTTCGATTTCTTATCCGGGTAAACTTTCAGGTTCACGTTCACGTTAGCATTGGGCGACTCAGTAAAGTACCGTTCCAGCTTCGCAACCTTCTTCTCTACATACTCTCTGATTGCTGGAGTTACCTCAATGTTTTCTCCACGAATGTTGTAGTTCATAGTGGACTCCTCCTTTGGGATATAACTATGTATTACTAATTCTATTTTACCCTAAAGAACTCCTGCAAAAACAGTCAGAAGATTTGACAATTTTATGTCTGTTTTTACCGTCGAGATAGTAGATATTTTGTAGAAGCTTGTCGTTACAAGGGAAAACCGCCCGAAATCGGACGGTTTAGTTGATATAATAAGGCCTGAATTGTTTATTGATTTCTCTGGACCATTCAGAAAAAGCAGGATAAATGCTTTCCCCAATCACTTCTTCCCACATGCTATAATCGGCATAAGGAAGATCTTGAGCCTTTTCCCAAACATCATCGAAGGATGCAAACTGGTTCAAAACTCCAGTTCGCTCCGCAAAATGCTCAGCGAGAACTTGATTGGAGAGATGAATTTGCCCAAATGCCAAACGGACATCATCCCACAAGTGATCGGCAGCCTCCAGTTTCCGTTCTTCCAGACAAAAAAAGATATGTCCAAAAGCTTCTTCAATGGTATCCAGCAAACCGATATACTGCCTGACTAAGAGCATTTTCTCTTCATTTAACTCATCCAATCCATTCACCTATTTCCTCTTGTCGTAAAACATGCCATCTGTCGAAAGGTTTTGATATGGATTGACATATTTAGTGTTTGATACCTTTTTCACATGGAGCTCCTTGATGTCCTTCTGGATCGAAACTTTTTCAGCTGTAATCAACTGCTCAAGCCTCTCGTTCATTGTAACAATTTGCTTGCCCAGCTCCGCTTCCTCAGGAGTAAACGGCGGGACGATTTCTTTCATCAGCGCCTCGCGCCTGTCCAACAGTGCTTCCACCTGCAAAATCTTCTGATCCCGTTCTGTCTGGGGCTGTTGCAAAATCTGAATCAGCTCGATCGTTGCCTTGTGGAATTCCTTTAGCACACTCACTACGCCCTACCGCCCTGGCTGTGCTGCTTCTGGCGATTCAGCTGGATTACTTGCTTCCACGTATCGCGGAATTCCGTGACCAGCCCCTCCACTTCCGCCAGCGCATCGAGGTCATTTTTAATATTTGCTTCGACTAAACGGCGATTCATATACTCATACAACGACATCATATTTTGCGAGACTTCAAGATCCATATTCAGCGTCACCATCAATTCATGGACGATGTTCTGCGCCTTCTGGATATTCAAATTCTTCCCATCGATGTCCTTGGACTGCATCCCATGCTTGGCCAGATTGATAAACTTCAAGCAACCATTGTATAACATCAACGTCAATTCACCTGGCGAAGCCGTGTTAACGGAATTCTGCTGGTAAGACTGGTATGGATTATTTACTGCCATTAAGTGACTCTCCTTTTTCAAAGGGAATTTTGCTTACATGCCGCTGCCGAACTGCTGCGACATGAACATTGCCTGCTCATTGGACCGCTGGATCGCTTTTTCCATCGCCGTGAATTGGCGCCAGTACCGGTCCTCCACCTGTAAAAGACGATCTTCAAACCGAATGATTTGGTCATCAATACTATCTAAGTTTCTGCCCAGAGTAAAGGTATTGTTTACACTGTAGGACTTCCCTGCACGTGTTTCAATATTATTCATCGTATCTTTGATCGTATCTCTTAATCTTCTTGCCAAGCCATCCGTAGCAGAGGAACTGCCATCCTTGGCAAAAAGCTCATAAACCCCATTCGGGTCAGCCGTGATCGCTGCTTTTAATTTATCTTCATCAATAACGAGCTTCCCGCCCTCCAGATAATTGCTAGAGGTCGTAATTCCGAGTTCCGCTAGTTGGGTTGCTCCAGTGACACCCTCCACTGCTGTGGATAGATCCATCCGCATTTTATTCAAGGCACCTGATAAAATGGTATCGCCTTTTAAAGTTCCACTCCTGGCCTTCTCTTCCCAGCGCTCGATGTCTTTTTCATTCATCGCGTCCTTCTGTTCCGTCGTTAGTGGCTGGAAATCCCGATAGCGCTTTTCCTCTAATTCATTTTTCACCTTTTCAATGACCGAGTTATACTTATCTACGAATTTTACAATCGTATCAAGAATCGCATCTGTATCCGTTGACGAAGAAAAATTCACATTCCCTGTATTCTCCTGCTTTAAATTAAATTCAACCCCATTAATTGTAAAAGTATTAGAGAATCGTTCAATTGGCATTCCATTATAGGTCAAAGCTGCATTTGCCCCTACCGATCCGAACGGGCCACCTGCAGAAACATCCGTGGATGCTGCAATATTATCACTGTGCATATTCATTGCGGTCCAAAAATCGCCTGCATTTCCGCTCGGCGAAAGTTCTATTTCGGCTGTTCCCGCAACATCCCCGGTGTTTTTCGCAATGATGGACAGCGTCCCTTTTTGCTCATCAAAATAGGCATTCACACCAGTACTTTTATTTATTTTATCAATTAACGTACCGATCGTATCGTCCGCTGTAATCTCGATTGGGACACCTTGATCCAACTTGCCGTCCTTGCCGATCGCTTTAATCGTCAGCGTTTGTGCCGTTATCCCCTGGGCCACTAGCTTGTCGGTAGTATTAATGGTGCTGGACGCTTTTGAAAACATCGTTGCCGCCTTAGCAAGCGTATCCACTTGAACCGTCCCTGAAAAGTCAACAGTGGAATTAATATTCTTGACTCCTAGTGCAGCTGGATCCGAAACAGAAATCGTTTTCTTCGCATAAGACCCTTGCTTAAAAACACCATCAAAAATTTGGGTATCCAACTCTAATAACGACGTATTCATCTCTCGATAATCATCCCGTTGCCACTCAAGAAATTGCTTTTTCTGAGTTAGCTTATCCAAAGGGATACGCTCCGCCTTCATCAAGTCCGTTACTATCTGGTCAATATCCATCCCGCTGGCGAGTCCGCCAATTCGCATATTACTAGCCATGTTTTAATCACCTTTAAATTTTTTTATCCACCAACAAACCAAGGAACTCCGTCATCGCCGCATAAAAATCAAGCATTTTTTTTGGTGGAATTTCCCGTATCGTTTCCTTCGTTTTCTCATCGATAATTTTCACATAGTACTCATTTAGCTTTTCGTGGAACTCGAATTTCAGAGCCGTTGGCGAAGCCTCCAAAAACTTATTCACGCTGTCTACAATCTCTTTCACTTTCTCTTTAGGAAATACCACTTCCTCCGGAGAATCTTGCCTTTTCTCGGTGTCCCTATCCTGAATCATGGTTGCCGCATCACTAACTGCAATGCTTCTAGGTTGTGAGGATAATGAATTGGATGATAGTCGCTCGATCATCACGGTTCCCCCTGAAATATTCTGTTTTATAGTAGTTATATCGGAATGATGTCGAGTTTGTTTAGTTTAAAATCTTTTTAGAATGCTATATAATATTAAGGAACAAATGTTCTAATTAGATTGGAGGTAATTAAATGGGGCTGTCCGAAGAACTCCTGGAACATATACCGTTACGATCACTTTCTTTAATCAACGCAAAGCTATTAAGAGATGGTAATTTAACTATAGAGGGCACAAAACAACCAAGGTTCCGGTTCCAGCACAGTTATGCAGACAAAGGTTGGTGTTATTTCTGCTATGAAAGTCTTCATAGTTACATTCCAATCAATCCTCCTAGATATAAAAAGAATATCGACCCAAGAGTTAATGCAGGTTTTTCCGAAACATTCTATGTACAATCCAGGACTACTCCTTTACTTACCCTGTTAAAAAAATCCTGGTATGCAGGCAAGAAAAAGATTATTCCTTTACAATTAATAGAACAAACTCTGAGCCCGGAATCTTTAGCGTGGTGGTACCAAGATGATGGACATTTGGTTTGGAAAAATGGTTCACCACGAAAAATTATTTTGTCGACTGATAATTTTACTCGAGAGGAGAATTTTGGTCTAATTAAGATATTAAGAGAGTTATTTCATCTAGAATTTTCTCTAGATGGTCAAAACAGATTGTGCCTTTACGACCAACCTCAAATATTATACTTTATTTTTTTAGTACAAGATTATATTCATCCATCGATGGCAAGGAAATTACCACCATATAGTCAAATCACCTCTCCAATAAAATCACATCAAAAAAGAACCACTATTTATTTACCGTTTCAGTTAACTAAGCCCACAAAAGAAATTAGAGAGATTTTATTTAAATTCAATCCAGAAACTTTTATAGCCAATTGGTACAGGGATTTATATAAAAGCCATTTAACAACTACCACCTTAATATATAGTCACCAAGTAACGTTAATCGAATTGGAACAAAATAAAATCTTTATGACGCAAAGTCGAACAGGGTTGAGAATGAGTGAGATCATTACAATTCTTTTTTTCACAAAAGCTAAAAAGAGGCTGTCCAAAGGACAAACCTCTTTTAGGTAAAATTAACGAAGAAGTTGTAGAACTCCTTGTGGTTGTTGGTTCGCTTGCGCCAACATTGCTTGTGCTGCTTGAGAAAGAATAGAATTCTTAGTTTGTTCCATCATTTCTTTCGCCATCGTGCGAACATTTACTTTCATAAATGACTAGACTATATCTTCACCCTCTATGTATTAGTAGGGGTCGGGCACTTCGGATTCACAATGCTGATGTACATTGTTTCACCTACGGATTTCATCATCATAGCTCTGGCCTTAGATGGTATATCCTAGTCGTTGAACCTTCTCCACTCTTTCGAGATAGGAGCTTGGCTGCTGATTGCCCAATCTTTTCTTTTTTCAAACCGTCACGCTTGTCGTTTCCAACTACGTTGTGGCAAGAAAAGCTCTAAGGAGTTTCCAGCAATTCACCCGATCATAATCACTAGCCGTTACCAACTAGGACGACTGTGCTTGTTACTGCTATTAAGCAGCTAAAGCATAATCTACGTCACGAACACGTGATTCTGCAGCAGTTAAGTTTTCAGAAGATGTGTTTAAGTTATTGATAGTGTGTTCTAATCGGTTTTGGTAAGCACCAAGCTTTGAACGTTCAGCTGATACAGTTTCAATCGCAGTATTAATTGATGTAATTGCTGCATTAGCAGCAGATTGTGATGAAATATCAATTCCTCCTGCCACAGACGCAGCATTAGAAAGTTCTCCATTAGAGAATGTTGCTGCTGTAGAAGAAGTCTTGTTAATAGCAATCGATGCAGCAGTACTAGTTGTAGCAGCAGCACCAGCACCAGCACTTAAGTTACCATCTAAAGTAACTTTTAAACCATCAAACTTTGTAGAATCTGTAAATGTTGCTGAAGTTGCATTACCCTGAACGTCAACTGTTTCAACAAGGGAACCGTCAGTTAAAGATAATCTAACAGTATCTTGCGCACCACCAGTTAATGTACCACTTCCAGTACCACCAGCAGTAGTGACTGTACCTGTCGCAGCAAATGTTAAATCTGTAACACCTGCTGAACTTAAAGCACCATTCAATGCTGTATTAATATTTGCTGCTGTTGATTCAGTACCAGAGGCATCAGAGATTTGAAGAGTGATTGTTTTGTTTGTAGTATCGACAGTAGCTACCTCACTACCTGCAGTAGCACCATTACTAACTGTAATAGTATATCCGTTTAGTGAATCAGAGTTATCAGCAGTTGTATACGTAATACCACCGATAGCTCCTGCAGTTGCAACTGTACCTGCCGTTTGAATTGTGGCAGATAGAGTTAAAGTAGTTCCATCTGTAATTCCTGTTCCTAAAGATCCTGATAAATTGGCACCAGTAACATCAGTAGCAGCACTTACAGTAGCACTAGCCACATCTCTAGCAACACCTAATGAAGCAGCATCCATAGCTCCAATTGAAAGAGAAAGATTTTGGTTTTCGTTAGCACCGATATGAAATTTAACGTCACTGATATTACCAGCCTGGATTCCACCATCTAATAGCTTCTTTGTGTTAAACTCGGTGTTATTAGAAATTCGTGTTACTTCTTGTGATAACTGATCTACCTCTTTCTGAAGTTCTACACGGTCAGAATCAGTATTTGTGTCATTGGAAGATTGAGTTGCTAGTTCACGCATACGTTGAAGAATAGAATGTGTCTCATTTAAAGCACCTTCTGCAGTTTGAATGAAAGAGATACCATCTTGTGCATTTTTAGAACCCATGTCTAACCCACGAATCTGCCCACGCATTTTTTCAGAGATTGCTAGACCTGCAGCGTCATCTCCAGCACGGTTAATACGAAGACCTGAAGATAATTTCTCCATTGATTTTGATTGAGCATTTGATGCACCGTTCAACTGACGATATGTGTTCAGTGCGGCGATATTGTGATTAATTCTCATTGCTTGTTTTCCTCCTTGAATTTGTTGTTCACGTCCTTGTGAACAATGGTTTATTGGTTCGAGTCGATAAGGTCGGCCGCCCTTATTTTCTCTTACATTTGTTTTATCGTCGGGGGGTTAAAATTGTTTAATAGTGTTTTTAAGTTTTTTTGATAAATTTTAGTAGGGATGTGATGTCTTTGGATGCTTGTTCGTTTTCGGTTTGGATTTGGTCGAGGATTTCTTTGCGGAAGATCTCGACGTTTTTTGGTGCTTTGATGCCGATTTTTACTTGGTCGTTTTTGGCGGAGACGATGGTGATTTCGATGTCATCGCCGATTTGGATGGTTTCGCCGTTCTTTCGTGTTAGTACGAGCATGTTTGATCACCCCTTCGCTTCTGCTTTTTGAAAGATTGGGTGTTTGGTTTTGTATTGTTCGTTGTGTAAGATGACTTGTTTTGCCTTGCGGTTTTTCAAATTAATGATAATCGGCGCCTGCAGGTTTGCGGTTGTTTTTTCAAAGGGATCCTGGACAGTCAGGATGGTATAGACCGCGACGTCTCGTTCGCTTTCCAGGCTCAATTCCTCGACCGCGGCATCTTCCAGCTGAAAATCATACGCTGTCATAAACTGAAAGGGATTTGTCAATACAAATGCCAGTCCGGGGGTCGATACTGATTGGAGGACATAGTAGGATTCATCATCCGACAATGGCAGCAAGGCAAACTGCTTTTCCTCTGCAAAACCCGGTATCCCTTTTTCAAAAGTCAGAATCTCGTCCATTTCCACTTCACCATGGTACTTCGTGTGTATGTTCATTTTAGAATCCTTCCTTAAATAGATTGTTCATAATTAATTCCGACATGCCTAAGATTGGCAAAATCAATCTTCAATGATGGATGCTGCTTCAGGCTGACTTCTGCCTTGCCTGGAGTATAGGTGATGATTGGCTTATTAAGTCTGCTTTCGATCACCGGCTTATTTTGTTTCCAATTAATGTCTACTTTGCCAGGGTCATAGCCAATCTTCACACTTCCAGCGGACGGAGTCCAACCAATATTAAAATCGAGCATCGGCGACTCGCTGTTTCGCTTTGCTTGATCTGCAATCGGATTGCCGCCATTCTCGATCCTCATTAGCTCATCGCCGTCTTGAGAAACGCGCGCGAGACCGGAAAGCCAGTCTTGATAACCCTGCTGTGCCGCTTCATCAATCCTTCGGGAAATGGGTTTCAAATCCATATCGGCACGCGCTTCGGTCTGATCGATGGTCAATCTCGCCGGCTTACGGTCGATATTCAGCTTGGCAGCCGGCTGCTCGATGCTCAACTCCGCTTTCGGCTGCTCGATTTCCAGTTTCGAAGACTGAGTCCTGATCTCGGTCTGCCCAAACTTTGACTCCAAGCGAATCTGGGGAAATTGCATTTATATCCCTCCTAGTAAGAAAAGCGCAAGCGCCTTGTTCAGCCCCGACAAGCGCTGGAGGGCCGACCAGTGAAGTCGTTCTTTGACTTCACCTGAGCGGACCGAAGCGACTCGAGGGGCTAGGCGCTGGAGCTGGACAATTCTCGAAGTGAATTTTATACTTCCTTATCTGGAAAAAAAGCCATTCCCAATGAGAATAGCTTATCTTAAAAAGTCTAATAGCGTCGGCTGCAATATGCGGGCTCCGACTCCTAGTGCGGCGCGGTGGACGCTTTCTTGGGTTTTCAGATCGGTGATGACCCGCTCGATATCTGCGTCTTCGTTATTGGACAGGACGCGATTTGCCATTACTTCCTGCTGGGCGATTCGGTCGTCGATCATCTCTAGGCGGTTATAGCGTGCCCCAAGCTCAGAACGTTCTGAAGAAAGATTGTCCATTGCTCCGTCCAATCGTTCCAAAAGCGGGTCCAGATCGCCAGCTTTGTCATCTTCTAAAGCTGTCTGGATCTCCTGGACCACATCAAAAAGTTCTTGATTAAAAACGCCATTTGGATCAACATTGGCCGTCAATGACACGCCGCGTGAAATCTCCACTTTGTAAGCTTTGATAGCAGGGTCAGCCAAGTTTGCTGCAACCTTTGGCGGATTTGCTGTCGGCACGGGCGGGTGATCTGTATCGGTTCCATGGAAAATATAGCGGCCGGATACTTGGGTGTTCGCTACTTGCACCAAATCATCCTTAATTTGTTCCACCTCACGGGCTACTGCATCACGGTCGGTTGGGCTCATTGAACCATTCTTCCCTTGAATCACCAGCTCCCGGACACGCTGCAAGCCATTATTGGCCTGCTCGATTCCTGCTTCAGAGTTCTCCATCCACAGATAAAGCTCAGAAAGGTTCCGCTTGTACTGTTCAACTTCAGTTAGGTTGGAGCGGTAAAACATTCCTTTCATCGCTACCACTGGGTCGTCGGAAGGCTTCGTAATTTTTTTGCCGGTGGCGAGCTGATCCTGGTAGGTCCCCATCCGGCGATAGCTTTCGCTCAAGTTTTTTAATGAATTGGAAGAAAGCATTGATTGAGTTATCCGCATTTCATTTCACCTATCTTCCTGCTGTCCCCATGCCATTGATAATTTTATCGAGCATCTCGTCCTGAAGGCTGATCATCCGGGCTGATGCGTTGTAGGCATGCTGGAACTGAATCATATTGGTCATTTCTTCGTCCAATGAAACGGAGCTGACTGATTTGCGGCGGTTGTCCACCGATTCTCTCAATGAATTGCTGTTTTGTGTCAGTCGGACCGCTTCCTGTGAAAGCACGGCCATGCCGCCGATGACACCTTCATAGTAATTGCGGAAATTTGCCAGTTCGTCATCAGCTGGATCCGTTGGCGTAAAATCTTCCGGATATTCCAATGGTTTATTGAAAACATCGGCAAGTGCCAGGGCGTTGGAAGAGTCGCCAACAGTAGCGTCGACATACTGAACACCATTGGCATCCAATTTTTCTTCCCCCTGTGCCGTTGCGATATTGTCAAGACTGTTGTGAATTTCCTGGGCCAGTTCTATTCTTCCGGCAAAACCAGTCCGTTGAATTGGCGCATTTTCGGCATCTGCAAAAAATGGATTTTCAGCCTTTTCCGCGTTTACAATATCATTCGGACTTACTCCTTTTGCATGAACAGCATTAAACTCTGTGGCAAATGTATAGGCAAGATTATCCAGCTCTTTCATCATATCAGGATAGACTCCAGCAACTTTGCCGCCTTCCTCATACCCATAGGAATCTACTAACGCTTGAAGCTTTCCTGTCGAATGTAAATCGGTAAAGTCAAAGGTGGAACTGCCAATCGAAATCGTTTTAACCGATTCACTCGCTCCATCAAAGTTTACGGTCACATCATTTTGCCGATCCCCGCTGACGAGAATTCCAAGCTCCTTGCCGCTGTCGCTGACCATCTTAATGACCGCTTGTCCATCGGCCATTTGCAGCGCGCCTCCGCCTGAACTGGTGTAATCAACTTTGATATTCACAAACGAAGATAACTCGTCGATCAACCGGTCGCGCTCATCATACAAATCATTCGGCAAATAGCCATGTGGTTCGACATCGGCAATTTGCCCATTGATTTTGCTAATCTGGTAAGTTAACGAATTGATTTCTTTTTCGCTAACTGAAACCTCATTTTTCAAATCTCGCTGGATCGAAGACAAAGAATTGTGCAGGTAGTTGAAAGTCTCTGCCACGGCAATTCCGCGCTGGCGAACGACGGAGCGAGCACCTGGGTTTGTCGGGTTTACAGCCAAATCTTGCAGCGACTGCCAAAACTGGTCCATCGTTTTAGACAAACCCGATTCGGATGGCTCGTTCAAGACTTCCTCCAGCTTGTTATAAGCTTCCGCCCTTGTCTCCCAATAGCCAAGCTTATTGTTTTCCCCACGGTATTGGACGTCAAGGAAGCTCTCTCTTACACGCTGGATCGAGCCTGCCTTGACGCCTGTTCCTACCTGTCCAGGAATTTGTGGACGATTGAGCGCCGCATTCGGGTAGGGCTCGGTCTGCTCAAAATTAATCCGCTGGCGAGAGTACCCGGGCGTGTTGGCATTGGCGATATTATGTCCAGTTGTTTGCAAAGCGCTCTGCTGCGTGTACATGCCGCGGCGCGCTGTTTCTAATCCCATAAAGGTTGAACGCATGTTTCGTTCCTCCAATTATTATGCTTTTGAGTTGAACATCCCTGTTGATGGACCAGGCTTTGCTTTCTTGCCGGCAGGCGGGCCGTAATTGAATTCCTTTTCCTGCGGCAGCACAAGGCTTTTGGAAAAATTGATGAATTGCAGGGACTGATGGATCAGCTGCTGATTCAGGTTATTCCGCACCTTTATTTCGGAGATGACCGCTAGCAGTTCCGCTTTGATCGAGAGAAGCTGCTCTTTGTTTGCCGGATTCGCTTCTGCAATTTCCTGTAAAGACGCACCCGGTAAAATGGCATTCGATACGGCAGCCCGCTGTTGTTCCAGCTTATCGATCGCTGCCACATGGGCTTGCTCCTCCTTCAAAAGCTGATCGAGGGCAGCTGTGTCGCCAGTTTTTACGATATCGGTTTTCTTTACGGCCAATTCGTATAGACTTTTGTGCATTTTATGCAATTTATTCATGATATTTATCAATGATTCAGCAGACATGGACTGCCCTCCTCCTATAAAACTAGATGCTAGTCTTTTTTCTGATAGAACGCCAGTATGCCCTTGGCTGTTTCTTTCGGGTTTATTTTATACATGCCGTTTTCTACCTGCAGCTTCAGCTCTTCGACTTTTTGCTGGCGCTGGACAGATAAATGAGAAAGCTGCTGCATTTCTTTTGCAGTCGAGGAAATCTCGACCTTATCAGCCTTTTTGTTTGCTGCGTTCGCTGCAGCATCCGGCGTGCTCATTTGACGTTTATATGGATTGATCCCTGATGGGCCTATATTATGATTGATTTTCATCGTCTATCCCTCACTTCCAGAACGATTTCTACTTTTATTATCGGCAGGAAGCTGCCACTATTTAATCATTCTTTTTTCCTATTCTCGGTGGATGTAAAAAGTCGCCTGACGATCGGCGATTTCTTTTTTTCGCTGATCTTCTTTTTGGACGGTACGCAAGTCAGCGATCAATTCCTCCGCACACGACGCACAGATTCTTCCTTCACGAATTATCGCACCACATTTATCACAAGGATAACCAAAATTAGGAAATTGAGTCAGCTGGAATCGGCCTGCTCGGATGAATTTTAAGATCAACTCTTCCGGAACACCGGTCGCTTCTACGACTTGGAGGACAGTCGCTGCTCTGTTTTCCCGTTTCCTCATGTACTTGGCGACTGTATCGTAGGCCGCTTCTTCTTCCTTCCAACATTTTTCACAAACATCACGAAATTTATTTTTTACATAGAGTGCATCGCATTTTGGGCAATTTTGAAGGTCCAATGTCCTTCCTCCTTCAATCATATCTTATCTAGCGTGCCAAAGTGAATGAATATACCTTCGCCGCTCCGTTCTGTTTCAAAATTTTTGCTGCTTGCCTGAGTGTCGAGCCTGTAGTATATATATCGTCCACCAGCAAAATTGTTTTACTGTTCAGCTGGAGATCTGTAGTGAATTCGAATACTTGCGGATGGTGGATTCTTTCAGAGCGCGATTTTTTCGACTGTTTTTCGCTGTGAACTCTCGAGAGCAACTGCGTTGGTTCGAAGCCAGCCGTGACAATCAGAGCTTCCGCCTGGTTGAAGCCCCTTTCGTACAGCCGCTCTTCACTTAGCGGAATGGGGACAAGATAATCATAGTGGAAAGCCTGCAAAGCAAGCTGAACATCCTCGGCAAAAATCTCGGCAAGCACATAGTCGCCGCGAAACTTGAATTTCGCGATCACTTCTTTTGTAAAATCGGTATAGCGATACAGGGAGCGATTTTGATCGAGCGTTCCGCGCCACAGTGCATCCTCCTCCCAGCGCGCGCAGTCATTGCAACGCTTTTCCAGCTTATATTCCGCTTCCAAAAACGCAAATGGCCGGCCGCAGATTTCACAGATTTCCCCAGTAATCTGTGAAAAATGGTTGCTGCAGTCTCCACAAATTTTTGCTGCCTTTTCTTCTTTGAATAGAGTCGTCCAGGAAAAATTCGCCTTTATTTCCTGATGGCAGATCAGACAATAATCTTTCATCGATCGATCAGCCCCTTCTTCCTTCCTTCCTTGTTCATCATCACGATTTGCCTGCGGGCACGGAGCATCGCCTCTGTTTTACCATAATGAAAAAATGTCACAGTCCCTGTCGGAAATTCGGCGCTTCTTCCTGCCCGGCCAGCAATCTGCACAAGTGCGCTCTCGGTAAAAATTCTGTCCTCCGCCCCGATGACGGCGACATCAATATTCGGAATCGTAACACCGCGTTCGAGAATGGTGGTGGTGAGCAAGATGGGGATTTCCTTGTTTCGGAACTTGAGAACTTTTGCTTTTCGGTCGGGATCCTCGGCGTGGACTGATTCAATCGAAGGATCCATTCGGCGAAGAATGTGGAGGATTTTCTCCATGGCGGCGATTTTTGGGGCAAAAATCAGCGCCTGTTTTCCTGTGGCTAATCTAGCCTCTGCCCATTTGCTACTAATCGCCGGCAGTTTCCCTTTCGAAAGCTGCTTCTCCCAGTTTCCGCACCAGACAAACTGCGGCACCGGCAAAGGATGACGGTGGTAGCGAGCAGGTATCGTGATAAACGCTCTTTTGCCAAGACGGCATTGCTGCTGCCACTGCTTCTTAGGGGTAGCAGTTAAGTAGAGGAAGGAGGACTTTGGTTTTCTCGCTTGCTCAACAGCATATTGCAGCGTTTGATCGATCGAATAAGGGAAGGCATCGACTTCATCGACAATCATCACATCGAACGCCCGGTAAAAACGGAGCAGCTGATGCGTCGTAGCAATGGTTAGCTGGGCAGCTTCATGGCGGTCTTCACTGCCGCCATAAAGAACGGCAATTTTACAATCCGGGAACACTTTTTGCAGCCTAGGTGCCAGCTCCAGAACGACATCCGTCCTTGGCGTAGCGACGCAAATCCGCTTGCCTGTGGATAACGCCTCTGCAATCCCAGCAAATAACACCTCTGTTTTTCCAGCCCCGGCAACTGCCCAGACAAGCAGCTCCGCTGAGTTTTCCACAGCCTCCGCCACTCGCTGGGACGCTGCCTGCTGTCCTGTTGATAACTTTCCGCTCCATTGAAGCGGGTCCGCAATCTGACGAAAATTCAGATCTGGCCCCGCCCAGCTGACGAGCTGCGAGCACTCACTTACCCGGCCCATCATCAAGCATTTGCGGCAATAGAACTCCACTTTTCCACAGCGCGCGCAAGGAAACTCGGCAAACCAGGAAGCATCAGTCGTTCCGCATCTTACACAGGACAGCGGCTCTCTCTTGATTCCCTTCCGAAAAAGCAGATAACCATGTTGTTCGTGCTGCCGTATTTCCTCAAGTGAAAATGGCAATTCCTCGAGCAGCAGCTGTTTTCCAAACAGGATTTTTTGCATGTCAGCATGGAATGGAAACGAACGGTTTGTGGATAATCGATCAGTGAATGAGGATTCATCAACAGGGAGGTGGAGAGTTTCTTCTTTTGTCAAAGTTAATCACAGCCTTTTGTGGATTTCAATGTGGATAACACCGTTTTTATGTGGATAATGTGGGTTACTTTGTTGGTAAGTGAAATGGAAGCGGTTATTTTTGTGGATAAATGGAGGTGAGAGCAATTTTTTGTTGATAACTGCTATTTTGATGGGGATAACCGATAAAGCGCCAAATCCCCTGCGGATCTGGCGATTCATCCTAATGCTTATTTTTTATACCAGCCCAGCCCCATTGAACCTTCACCAAGATGGGTGCCAATAACTGGCCCGAAGTAGCTTAACAGGAATTCTACATTCGGAAATAGAGATTCTAGCTCGCTTTTCCATTCCAGCGCCTCCGCTTCACGATTGGCATGGATGATGACTGCCCGGTATTCCTCGCCGCTGTTCGCATCCGCTGCAAGCAATTCGACAACACGATTCATTGCTTTTTTACGCGTGCGTACTTTTTCGAACGGAACGATCTTTTTGTCCTGAAAATGCAATAAAGGCTTCACCTGCAGCAGGCTGCCAATCAACGCCTGGGCATTGGACAAGCGGCCGCCGCGCTGAAGATGACTTAAATCGTCTACCATAAAATAAGCGCGGATCGAACGCTTCATTTCCTTCAAACGCTCGAGGATTTCCTCCGCGTGAACACCCTGCTCTGCCAGCTCAGCAGCCTCCAAGGCATAAAAACCCTGCACCATCGCGCTGATTTCCGAGTCAAACGGATAGACTTTTATCCCATCCACCATATCGCCCGCACTGACAGCCCCCTGGAAGGTGCCGCTGATCCCGCTGGACAAGTGGATGCTGATGACCGCATCGTATTCCTTCATCAATTTTTCAAAAAGCGCAACGAACTCACCAATCGGCGGCATGGACGTGCTTGGAAGCTCGCGCTGTTTCACCTCTTTGTAAAATTCCTCTGCACTGATGTCAATTTCTTCTCTATATGTCTCATGATCAAATATCACGCTTAATGGAATCATGTAAATGCCCCATTTTTCCCGCAGCTCCTTCGGGATATACGCGGTACTATCCGTAACGACGGCCGTTTTCATTAGTCCATTCCCACCCTTATGTTTTTCTCTACAGTCTGTCCATCTCATTTTAATCGAACTTTCTGCAAAAAGCATTCTTTCAGGCAAACTCACTAGTGTTGCAAAAAAATATCATAATTTCTAGTTTTCTATCTTTCCTCGTTTAGAGCCAAAAAAGGGAAAGTAAAATGGGAGAAACGGCTTTTTATTGGATTTGGACAGTTGCTGCCTGACTTATCTATTATAAAGTACTTTTGTTTTTCCGTAAATCAAGGTTATTGTACCTTTTTAATAATAAACTTCCACAGGACCCGTTGAAGGTTTGAAAGGTAAGGTTCCTTGAGCGGAAACCCACTCATATATAAGATCAGGTAGTTTGCTCCGGGAAAGATATTGGTTAGGCGAACCCGGCACATTTCTGATGAAAAAGGAAAATTTTATAGAATTCTCGCCGAAAATCGTTAAGAGTAGGATTTCATAGGATTAAACCAGTCTCAAATGGTCTAAATAAGTAAGGAAAGAGTTGGTAACTAAGGAGCTGGGAAGTTTTGGTGAAAAAAATTGTTTTACAAATAAGGGAAAGTATATGGCTAAAGCCTGTTATTTATAGCGTATTGGCTTTCCTGCTGGCATTAGCAGTGATTTACATCGATCATAACGAATTGGCTTATGGAATAGTCCCTTCGTTCTTGCTAACGAATGTAGAATTGGCACAGATGATTTTAAGTTCGATTTCCGGGGCTCTGCTGACGATGACGACGATTACTTTTTCAACAATCATGGTCGTCCTGACTACCTATTCATCTCAATTTTCTCCGAGGACGCTAAGTAACTTCGTTGAGGATCCGGTGACGCTTCGGGTGCTTGGAATCTTCATGGGAGGATTTGTCTATTCGATCCTTTCATTGCTGTTCATGAATGAAACCTGGTATGAGAGCGAGGTAATCTCAGCTACGGTTGGAGTTGTGATTGCGTTCATCTGTCTCGCATTCTTCGCATACTTTATCCATAATGTCGCCACTTCCGTCCAGGTAAGCACGCTAATCAGGGAAATCACTGAGGGTGCATTAAAGGTCATCAGAAGACAGGAGGATACACTGGAAAGCGAATACATACATGTGATAAATGACAGGAAAGATGCTGGATTCACCTACGAATTCGTACGGGATGTTAAATCCAAGGGGTATGGTTATATTCAGCTTACAGATTATCAGGGACTATTGAAATATGCATCTGAGAATGATCTTGGAGTGGAAGCTAATTTCCTGAACGGTGATTTTCTGACCGAAGACAGCATTGCCTTCAGAGTGCATCATAGTGGTGCAATCCACGAGGGTATTGATGCTGTCTTGAATCAATACTTAAAGCTTGGAAAAGAACGGTCATCGATCCAGGATCCTGAATTTGCCCTCCAAAAGATTGTCGAGGTAGCGTTAAGGGCCATCTCCCCGGGCATTAATGACCCGAATACCGCGAGAGTTTGTATTTCTTATCTAGGTGTGGCCCTTTCCCATTTATGCCGTGCCCGTTCAAATGGACGGTATATAGCTTATTATGATGAAGATTCGCAGCCAAGGATTGTCAGAAAGCAAAAACAAACGAAGGATATCCTGTATTTATCATTTTATCAAATTATCCATTATGGGAGCAAGGACATCTCCATTCTAACTGCTTTACTAGACGCTTTTCTACTGATTGGAAAAACGGCCGATGCTTCCTTGAAGAGAAGCATATGGGAGCTGTATATCTACAGCATGGAAAAATTTGATTCAAACGAGTTGAAGGAGCTCGACCAGACCTATTTGAACGAGAAAAAAAGAAAACTATCAACGGTACTGGGGATTGCTCTATAGCGGACTCCTGTTTTCTAGACAAAAAATGAGAGCATTCATCAATTGTATAGGCTTAGGAAAACCATTTTTCCCAAAAGGCAAAACAGCAGCACGCCGTTACGAAACATAGGATTGGATGGAGCATGCTAATCCTCTGCTGATCATCTCCTCTAACAGCATTTCAATAAAAGAGTCATCTAAATGCAAGAGGGTTGCCTGTTGGTAAGCTTCTTCTAGTTTTTCATCTGTTAGTTCCCATAGAGTAGAGATTGGAACCACCCCCCGTTTTCTTTCCTTTATTATAACGGAATTTAGGGGAAAATTGTCAGTTAATGGGGAGGCTTTTCTCTTATTTTTCCAACAAAAACCGACAAAAACCCACATCTGCCATGTCGACAAATGTGGGTTTTTCGGCCTATCTCACATCGACCCAACCATTTTTGATGGCGACGATCACTGCTTGGGTACGATCGTTTACATTCATTTTCTGCAGAATATTGCTTACATGATTTTTAACAGTCTTCTCACTGATGAAAAGCGCTTCGCCAATTCCCCTGTTGCTCTTCCCATCTGCCAGCAGTTGGAGGACTTCACACTCACGGCGGGTCAACAGATGGTATGGCCGGCGAATTTCGACTTGAGGTATGTATTTGTCTGGATTATCTTCGTCAGCGGACAGTCGACGGTATTCTTTTACCAAATTGTGAGTCACTCTAGGGTGCAAATAAGAACCGCCATCGGCAACCACTTTTACTGCCTCAACTAGAGCATCTGCGTCCATTTCCTTCAAAAGGTACCCAGTTGCACCTGTTTTTAGAGCATGCGTTACATAGTTCTCGTCATCATGGATCGATAAGATGATCACCTTTGACTCTGGAAACTTTTGAATCAATTCCGCAGTCGCCTCCACCCCGTTCATATGAGGCATATTGATATCCATAATGATAACGTCGGGCTCGTGTTGCTCGACAAGGGTGATTGCTTCACTGCCGTCCTCTCCTTCGGCAACCACTTCAAATGTTGGTTCAAATTCAAGGATCCGTTTTACCCCTTCTCTGAAAAGTTGATGGTCGTCAATAATAACAATTTTTGTTGTCATATTATTCGCCTCCCTTTGCGGCTTCTATCTCTATTTTTGTCTGTTTCATAAATTCATCGGTATTTGGAGGATGACAAGCGTTCCTGTGCCGATTTTGGAATGAATCGTCAGCTCGCCTTCGAGCAGTGCGACTCGTTCTCTTATGCCGAGCAGCCCAAAGGACTCTGGTTTGCTTTCTGTCATATCAAATCCTTTCCCGTCATCCTTGATAACCGCCATGATGTGGTCCTTCTTGATCTCCAGCTTCACCTGGATCGTCATCGCATCCGCATGTTTTAGCGCATTCTGAACGGATTCCTGGATAATCCGGAACAAGGCAACTTCATAATTGGAAGGGAGTCGTCTGTCCTCACCGATGTTTGTGAACTGGATTCTAGTAGTTCTATGATACTCTTCGATTGTCTGTAAGTACTTTTTGAGGGTAGGAATTAAGCCGAGGTCGTCAAGCGCCATTGGCCTTAAGTCATAAATGATTCTCCGGACCTCATACAAAGCAGAGCGGACCATCTTTTTCATGCGCTTGATTTCTTGAATAGCCTCGTCTGTCCCGCGCTCTTTATAAATTTTCTCAATCAGATCCGAACGCATCATCACGTTCGCCATCATCTGCGCAGGACCATCGTGGATTTCACGGGAAAGCCGCTTTCGTTCATCCTCCTGCGCTGCAATAATCTTCAGCCCAAAATCCTGCTTTTCCTTCGCAGTTTCAAGCGCCTCCCCCATTTGCCGAATATCGCTCATCATATAGTTCATGACCACACTAATTTGGGAAACAAGATGGTCGGCTCGTTCAATCGTTTCATTCAGTCCAATCAGCCTGCGCTCCAGGTCATCCCTTTTCTCACGCAGCTGTTTTTCCAATTGCCTGGCCATTGTCAAATCCATTTGGAGCTTATGGGCAACTTCATACGCCTCGCGGACCTGCTCTTCAGAATAATCCTTAAAACGCTTGCTTACCTCCGACAACCGTAGCCTTGCCTTCCTTACCCGGATATCCAGCTTGTCGCCATCATTAATAATTTGCGCTACTTTTCGCTTAATCTCTATTAATTCGTCTGTGATCGATTCGTAATCCGTTCGACATTCTTCCCCTATTCGGAAAATTTCATCCTTGCTGTCTCCCACCGTTTCGATCATTTTTTCCAAAATCAAATCAAGCGCTTTCGTGTCGAATTTTTTAATCGCCATGTAAACTCCCCCAAGGGCGGCACAAAGATATTTTAACTTGAAAACGAATTTGTTACTAATTTTCAACAAGAAAATCATCCCAATTTTGCTGAAAATCGATAGAAAGACATAAATTTGATTTTTCATTCTAAGTCTTATATCCTATTATTTTAGAAGGCAAACTCCTATTTTATCAGCGAAGAGATTCGAAGGTTAGAAGCTATTCTTAACTAAAAAATCAATCAAACGATAGTAATAATTATACCATCCGCACTTAGTTACTGTATTAAAGTTATATTACAATCATAAGACACCGTTGTCCCCCGATTGCTGTCCACTTATAATGAATTGTAGCATCAAATGTCCGTGTCGAATATACAAAAATGGTCGAATACTAGGTTGGGAAAATTTCTAAGAGAGGGGAGCTAGATTTGCTTCCAAATTACTATACAGTGAAAGGCTACGGCGAACAAGAAATCGAAATCCAACGATCCCGCTTCATCGCCTATATACAAAGAGCAGAAACAGAAGAAGCAGCACAAGCATTCATCCAGAAAATCAAAAAACAAAACTGGAACGCCACCCACAATTGCTCCGCTTATCTAATCGGCCAAAATGACCAGATCCAAAAAGCAAATGACGACGGCGAACCAAGCGGAACAGCAGGCGTACCGATTTTAGAAGTATTGAAAAAGAAACAGTTAAAAGACACAGTCGTAGTAATTACCCGTTACTTCGGGGGAATCAAGCTCGGGGCTGGCGGTTTGATTCGCGCTTACGGGAAGGCGACGTCGGAGGGGTTGAAGGCGACAGGGGTGGTAGAACGCAAGCTGATGCGAGTAATGCACACGATCATCGATTACACCCTACTCGGGAAAGTGGAAAACGAGTTAAGATCCTCAGTTTACCAGATAAAAGAAATCCACTATCTGGATAAGGTGGAAATAGAGACATATGTGGCGGAGTCTCAGACAGAAGCTTTTAATGAATGGATCGTTGAAATGACGAATGGGCAATGCGAAATTCACGAAGGCATGATCCACTATTTAGAAGAGCCTGCTGCCGGTTAATCACCCAAAATTCAATTTACGAAATACGATAAAAATTGTAGAATAAATAGTACTTATAAAAAAGTTGGTTATTATATTACAAAGGAGCTATCTTATGTCTGTTGATAGACGTGTTCTAATGAAGAAACGAAAGAAACGAAGAAGAGTGGTTTCTACCATATTGTTCGTTGTGCTGACCACCTTTCTCATCGCAGGAGGGTATGGAGCATTTTTATACAGCAAAGCACAATCTGTTATCGATGATTCTTATAAACCGCTGGACCGCGAATCTGACAAGCGGGATAAACAAGTAAATCCGAATATTGATAATATTTCCGTCCTGTTTGTCGGAATTGATGACAGCGAAGTTCGCAGCTTCGAATCAGCATCTCGTACGGATGCATTGATGCTGGCAACACTAAATGAGAAAAACAAATCGATCAAACTGTTAAGCATCCCGCGTGATTCGCTTGTCTATATTCCAAGCAAAGGGTATGAAGATAAAATTAACCATGCATATGGGAAAGGCGGCATAACTTCAACTATTGAAACAGTTGAAACTTTGCTCGATGTACCTGTTGACTATTATGTTCAAATGAATTTCGAGGCCTTCATTGATGTCGTTGATGCCCTTGATGGCATCGAAGTTGATGTACCGTTTGAATTACATGAAAAGGACTCGACTGACCGCTCTGGTGCTGTTTACCTGAAACAAGGACTCCAAACGCTCGATGGGGAAGAAGCATTGGCTCTTGCACGTACAAGGAAACTGGACAATGATATTGAACGCGGCAAACGACAGCAGGAGCTTCTCAAAGCAATTATGGAAAAAGCAACTTCTGCTAAATCGATCACAAAATATTCCGATGTAATGGAAGCAGTTGGCGACAACATGCAGACAGACTTATCTTTTAATGAAATTAAAGCCTTGATCGACTATGCTACAGCAGGATCAAACCTCGATATAGAATCGATGTCCTTAAAGGGGGCTGATGCTACAATTGACGGCATATATTACTACCAGCTTGACCAAGAAGCCCTGCAGCAAACGATACTAGACCTAAAAACCCACCTAATGGTGTCGTCAGGGCAATAATCTGCATTGGACAGCGTAACGCTGTCCTTTTTATTTATTATTCACAGCATTAGGAGATTTAGTCCAAAAAAAAAACCGTTCCAATTCAGGAACGGTTTTTACTATTAAGATCGATCTTTTGCTGTTGAATAACGACGGATGAATTTTAGTAAAGGTCGATGGTTTTTGCCCATTAGACCGATGCTTTCTGCTAAAACTTCAATTAGCACCAACAGGCCGGTGATCACAAGTAGTGAACCCCATACCTTTGCCTGGGAGAAGATCACAGCTGTTAATCCGAAAAAAGCTGCCAGGGCATAAATCAAAATAACCGTCTGGCGATGGGAATACCCGAGCCTCAACAAGCAGTGATGCAAGTGTGATTTATCTGGTGCTGATAACGGCTTTTTGTTCAATACCCTTCTGATAATCGCAAAAAATGTATCAGAAATCGGTACACCGAGGATAATAACAGGAACGATCAAGGAGATGACCGTAACATTTTTAAAGCCAAGCAAAGAGAGAACGGCAATGATATAACCAAGGAAGAGTGCTCCTGTGTCGCCCATAAAAATCTTAGCTGGATGGAAGTTATAAAACAGGAACCCAAGGGTGCTAGCAAGCAATATGGAGGCAATGGCGACCACATAGTAGTTCCCCATAATCAACGCCATAAAGGCAATCGTAATCAACGCAATGGATGATACGCCAGCAGCCAAGCCATCCAATCCATCAATAAGATTGATGGCATTGGTTATTCCCACGATCCAGAGAATCGTCAGTGGGATACTTAAATATCCAAATTCAATTACTCCGCCAAACGGAAGATTGATAAACGAAACAAGGACATCGCCCCAAACGACTACGACAACAGCTGCAGCCAATTGGCCAGCAAGCTTTACTTTTGCGGAAAGTTCGAACATATCATCGAATATTCCGGTTAAAATAATGATTAAGCTGCCAAGTATCAGCGGCCAGTGAGTATCACTGTTTGGCTGAAGTATGAGCAAGCCGATGATGAAGCTAATATAAATTGCTAATCCTCCGAGTCGAGGCATAATTTTTTGATGGACTTTTCTATGATTTGGTTTATCCGTCGCACCGATTTTAATGGCAATCCTTTTTACTAGCGGCGTGATCAAAATGGAGGTGATAAAACTAATGAACATTGTTACATAAATCATGTTGGTCCTCCTTAATTAATAGCATAACCAATGCGAATTTTTTTGAACATCTAATTGATGACTTTTTCGTAATAAATTGACAGTTTACACTGTCAATGCCAGCCTTGCTGGGTAAATTTTCAAAGTGAAAATGAGCAAAAGCTCGGATTACCACAAAAAGCATTATAGCATAAGATAGGAATCTGTGAAACAACTATTATTTCTACCTATCGACAAATATCTTCAATATACTCGTAAATTCCCATTTTTGCTTTAAAGCAAACCTTCCAATCTTTTAAATAGACGCTAAGAAAAACAAATAAGTTACCAAGAATGATAGAAAAATTTGTCATCCTGGCAAAACATACTACTATAAGGAAATAAATGATATACTAGTTAACGAATTTGAATAAGGGAGCGTTAAAGGATGCTGTCGATTTTAAAGAAAAAGTTTGGTGATTCGAATGAGAAGAGCCTTAAGAAATATCGAGAGTTAGTGCAACAAATTAATCGAATAGAACCGGAAATGGAAAAGCTCAGTAATGAGGAGCTTAAAAATAAAACATTTTCTTTTAAAGAACAGCTTGCTAGTGGAAAAAAACTAGAGGATATCAAAGTTGAAGCGTTTGCTGTCGTTCGAGAGGCTTCAAAGCGTGTGCTCGGCTTGCGTCACTATGATGTTCAGTTGATCGGCGGACTTGTTCTTAATGAAGGCAATATTGCTGAGATGCCTACTGGTGAGGGCAAAACTTTGGTCGCTTCACTGCCGAGTTATCTGCGTGCACTAGAAGGCAAAGGAGTTCATATCATTACCGTCAATGATTATCTTGCAACACGTGACCGCAACCAGATCGGGAAAATTCACGAATTTCTTGGATTATCGGTCGGGTTGAATATTCCGATGAGGCAGCCTGAAGAAAAACTGCTTGCTTATAAAGCGGATATTACCTATGGAATTGGTACCGAATTTGGGTTCGATTATCTCCGTGATAATATGGTTGCCAGCATCGCACAGCGAGTGCAACGCCCATATCATTACGCAATCATTGATGAAATTGACAGTGTTCTGATTGATGAGGCGAAGACACCGCTTATCATCGCTGGTAAAATGCAGTCCAGTGCTGATTTACACTACATAGGCGCGAAGCTTGCCAAGCGATTTGTCAAGGATGTTGATTACACTTTCGATGAAGAAACAAAGGCAACAAGCCTGACGGATGTCGGAATTGATAAAGTGGAAAAAGCCTTCGGAGTCGATAATCTTTATGAACTCGAACACCAAACTCTTTATCACTATATGATTCAGGCTGTTCGTGCTCATGTGATGTTCGAGCGGGATGTTGACTACATCATTAAGGACGGCAAGATCGTACTGGTTGACATGTTCACTGGCAGAATCATGGAAGGTCGTTCGCTTTCTGATGGCCTTCACCAAGCGTTAGAAGCCAAAGAAGGCCTCGAGATTACAGATGAAAATAAGACCCAGGCCTCGATCACTGTTCAGAACTATTTTAGGATGTATCCAATTTTATCTGGTATGACGGGGACAGCCAAAACCGAAGAAAACGAGTTTCGACTTGTATATGGGATGGATGTTATTCAAATCCCTTCGAACAAACCAGTTATTCGGCAAGATTTGGAAGATCTTGTTTTTGAAACAAAGGCGCAGAAATACAAGGCAGTTACAAAAGAGGTAAAAGAACGCCATTCGAAGGGTCAGCCCATCCTGATAGGAACAACCTCGATTCTCCAGTCGGAAAAAGTCGCCGAATACCTCGATAAAGAAAAATTGGACTTTCAGTTATTGAATGCTAAGACTGTTGAACAGGAAGTCCGACTGATTTCCCAGGCAGGGCAACGCGGCCGGATAACGATTGCAACTAACATGGCTGGAAGAGGAACTGATATCCTTCTAGGTGAAGGTGTTGCTGAATTAGGGGGACTTCATGTCATTGGTACGGAAAGGCATGAGAGCAGACGAGTAGATAATCAGCTAAAGGGGCGATCTGGCCGCCAAGGTGACCCAGGCTCCTCTCAGTTCTTCATTTCCATTGAAGATGATATGTTCCGCCGTTTTGCCCAGGATGACCTAAAGAAACTAAAACCTACCCTTACAACGGATGCAATTGGCGTCATTTTGAATAAAAAAATTCACGAGTTCGTCAATCGTACACAACGTATTTGCGAAGGAGCAAACTTCTCCATGCGTGAGTATAATCTAAAGCTTGATGATGTCATCAATGAGCAGCGTAATGTTATTTATCATTTGCGCAACCGCGTTTTGACAGAGCAGGACCAAATTCCGATCATTTTGCCTCTTTTGGAGCGAGCTGTAAGCAGTTTACTAAATAAATATTGCCTTGAGGATGAGATTCCGGAAAACTGGCATCTTGGCGATTTAAAATCCGAGCTGAATCAGTTTTTACCAGTATCTTCCCTTGAATTTCCTGAAGAAAATTTCGACCGTCGTGTCATTGAAAAAATGGTTGCCAAGAGCTTGGAAGAATATAAAACGATGATCGACCGTTCAGGCGCTAACCAAAAGCTACAAAGTGCCCTGAAGGCTGCCAACATCTTCGTTATTGACCGGAACTGGATCCGCCACCTTGAAAGTATGAATAGGCTGAAGGAAGGCATCGGAATGCGTCATTACCAGCAGGAGGACCCTATGCGAATTTACCAGCGCGAAGGCCTCGAACTATTTGAAATAGCCTATTATAAAATCTCAAAGGAAGTTAGTGTCCAGTTTGCTGAGCTGAGAAAATTATCTGAATTACAGGGAGAGGAAGGATAAGGGCCTATGTTTTCATTTTTTAAAAGAAATCACTATTGTTGCATAAATAATGTCACAATTTTCAGTTTAATATTTTTCCTCTTTTAGAGCCAAAAAAGTAATTACCTAATCAAAGGTGGCTCCA
>NZ_JAUSUN010000008.1:0-164995 GCF_030814065.1 Mesobacillus stamsii
ATGTCCTTTTTTATTTTTCTTAATCGACAAAAGTTCTTAGCATCTGAGTGTTCTCTACAAAACTCAAGGCGACAACTTTTTTGCAAGAGTCAAGTTTCTTATTCTTAAGAAAAACCGGGCGAAAACCGCCCGGTCCTTTTTTGGTTTTGGTGGATAATCGATTTTCACTCCAGACACTCGCTTTCCGCGGGGCGACAGGTGAGCCTCATCGCTTTGCTGCTATAAGGGCATCTCTCGGGCGGAATGATACCCTTATGCGAGCAAATGGCACCTTACAAGCAGTAAGATACCCGTTAATTCCCTTTTTAATATAATTTTGGTATTTAGATCATCTAAATAATTAAAACTGTTTCCGTTTTTTCCTAATACTTCTTTTCTTCATTGGCAGGCCCTAAGCGTCTCGAAGAGTTAGAAGCCGAAGCTAGACATGCGGCTCGAGAGGCTAGATGCTGGAGCTGGACTTTCTAATGGTATCAAAAAATCACGGAACGAAAACTTTCTATCCTACATCCAGCATATTGAATTGTGCTTTTACAAGATCATGGTATTCGCCTTGATACTCCATCAGTTGATGATGATTTCCCCGCTCCTTGATCACCCCGTTTTCCAATACGAATATATTGTCTGATTCCCTGATCGTGGACAAGCGGTGAGCAATAATGATCGCTGTTCTGCCCTTCAGCAATGTCTTGAGAGCTTTCTGGATTTTCACCTCTGTTTCTGTATCGATGCTTGCAGTCGCTTCATCCAAGATCAAAATACGGGGATTTGCAAGCAATGCTCTGGCAAAGGATAAAAGCTGCCGTTCGCCAACTGAGAGAATATTCCCGCGTTCTTCCACCTCTGTTTGATAGCCGTTTGGCAGCTTGGCAATGAAATCCGCTGCCCCAACTGCTTCAGCAGCAGCCACGACTTCTTTCTCAGAGGCATCTGGTCTGCCAAAGAGGATATTTTCATAGATCGTTCCTGAAAAAATAAAGGTATCCTGCAGGACAATGCTGATATGTTTCCTTAAGCTGGCTATCGAGATGTCTTTGAGATCATATCCATCGATTAATACAGTCCCTGATGTCGGATCATAAAACCGGCTGATCAGATTGGCTATCGTCGTCTTTCCAGAGCCCGTATGGCCGACCAATGCCACCGTCTGGCCAGCTTCCATTTCAAGACTGATCCCTTTTAATGCAGTCCGATTTTCATCATACGAAAATACAACGTTATCAAATTTTATTTCCCCGCGAATGGTATCCATTTCAATGGGATGATCTGTTTCTGAGACGATCGGCTTTTCATCAAGAAATTCAAAGATTCTTTCTGACGAGGCCATCCCCATCAACAGTTGATTATACACCTGTCCTAATCTGGAAATTGGCTCCCAAAACATGCCTAGGTAAAAGGCAAAAGAGACAAATACCCCGAGTGAAACGGTGTCATTTTGAATCAGGCTTGCTCCATACCAGATCAGGACAGCGGTCCCCAGTGCATTGGTCAATTCTACCAATGGACGAAACATGGCGTTTTTCTGTGAAGCAGACTTCCAGCTTTGGAAGGTTTCATCATTTACTCCATCAAAAAAAGCCATATTCTCCTTTTCCTGGGTAAATGCTTGTGTAACCCTTATCCCTTGTATGCTTTCATTTAAATGAGAATTCAACTTTGATTGCTTCATCCGGACATCCTGCCAGGAACGTCTAATATTTTTTCGCAATTTAGTTGATATAAAGAACATGATTGGCAATATAATCATGACCGCCATCGTAAGCTGTGGACTTAGCGAGAACAGAATAAAGAAGATCCCAATCAGGAGGACCACATCCATTAACAGGTTGATAACACCATTTGTGAACAGCTCCTGAAGGGAGTTGATGTCATTCATGATTCTTACCAGTATGGAACCAGCCGAACGTTGGTCAAAAAACCGATGGGAAAGATTCTGCACATGAGTGAACAAATGCTTCCGCAAATCATATATGACATTTTGGCCCAATTCATTCATCCAGCGAATTCGGAAAATATTTGCTATATAAGCGGCAGTATATAATCCTGCGATGATCATGACCAGCCAAAACAGCATTGCGGCATCCTTGTTTTTCACGGCCTTATCTAAGGTGTAAATCCCAATTAGGATTGGGATTACCAGCCTAACCGCAGTGGTGATCAATACCATTGCAATAGACATCGGTACAAGCTTCTTTTTATAAGGTACCATATAGCCGAAAAGCCTCAACATCTGCTTCCAGTTAAAAGGCTTATCGATTATCTGGTCAGTAGAATAATGAAATCTTTTTAGAACTTGAAAATTGTTTTTCGTGCTCAAAAAACCTTCCCCCTTGAGTTAGCTGATCATACATTTCAGCCAGTCTGTTCCACCTTGTGACGATCTTGAAACTGGATCTCATAAATCTTTTGATACGTTCCGCCATTCTGAATCAATTGCTCATGTGTTCCTCGCTCGGCAATCGATCCGTTTTCGAGTACAAGAATCTCGTCTGCATGTTTGAGAGAAGAAATACGGTGGGCAATGATAAAAGTTGTTCGTCCCTTCATGACCTCGAGCAAAGCTTGCTGAATCTTGAACTCTGTTTCCATATCAACCGCGCTTGTGGCGTCATCAAGGATTAAAATACTCGGATCGATGCAGATAGCCCTCGCGATCGCAATTCTTTGCTTTTGGCCCCCGGAAAGTCCCATGCCCCTTTCGCCTAGAATCGTATCATATTGATCAGGAAGCTCCATGATGAACCGATGCGCCTGGGCTCTTTTGGCGGCTGCAATGATTTCGTCCATTGTTGCTTCTGGGTTTCCGTAGGAAATATTGGCTTTGATCGAGGAAGAAAACAGGAATGATTCCTGAAGAACAATGCCGATATTGCTTCTGAGTGAGCGAACAGAATAATCTTTACTATCCCGGCCATCAATCAGCACCTTGCCAGAAACAGGCTCATAGAATCTGGTCATCAGCTGGGTAATGCTTGTTTTCCCAGAACCAGTCGTACCAATAAGGCCGATTGTCTGTCCTGGCCTGGCCTTGAAGGAAATATTGTTTAAAGCGGCATTCTCATCATTCCCATATCGGAGCGTGACATGATCAAATTCTACTTTTCCAGACAGCTTTTCCACCTGCAAAGCTTCCTTCTTCTCTTCCACTTCATCTTCATCCTCGAGAATTTCCAATAATCTTTCACCAGATGCCTTTGATTGCGAAAAAAGATTCACGACGAATCCAAGATTCATAATCGGCCACATAATGTACCAAACTAGACTGTAAAATGCGACCAGTTCGCCTGGCAACAACGATTCGTTCATGACGAGGTATCCACCGTACCCTAATAATAAGACGACACTCAAATTGCCGAGAAACTCCATGAGCGGGAAATACTTCGCCCAAATTTCAGATGTGAACAAATATTGATCCTTGTAGTTTCCGTTTGAATCATTGAATCTGCCAATCTCATAATCTTCACGTGATAAGGATTTCACCGTATTAATTCCGCTGATATTTTCCTGGACCTTCGTATTCAACTTCCCAAATGATTTTCGGATTCCCCTAAAGGCTGGGTGGACTGCCTTATCAAACTTATAAACAACCACTGCAAGAAAGGGCAGAGTTGCAAGCGTCACCAATGTCAACGGGACCGAGTAATAGACCATTACGGAGAAACTTATTGCAATTAAAAGTACAAAATGAATCAATTCAGAGAATCCAAAGCTCAGAAAAAAGCGGAATCCTTCCACATCAGCAGTAAGCCGTGACATCAAGTCCCCTGTCTTCGCATTGTCATAGTATCGGAAAGAAAGATATTGAAGCTTTTCATAAAGCGAATTCCTAAGTTTATATACAGAATGGATTCCAAATAGCTCCCCTGTATATTGATAAATATACGTACAAATTCCTTTGACAATCATGAATCCGACAAAACTAGCTGCCAGCATCGGAATCATCTCATACCTGCCGCCAATAACGGCTTCATCAATCGTAAGCTGAAGAATCATCGGATACACTACCGTAATTGCCGTCACGATTAACATAAATAAAATGGACCAAATAAAGTAATTTTTGTAAGGCCAATAATAATCCTTTAGTTTCTTGAATGTCTCCATTCATTTTCCCCCTTTGGAAATGTATAGCAAAAAAAGAAAAGGCGCGTATACATTAATATATCGAGTTTCGAATTATTTTTCCAGCTTTTTTATTGAATTTTTATATTTTTTTGTAAATGGGAATTATCTGAACCAATACAAATGACCGATAGATTGCTCTATCGGTCAGTCCATTCTTGTTTGTTATAAACTTTTATATTCGATATATTCCGTCAATAAATTTATGGCAATCCTGATTGCTGCTTCATCTGGATTAAGTTTAGAGTGATGCAGGCCATTTTCAGAGTTCACACCAAGCCAGAACATGATTCCAGGAATTTCTTTCAGCATGTAGCCAAAATCTTCTCCTGTCATCGCTTCCTTGCAAATGACCACTTCCACATCCTCTTTTTTTTCAGCAAAAGCAAGGAAGTCACGCGCTATTTCTTCTTGATTATAAACTTGATGGTACATCGCTCCATAGTCAATGGTCGTTTGGCATTGGTAACCAACTTCCATGCCTTTGACAAGTGCCTCGATTCTTTCCTTCACTCTTGCCATTGATTCCACAGACAGCGTTCGGATTGTGCCTTCTAGCCTTGCTGTTTCCGCGATGATGTTTTGGACCGTGCCTCCAGAGATTTTTCCGATGGTGATGACCGCACTATCAAGCGGATCGACGTTTCTAGAGACTATTGACTGAAGCTGGGTTACAAGAGCACAGGCCGCGACAACCATATCATTCGTTTGATGTGGATATGCGGCATGTCCGCCTTTCCCCTCCAGGTCAATGAACAACTCAGAAGTATTGGCAAACAACAGCCCTTCCTTTGTTGCAATGGTTCCGACTGGATATTCAGGAGCAATATGCAGGGCTATGATCAAATCGGGCTTCCATTCCTGCATGATATTTGTCTTGAGCATTGGTTCAGCACCACCCGGGCCTTCTTCTGCCGGCTGAAAAATAAACAGCAAATGATCCTCCATTGGGTTTTCCACGAAGTAGGTGATCAACCCTAGAGCGATTGTCATATGGAAATCATGTCCGCACGCGTGCATTTGACCTGGATGGAGGGATTCGAATTCCAAGCCTGTTGCTTCGGTAATCGGCAGCCCGTCGATGTCTGCCCTGTAACCGATCGTCTTTTTAGGATTCATCCCTTGGATCTTCACAAAAATCCCGGTTTTCCAAGTTTTTATCTCTAGCCGGTCTAAGGAAAGACTTTTCAGGTATTCAAGAAGATATGCCTGAGTCTTGAACTCCTTGAAACCGAGTTCCGGAATCTGGTGCAAATCTCGTCTCATTTTTTTAAATAGATCCCAATTCATATTGATCTCTCCTCTTATAAAAGAAAGCGCGGACCAATATCCACGCTTTCTATCTTGCTATTAAAGCTGGCGAAGCTCCTGCTTGATTTCTGTTTTTGATTTCGTTTTTTCATCGATTTCCTTAATGACGCGGGCTGGTGTACCCGCAACCACTGTATACGGTGGCACATCTTCGATGACAATAGCACCTGCAGCCACAACGGCTCCCTTTCCTACTGTTACCCCTTCAAGGACAACTGCATTTGCACCAATGACGACATCGTCCTCGACCACGACCGGCTTTGCTGAAGGTGGCTCAATGACACCTGCAAGCACAGAGCCTGCACCGATATGGCAGTTCTTACCGACTGTCGCACGTCCTCCTAGGACCACGTTCATATCAATCATCGTTCCTTCGCCGACAACAGCACCGATATTAATTGATGCGCCCATCATGATAACAGCATTGTCGCCAATTTCAACCTGGTCTCTGATGATTGCCCCTGGTTCAATTCGAGCCTTGATATTCTTCATATCCAACAATGGAATCGCCGAATTTCTACGGTCGTTTTCAACGACATAATCCTCTATTTTAGCTTGGTTTGCCGCAATTGCCTGATTGATTTCTGCCCACTCACCAAAAACAACTCCTGTTTTGCCTGTAATGAATGTCTTGGCATTCTCGCCAAAATCGATCTGATCTAAGTCCCCTTTCAAATATACCTTTACAGGAGTTGCTTTTTTGCTATTTTGAATAAACGAGATAATTTCATTTGCATCCATCATTTTCATTTTCTTACCTCCATATATGTATGTATTGGTCTTTTTTTGTGAGCATATTGGGAATTAGCATCCACACAAGCACCGAAACAGCATTTTCTAAAAATTACTTTACCAAACATAGGTTTTTAAAACAAGGAAAACTAATTATTAGATTCTTCAATATGTTCCTTGACAATCTCAATGAAGGCCTGGACCTGCTTCAACTGAAAGGCAGATTCATAGCCAAGAAGCCATGTGTCTCTTCCTAAAGGTTCATTGTTTTCGTCATGAAGTGGTACCTTAAAGATATCTTGTTCGGCTCCATTTAGCGTAATTGCCGGGAGAATAGCATAGCCAATTCCGTTGAACGTCATTTGTTTACAGGTTTCAATTTGGTCCACAATGATCGTTCTTTTCGGTGCTGTCTGAAATTTTCGCAGCCACCAATCCTGGATTTCCTGGTAGTAATTCGAATCACTCTTAAACTGGATAAACGGCCTGTCTGCATCCAAGGCTTGCTCCGGGCTCGAGATTTCTGTATCAACCAAGTAGAGATTGTCTTTGAATAGGTGAATTTTGACACCCTTCCAATCTGGTGTACCCCTGATAATGCCAATATGGACATGATCCTCATAGAGCGCTTTTGCTATTTCACTGCTCCAGCCAGTCATCAGCGAGATTTTCGCCTGTGGATAACGGCTTACATATTTCTTCAACACCTGTGGCAGCCAATTTTGCCCAACAATCGATGCGACAGCTATTTTAAGGGTTCCATACACTTCAGCGTTTAATGCGAAGATGGTCTCGCGTGCTTTTTCTTCTCTGGCGATGGTCTCATTAACAAATTGAAGGACGATCTCTCCCGCCGGTGTTAAGGTCAGCCCCTTCTGGGAGCGAAGGAACAATTTTGTGCTCCAATCCTTCTCAATCGATTGAAGTCGCTGCGATAAAGCTGGTTGTGACACAAACAGTCTCTCCGCAGCCTTTCTCATATTCATTTCCTGCGCAAGAACGGACAACAAATGGAATTCAGAAATCGATGACATTGCTTACCCTCTTTTGCCTGTTTTTTTCTATATCGTAACATTTCCTTAAAAAAAGGATAAACTACAGCTGAGTCAATCTGCTGAAGCTTCTTTTTTTGGCAGAAAGAAGATGAACAGCAAGCTGATGATGGCAAATAGAAATACGACAATATAGACAGAATGCAAGGCATTAGTCAGTCCATCCTGCAGGAGCGTTTTCATACTAGCCGATAGTTTTTGGCGTTCTCCCTCATTGAGCAGCACATTTGCTGCATCGATCGAAATTCCTTGATCTTCTGCCCCATGCTTTTTCATATAGCTGAGAATGCTGCTGTTCAGTACACCGCCAAGCAAGGCTGCACCAACCGTATTGCCAAGATTTCGCATGAACATATTGGCAGCGGTAGCGATCCCTCTTTGCTGCCAGGCGACCGTACTTTGAATCGATACGATGAACGCTGTACTAGTCAGCCCCATCCCTGCTCCAACGAAAAACGACCCTGCTGCAGCCCATAATGGACCTGCCTCCGGTGTCAGAGTGACAAATAGAATACTGCCTATGATTAGCAACGCGCCGCCAAAAAGGGAAGTATTGCGGTACCCAATGCCTACTAACAGCCGTCCACTAGCTGCCGATGCAATAGGCCAGCCAATCGACATCGCAGTCAGGGTGAAACCGGCGACGATCGGCGACTTTTCCATAACACCTTGGACGAATGCGGGCAAAAAACTCGAAACGCCGATCAGCATGACGCCGGTAGTTAAGGAAGTTATATTGGCAATAAAGATCGACTGTTCGCGCCAAATCGTAAATGGCATTATCGGTTCTTCTGCTCTCTTCTCTTGAAAAATAAAGAAAATCAATCCGAGAATGCTCAAGCCGATGAGACCGATTGTTTTCGCTGACATCCAGGCCCAATTCCCCCCGGCTTCTACAAGGACAATCATCAAGGAACTAATCGAGATGGTCAGCAGCGCAGCTCCCAGATAATCAACCTTATGCTTCTTTTTCTCGATATTTTCATGAAGAAATAACCATAAACCCGCGATTGCCAGAATACCAAGCGGAACATTGATCCAAAACACGTATCGCCAGCTTGCATATTCCACGAGGAGACCTCCAAGTGCCGGACCAGTTACGGCTGATATTCCCCACACACTAGACAGATACCCTTGTACCTTGGCTCTTTCCTCCTTGGAATAGATATCGCCGACAATCGTTGTAGCAATCGGCATCACAGCGCCTGCGCCAAAACCCTGGATGAATCTGTATAAAATTAACATCTCCATCGTTTCTGCCGTCCCGGACAGAATGGATCCGATCAGGAATACTACAATTCCAAAAGTAAGGATTGGCTTCCGACCAAATAGATCAGAAAGTTTTCCATAAATGAGGACCGTCACAGCATTCATTAACAAGTAAGCTGAGAAAACCCAGCTATATAAAGCAAAACCGCCAAGTTCTCCGACAATTGCCGGCATTGCGGTTGACACGATCGTTCCTTCGACTGCTCCCGTGAACATCGCGAGCATAACTGCCGCGAGAACATAAGGTCTTTTTGTTACTTTTTTTGCAGTGCTTTGCCCAGCTGCTCCCATACATCCACCTCAAAATGTAAAAAATTTAGCTCCCGAATCCGGGAGCTGGCTCAAGCATTATTTTCTATAATTTCTTTTTACCTCGTTTGACAATCTCAGCAAAACAGAACGTCTTGTCAGAATTCCTTCAAAAATCCCTGACTGATCTTCTATGCATAGAAACGGATTGTCAACCAGCAAATTGAGGGAAGATTGCAGATTCGATTGGACATTGATTCTGGGAATTTCTGTGTTCATTGCGGATTCAACTTTTTTCGTATCCAGCTGCTCAAATTCAATTCTTTCAAGGCCAAGGATGGAATCCATTATGATTGGCGTGCTGATCAAGCCCATTAATCGATATCGGGAATCAAGTACAGGAATTGCTGTATATCCGCTCTTTGTCAGGACAAGCAGGGCGTGCTCAAGACTGTTGCCGACTTGGACGTGAGCTACACGTTCAGAAGGAATCATCAGCTCCTTAACCGATAATCCCAAAAATTCACCGCTATAAAGACTTATCATGGCGAAAACTCCCTAAACTGGATTTCTTTCCATTTCATTTTATCATAAAATAAATGAAGCTGCTTTTATTTAGTTTTTTAAAAAACAACAAAAAAGGACCGCAAAACATGGCCCTTTTGGTATAATTTTTGATTACTGAATTAGGTCAAAGATCTCAATCGTAATCATATCGATATTATCGAACTGGTATTTCTTTGGCTTTTCCTTATCGTTGTATACTTCCAGTTCATATGTTTCCGTTTTCGGATGATATGTAACCTGGCATTTCCGTTCCCCTTCCACCTCAAAAAAGCGTTGGGAAGGCTCCCCTCCATTAGACTGCTCTTGCAGATTCTTTAAACGGGTGATAATTCCTTGAAGCTGTGACATTGTGCTCCCTCTCCTTTCAAAACAAAAACCAATAACTTATCAATAGATTTTGCAATTGGCGAATTTATATCCATGTAAAATAATTTCAGAATTTTCTATACGCAATTCTTTACATGTCAATATTAACAGAATAAAATATTGTCAGACGATGTACAAGTAAAAGCTTTGCGAAAAGGAGTTTTTTTTGAAAAAACCTTTATAGTATCCCAAATAAAATGGTCCTTGTTTCGTTCCGGAATACCACCCCTAGCTCCAAGAACATCTTCAATGCGGAGAAATTCGGCCCATAAACAATGTCACTTAAGAACGGTTTTTCCCTTTCGGATATAGCGCTGTCACGACTCTTGATTTTTTCCGGATATGCCTGTTGAATTACTTCTTGAGGTACCTGATCATACCAATAGTCAGCAACCTTCCATCCATTCTTTTCCCGAACAAGCTGCAGTCCTACATAATGGTCTTCATAGCCTACAGGTCCCTCCTTATTCGCAGGAAAAAATTCAACAACATATACTATATTTGCGGATTGCACTACGCGTGTCTTTTCGGAAAAAGCGTAAAACGGAATATAGTAAAGAGCAAAGTCGGTACCATATGTCTGGAAATTATTTTCCTGACCGACTACGTTTTCTTTAATGAATCCCGACTTATACGCTTCTGTAAAATAAGGGTCAAGGATGCTGTCAATCTCCGCCATTGTTCTCCCCTTTTCACTTAGAGAGACTTGTGATTCAAAAGCTTTCTCGAGGAATTCAAAAACTTCCTCCCTGTCATGCAGATCGGACTGTGCAAGTGCATGCGCCGGGGTGTACAAAATAAAAATGCCAAATAATAGCGATAATAGCTTGTCCATTTTTCTCCCCTCTTTCTTGATCATTGATACGTACCATTTTACCAATATTTACCCAAGAAGATGATGATATTCTTTCGTAAAATAACCTCATCATCTGACATAATCCACGGCTTATTATTCTCCAATTACCCTAAACAGGCACGAATTAACGGGAAAGCTAAAAAAAATGTTGGTTTTTCAGGGAAAAAAATAACCCCCTATTAGGGGGTTACTACCTAGCAATCACCGCAAAATAGATGACAAACAACAGGGCGATGAAGCCGAAAATGATATAGGTTAAAAAGATTGGATTGCGAATATATGCGTGCTCCTGGACAACGCCTGGAACTTGGGAATCAAGATTTCCCTGAGCTCTCTTCTGCCCCTTGCCTAATGACCATGTATAGAAAAGACCGCCGACCAGCACACCCATACCTGCTACTAACAGCAATGTCATATAAATACTCATCTGAATCCCCTTTATAAAAGGCTGTATTGATAACTTATCCAAGATCCGTTTTCCTATTCATCCTTGATCCTGTCAAAATAAACCTTCTCTATCATGCAAAAAAGATGCACAAAGGTCAACGAACAGAAACTCCATTTCATTTAATTGCAGCGAAAAGGTTCGAATGACTTCTCCAGTTTCGATATCACTGTAGCGATCGGACAAAATCCCTTTTTTGCCGCCTCTCATTCGAATGATATTCTCCAGAAAGTAAGGGCGCCAACTCCAGTTCTTATTTTCATATTCCGGCTGCAACACCCATTCTCGGCCAACTTTATAAAGATTCGGTGACAGCTGAAATCCGTCTTCATCACATACATAAATCCGGAACGCTACCCCGTCCAAACGATCCCCGAGAGCCAGCAGCAACTCACTTGATTTTTGTTCTTTTTTGTATTTGCTGATCCATTCCTGTAACTTGCTGTTCAATTCGATCCTTAAATCATAGAATACCTGAAGCCGTTTTTTCTCAGATAAAATAAATCCATGGATTTCGTCCTTTAACTTATGCTTGAGTATTTCTTTGTCAACTAATCCAATATCAGGTTCTTTTAAGTAAAATCCCTGATAAAATCTCCCGCCGTTTTTCCAAGCGAATTGTAGCTGGTACGTGGTTTCGATGTTTTCAAATAATATTGCTGCACCGATTTTACGCGCAAGGATAGATAAAGAATGAAGAACATCTAAGTGTGCCGGACCGGTGTTATGAGAGCGAAGCGAGGACATATCAATCTTTAGTATTTCTGGTTCAATACCTGCAATCCTGTGTAAATAGCTGCTTTCACTGCCTACTTTATCCAAGGCGATTTTTATTCCGTAGGATTTATAGTACTTGATTAGGTGCTCGATCTGGCTCTCGTATTGCCGATCGGTAATACCTAGGACAATTTGTTCTGGACGCATGCCTTTTTCTTCAAAACTGAGAAGCAATTGCAAAAAACCTTCTCCAGCATCCATCATTAATAAATTTGCATTCCTGTTAATGAACCAAAGCAGTTCTTCGTTCCCGCTTTCACCGGATACTGTTTCTAGAGCTTTGCCCAGTAACACATTCTCCACTTCGATCCGGTATTCTTCCGGTATCATTTCATCTGCAAAAAAAGAATCAAGCCTAAAATCACCCTTATTGCCAACATATCTTCCTACTATTTGATAACCAATGATTTTATGTTCTTCGGCGTTAAAAATCGGTTGATAGTATGGAACAACATGCTCAAGGTCCGTCAAAATATCAAGAGCATCCAAAAAAACTCAATCCCCCCTTCAAAAATCGGCGCATACTTCAATCCACTACTTTGTTATCACCGATTTTACCACAATATGCTCCATGAAGCTTTTTAATGAGTTGCAAAAAACAAAGGGATCAGCAACTGGGGAGAGAATTGGCAAGGAGAAAAGCTGGGTTTCCTTCTACCCTTGGCTTTTCTTACTTTTCTCCGCTTTTCTCCTCAAGCGATTTATGAAGTTTGGCTATAGATTGAACAATTGTCCTTTTTTTATTAAATCCCTTTGCTGTTGCCGATATCCCATTAAAGACAGCAACCGAATGTCCCCACGTTCCTAACCGATCAAAACCGGAAACAAAAACTTTTAAATAACCATTTTTCAACGGGATTAACATTATTTCCATTCTCATTTCATAATATTTCATCAGCAACACCTCATTTGCGGATAGGACAAGTTATGTTTTCCTATCTCTTCCCCGGAGTTATGATCAAGAAACACAATAATATCGTCTCTGCCCTGAAAATGGTACTTCTTTTTTTCATGGATGTTTGCTAGGATAGGATAGAAAATTCGGAGATAGGCTGGTACTTTTATGACTGATCAAATTACTCGGAGGCAGTTTATAAAAAAAATAATTGGGACACTATTGACTGCTGGCGGACTAACCACTTCCGGTTATTTCTATGCAAGAGAAATCGAGCCCCGAATGCTTGATATCACTAGTCACACTATCGAGAGCACTATGCTGCCGGCTGGGTTTGATGGGGTGAAGATCATTCAATTCAGCGATACTCATCTTGGTTTTCAATATACAGTTGAACAGCTTGGAAAGCTTGTGGCGCAGATCAATGAACTGAATCCTGATTTGATCGTATTTACAGGTGATTTACTCGATGATCCCCGGCGATTAACAGAGGAAAAAAACAAAATTATTACGCTGTTAAGTCAGTTAGACGGACCTCTTGGAAAATTTGCTGTCTATGGAAATCACGATCATGGAGGATATGGCTCCGACTTATATAAACAAATGATGGAACAATCAGGTTTTACCTTGTTGCTGAACGATTCTGTTGCTGTCAAGCTTCTTGATGGCAGTTCTATTTGGATTTCCGGCATAGACGATGCCATGCTTGGCAAACCGAATTTTGCAGAAGCAATGACAAAAATTCCAGAAGGCTCTTACACGATCCTCTTGTCTCATGCTCCTGATAAAGCCGATGAAGCAGCACAATATTCGATTCAATTGCAGCTGAGCGGACACAGCCACGGAGGTCAAATCCAGATCCCCTTTTATGGCCCGCTCATTACTCCTCCTTTTGCGGAAAAATACGCAGAAGGTTTCTATGGTGCAGCACACAACAAGGAGTTTAAACTATATGTAAATCGCGGACTGGGCACTACCAGGCTTCCTTTCCGGTTTTTGTCCCAGCCTGAGCTTACATTGTTTACGTTACGCCTCAACAAAACAAGCAGCTGATCAGCTGCTTGTTTTCGATCTCATGATGAACCTCTCCTCTGCCTCTTCCACCTTTAAGGGTTTGCCAAAAAAGAACCCCTGTGCTTTCTCACAATCGGCATCTTTCAGGAACTCCACTTGATTCTGCTCTTCAACCCCTTCAGCAATCACTTCCATGCCCAGGCTTTTTCCGAGGTGGATAATCGTAGTAATGATCGCAGCGTCCTTTCCGTTATACTTAATATCTCCTATGAAACTCTGGTCAATTTTCAATACATCAATCGGGAACTGCTTTAAATAACTTAGCGAAGAATAGCCCGTTCCAAAATCATCAACAGCAATTTTGATCCCCAGGTTTTTTAACCGATTTAAAATGGGAATCGCTTCTTTCGTATCCTGCATAACACCCTCTGTGATCTCAATTTCCAAAAGGGAAGGATCGATACCGTGCTTCTCGACCGCATGATGGATTGTCTTAACTAAATCCAACTGCAAAAATTGCTTTGGAGAAATATTGACGGCAATTCTGACCTCCTTCTTTGCCTTCTTTGACCATTCCCTGATTTGCCAGCACGCCCTGTCAATGACCCAGTTGCCAATTGGGATGATCAATCCTGTATCCTCTGCCAGCGGAATAAAGTCAGCTGGCGAAATAAAGCCTAGGTCAGCACTATTCCATCGCAGCAAAGCTTCAAAGCTGGGTATCTCATTGGTAAGTAAGTTCACTTGCGGCTGAAAATACAGTTCCAGTTCCTCCCGTTCAATGGCTTTGCGTAAATGCGACTCAAGCGTAATGACATTAATACCAGTTGATTGCATGTCTGAACGATAAAATTGGTAATGTGCCTTTCCTTTTTCCTTAACGCTATATAATGCTTCATCCGCATATTTGATCAATGATTCAGCGTCTCTGCCGTCATTAGGATACAGGCTGATTCCAATGCTCGGTGTTATGTAATACTCCTGGGAATTGAAATAAAAGGATTCATTAAATTTGGATAATATTTTTTGTGCGAATTTTCCTGCAGCAGCTCTGCCTGTTTCTTCTAGAACAAAGATGAACTCGTCCCCACCCTGCCGATAGACAGTGCCGTTTTCTTTTTTGATTTCAACTAGGCGATCGGCCACCTGTTTGAGGATCTGGTCACCAACAATATGCCCGAGTGTATCGTTCAAATACTTAAACCGATCGATATCGAGAAAGAGAAGCGCAAAAGGAGAATTTTGCTTCCCGCGATTTTTCACATGACGATCAAGGTGGTCGAGAAGCGCCCTTCTGTTGAACAGCCCTGTCAGCTGGTCATGGAACGCCATGTATCTTATCAACTCGTTACTTTTCGCCTGTTCGGAAAGATCCCGTATGATGATATACATTCCTGTTATTTCAGAATGGATCACGATTGGTATCGTCTTCAATTGGACGGTCAGGAAATTGCCTTTGTGGTGTACAAAGCGGCAGTCCAAAGATTCCTTGGCATTTCCTAACTTCGTTTCAGTCAAGAGCTCGTTAAATAACGGCAGATCTCTCCCGCATATCAAGCTGGTAATCGACTGCAATCTTAGCTGTCTGTCCGTATATCCAGCTAATTGTTGCGCCGCGGGATTCACATCGACGATTTTTCCTTTCAGATCGATGGAAAAAACAGCATCAAGATTATGGTCAATAAGGGAACGATAGCGCTGCTCACTATCAATCAATCTATTTTTTTCTTTCAATGCTTCGGTAATATCCCGGGTGACCGCTACAACATATTGGATCTCTCCTGACTCATCCTTGACTGGAGTCAGCAGCGTCTCACCAAGAACCTGTCTGTCATTCTCCAAATCGACCTCGACCTGGAAAACAACCTCCTCTTGATTTTTCACCGCTTTTATATACTGTTGCTGCAACGGCAGCAGTCGATCAGGCGGCAATACTTCCTCCATCGTCTTGCCAATATCAAGCGAGTCCATTCCGGCATGAAGGAGTCCGTTTTCATTCGCAAATAAGTAACGAAATTGATAGCCTGGTTCAACCTTCATGATAAAAACTAAATCCTTCACATGTTTAAAGATAATATTTGAAATCATCTGGCTTATTTTATTGGAAGCTAGGAAGCTCCTTCTTTTAGTAGTTCGTGTATGCTTCTTCTGATTCATCTAACCATCCTCATTCCAATAGTACATTCGTACCTGGTCCATGATCCGATATCGTTTTCTTCCTATTTTACCTTTTCCAATAAGGAAAAACGATAAAAAGATTACAAATTTTCAGTATTAATCAAATCTTATTTGAATGAAATACTTTTATTTTTCAAAAAGCTAAAGAAAAGGTATAATAAAAATATGGGTACCCAACCTGTACAATTTTAAATGAAGAAAGGAGCCCTGACCCATTGAATAAGGAAAGGAACCAGATTCCCCAACTCAGTCCAACGATTGAGAACCTCTCGCAAGCTATCTTCACCGTGAATCGTCATGCCAAGACTGCTCCAAATCCGAAGTTTTTGTATCAATTAAAACAGGATGCACTCAAAAAAATGCTCAGCGAAGGAAAGGCCATTAAGACCGGTCTCCATTTCTCAAACAATCCCAGGAACAGTCAGCAGCAATCAGATGTACTGGTCGTTTGCGGGGATTATACCTTCCATATCCCGCCGACTAAACAGGATTTTGAGCAGCTCCCCCATTTAGGAAAGCTTGATCAAACTGTCAGAAACCCAAGATCAGCGATATCGCTGACCAGCGCGAAAAATTTATTGTCCTCCTATACAGGCTTAAAAGAAGCCCAGGAAGTTTCCAGTACTTCCAGGACAGGAAAATATGTAAAACCCGTATTCAAAAAGCTTGGCGAAAGATACCCGTAAACGAAAGCTGGAAGCCCAGCTTTCTTTTTTTATAGAAGCTTATTAAAGCAGTTTATCCCTTTTCTGAACCAGCTTGTGCGATCTCCGGCTGGCATCGGCACCCACAACACTTCCCTTATGGTGCTACTCGATCGCAATCAACAATGAGAGAATCATCTTTTCAAGGTCTAGGAAAAGAACCATTTCTCCTCCTAACTTGATCACACCAATCACGTGGCTCTCCTGTCCCTGATACAGATCGGATCGTTTTTCGATTTGAGTTGATGAAATACGATGGATTTGTGAAACAGTATGCACGTGAAATACCGTCTTCTGTCCATTGAATTCAGTCACGATAAACTTATCCATTTGTGGATCGGCAGACTGCGTTAAGCCCAAAGCAGCGGCCACATTGATGATGGGAAGCACCTCTCCCCTCAGCTCCATGATACCCTCCACATATGGATGTGACTGCGGAATCTCGACTACCGGTACCGGTTGAAGAATTTCTTTTACTTTCATGACATTAATGGCAAATTTATTCTGTCCGATGCCAAACTCGACAATTTCCAGTTCCTTCATATCCGATTCTAATAAAATATGGGTATCATTCATTATGCTCTTCCTTCTTTTTTAGAATATATGTACTATATACCTATTATCGGCAGATCCACTAATCGTTTAAGCAAAAGGCTTTGGTAAAATAGAAAGTGGATATTTTAGCGACATACTATTTGCAGCATATGGTAAAATAGAAAGGATCATTGGAGGGATGTCATACGTGGAGCATTTAATTAATAATCGGGTTAAAAATATCGAGATATCAGGGATTAGGAAATTTTTCAACATGGTTGCCCATGTGGAGGATATGATTTCTTTGACGATCGGACAGCCTGACTTCCAAACGCCTGAACATGTGAAAGAAGCAGGCAAGCAGGCAATAGACTTAAATTTCACTACATATACTCATAATGCCGGTCTAATAGAGCTTAGACAAGCTGCAGCGGATTTTTATAAAAAGAAATACCATATTGAATATTCAGCCGAACATGAAACAATCATCACAGTAGGAGCAAGTGAGGCGATTGATATCACCTTCAGGACGATCCTGGATGAAGGCTGTGAAGTGATTCTTCCCGGACCAGTTTATCCAGGGTACGAACCGATCATCAAGCTTTGCGGGGCCACTCCAATCTATGCGGATATCAGGAACACGGACTTCCGGATGACTGCCGAACTAATCGAGAGCCTGATTACCGAAAAAACAAGGTGCATCGTTCTTCCATACCCATCAAATCCTACCGGGGTCAGCTTGACGGAGCCAGAACTTCAGGAAATTGCAAACCTGCTGATTGACAAGGATATTTTTGTCCTGGCTGATGAAATATATAGTGAGCTGGTTTACGAACAGCAGCATGTATCGATTGCGCAATTTTTGAAGGAAAAGACAATTGTCATTAACGGACTTTCCAAATCCCACTCGATGACAGGCTGGCGGATAGGAATGCTTTTCGCTCCTGAATATTTGACAATGCATATTCTGAAAGTCCATCAATACAATGTGACTTGTGCAACTTCAATTTCACAAATGGCTGCGTTAGAGGCTTTGACGAACGGGGTTGATGACGCATTGCCAATGAAAGAGGAGTATGCCATCAGGCGCGATTATGTATTCAAAAGACTCCAATCCATGGGCCTTGAAGTCATCAAGCCTGAAGGAGCATTCTACTTCTTCATTAAAATTCCGGCAATCAATATCACTTCATTTGATTTTTGCATGGATTTAGTCAACGAAGCAAAGCTGGCAGTTGTTCCTGGGAGTGCTTTTTCTGAATTTGGAGAGGGGTATTTCCGTCTTTCCTATGCATATTCAATGGACACGCTAAAAGAAGGGCTTGACCGCTTGGAAGGATATCTACTTTCCATCAAATGAAAAGCGGACGGAGCTGAATCATTCTCATTTTGTAAGAAAAACCGGGCAAACGGCGCCCGGTCCTTTTTTGGTTTTGCTGATCATCGCAGGCATTCCCACCTCCATAAGGGCATCTTTCTTGCCGAAAGATACCCTTATGTTTTTCAATTTACTATGATTGTTTCCAGTATTTATAAAGCGCCTGTGTGCCGCTGTTTTCTTCGCCTTTCTCCGCTAGGTGCTCATACATCGAAAGCGCCATCGAGAGGCCAGGCACTTCCATGTCCATTCGTTTCGCTTCATCTAGGGCGATTTTCATATCCTTGATAAAGTGCTTGATGAAGAAACCAGGTTCAAAATTGCCTGCGATCATTCTTGGAGCCAAATTAGACAATGACCAGCTGCCAGCAGCACCGGTAGAAATGCTTTTCAAAACGGTCTCCGGATCAAGCCCCGCCTTTTCAGCGTAGATGATTGCCTCACAAACACCAATCATATTCGAAGCGATTGCAATCTGGTTGGCCATTTTTGTGTGCTGGCCAGCACCTGGCTCTCCTTGATGAACTATATTCGTGCCGAGTACCGAAAGCAGTGGTTCCACTTCCTGAAAATCCTGCTCATCGCTGCCGACCATAATTGCAAGTCTGGCTTCACGAGCACCGACATCCCCCCCAGAAACTGGAGCATCAATCGCATGGATTCCTTTTTCTTTTGCTTTTTCATGAATTTTCTTTGCCAAGGATGGAGTAGATGTTGTCATATCAATGAGATAACTGCCTGGTTTTGCATTTGCGATCAGCCCATCCTCTCCTAGGTATACTTCCTCCACGTCTGATGGATAACCGACAATTGTAAAAACAACGTCTGCTCTTTGAGCAAGCTCCCTTGTTGACTGTGACCAGATCGCACCTTTTTCTAGTAATTCAGCTGCCTTTTCTTTTGTTCTGGTAAAAATCGTAAGCTGGTAGCCTGCTTCTAGCAGATGGCTGGCCATGCTTTTCCCCATCACACCCGTTCCAATGAAGCCAATAACTGTATTTTCTTTGGAAAGCATATGTACTCCTTCTTTCGTTTTATTTTTAACTAAATAGTAATTCTATTCTACCATTAGAATTTTAATAGGCCGAGAAATTAATCTCGGCCATCACTTAACGAGTTTCAAAAAAAAAATGCCGGCTGATGAACAGCCGACAAAGGTCTGGGGGAAAATGAGAATGATTAGCTTACTTTCAGTAGTCTAACCAAAGTGCTTACTGTTTTATTCCCGTCTTCCACTGATTAAAACATTTTTTTTGTTACATTTTTATTACAAAGCGACGAATTTGTTTACTGCTTCGACTACTTCTTCTGTCGTGCTCATGTTCACTACTTCAGAAGCAAGCTTTTCCATCTCGGCTTTGTTCAGATTTCTGATCAAAGAGCGTGCCTTCAGAATAGAAGAAGCACTCATGGAGAATTCGTCGAGTCCAAGTCCAATCAGGATTGGAATCGCAGTCTCGTCTCCAGCCATTTCGCCGCACATGCCTGCCCATTTTCCTTCTTTATGTGCTGCCTCGATAACCATTTTCACCAGTCGAAGGATCGATGGATTATACGGTTGATATAAGTAAGAGACCTGCTGGTTCATCCTGTCGGCAGCCATCGTATATTGAATTAGGTCATTTGTTCCGATACTGAAGAAGTCCACTTCCTTGGCGAACTGGTCCGCTAAAACTGCAGTGGAAGGGATTTCAACCATGATTCCTAGTTCGATGTGAGCGGCAACCTCGATGCCTTCCTCTTCAAGCTTAGCTTTCTGTTCTTCGAGCATCGCTTTTGCTTCCCGAAACTCATTTATAGTAGCAATCATTGGGAACATAATCTTTAGATTGCCATAAACGCTGGCACGCAACAGCGCGCGTAATTGCGTACGGAAAATTTCTACTTCCTCGAGACAAAGACGGATCGCCCTGAAACCAAGGAAAGGATTCATTTCTTTTGGTAAGTTAAGATATGGGAGCTCTTTGTCTCCGCCAATATCCAAAGTACGGACCACGACTGGTTTGCCTTCCATTCCTTCAAGAACAGCCTTGTATGCTGTAAACTGTTCCTCTTCGGTAGGAAGCTGGTCCCTGTCCATATAAAGGAATTCTGTACGGTATAGTCCGACTCCCTCCCCGCCATTTTCGACTACCCCTTTTAAATCTTTCGGTGTCCCGATGTTGGCAGCAAGCTCAACATGATGGCCATCTGCTGTTACTGATTTTTCATTAACAAGCTTGGACCACTCTGCTTTTTGCTTCTCAAAGTCTTCCTGTATCTGTTTATACGCATCCAGCATCTCAGGTGTAGGATTAAAATGAACTTCGCCTTTTAATCCATCCACAATGATGAGATCGCCATTATTGATTTCTTCCGTAGCTACCTTCGTACCAACAACCGCAGGAATTTCCATAGAACGAGCCATAATTGCGGAATGAGAAGTGCGCCCGCCAATATTGGTTGTGAAACCCTTTACAAACTGGCGATTTAGCTGAGCAGTATCAGATGGAGTCAAATCCTCCGCAACAATCACTACTTCTTCGGCAATCATGCTTGGATTCGGGATCTGAATTCCCAACAGATGGGCAAGCACACGTTTCGTTACATCGCGAATATCAGCGGCGCGTTCTTTCATGTATTCATTGTCCATGGACTCGAACATGCTAATAAACATGTCCCCAATTTCTTTTAATGCTTGTTCTGCATTGACATTTTCAGTGGTGATTTTATCTTCAATGGGTGAAATCAGTTCTGGATCAGATAATACGAGAAGATGTGCATCAAAAATTGCTGCTTTATCTGCACCTAAAGCCTTTCCAGCATGGTCGCGGATTTTTTCAAGCTCAGCTTTTGCCGTCTGAAGCGCTGTTTGAAATCGTGCAATCTCTTCAGCAGGTGCATCTACCGATTTTTTTTCAAACGAAAAATCTGGCTCGACAAGCTTATAGGCTTTGGCGATGGCAATGCCATTTGAAGCAGCAATTCCTCGGAGAAAGCCCATTATTCTGCTAAACCTTCTCTTTTAAGTGTTTCTTCAAGTGTATTTAACGCATCTTGCTCGTCGCTTCCTTCAGCAGTGATCGCGATTTCAGCGCCTTGCCCGATTCCTAATGACATTACACCCATGATAGACTTAAGGTTAACCTTTTTTTCTTTATATTCTAAGTGAATTTCTGAATCAAACTTACTTGCAGCCTGCACAAGTACTGTAGCAGGGCGAGCGTGGATTCCTGTTTCAGCAACAACCTTAAATTGTTTTTGTAACATATTAGATCAATCTCCTTTAAATTAAAATAGATGGTTTAGATGATATACATGATGCCTTCCGAACTAAATGCTTCCTGGTCAAAATGATATTTCTATTCTACCCATTTATGCTGTTCATTCACACCATATACAATTTCCAATCATTTCCTCGTAAACATGGATTGGCATCCCACACAAAAGAATAGCATTTCACCCTATCATTAGACAACGAAAAAACGTTATTTTTTTAAGGTTTTCTTCATTTTTTTGCATAAAACGTTTTCATTGTAACGATATTGACAAAAGAATATTCGTTATATGCCGCGTATACGGCGCTTTGAAAATGCATTCACATCCTCCTGCAACATATTTAACAGCCGATCTAGTTCCTGGCTTACTGATATGGTCTGAACGCTGTGAAAACCGGTTTCTTTTGCCAAAGAAATCATTTCTTTTCGTTTTTGTTCGATTTCTTCTTTTATATTAATGCAACATACAGTTTCCATCTGCGTTCACCCCACAGTATATGTTACCATTTTACTATCATTGTCCTAAAAGTGGTAGGAAAAACTTCCTGACTCTTGAGTTCAGCTCCTTGGTTTATCCATATATCGATAAATAACATCTCCGCCTCTTTGGGCTATTCCTCTGAAATGCTTAAAATCATCCCGCTTCACAATTGCTTCACGAAAAACCATAAAGTCTTGCTTAGCAACAAAGATTTCTTCCACCTCTCTGCTTTTCAAGTTTTCAAGCATTCTCTCCGCCTGTTCCTTGTCCATATTTCACACTCCTTACAACAAATCGATAAAACTATTTTATCTCCTATTTTTTCTTTTGCAAATTTGGTTGATTCAAACCTGGCTCAAAAGGTTATTATTCTATATAATAAATTATAAAATTGAATTTTCTAACTTTTACATTTGTAAATTTCGTGAACATTTACAATTTACAACAGATTTTCCTTTACGCCTCGAAATTTTTAAGGCAAAATGTTAGTAATTCGAACTATGACGAAGGAGCGAGTTATATGATAAAAGCTGAAGTTGGAAATGTTGTCGAATTCAAACAAGGATTACAGGGAGTTGTAGAAAAAGTCAATGAAAATTCTGTAATTGTTGATTTAACCTATATGAGCAATTTCAGAGACTTGGAATTAGACCAGCGGACCGTAATCAATCATAAACACTATAAAATTGTAAAAGAAACAGCCTATTAATATACGAATGAAAAGTAATCTTGGCTGCTTTTTTTGGAAGCCCTTCCAGCCTGTAAGAATTTCTTCAGCAATTGGTTTAGTAGGTACTTTTCATTATTGCCGAAAATACTTGTCCATGTTATTTTGATAAAGGATTGTAACATTGATTCTTTATTTTCGTCTAGTATGGTAGAAAACAGCAAATGAAATGACAGGAGGACATTCGGCATGAACAAATGGAGAAAACCATTCATATTCGTCGGCTTATCAACACTTTTGCTCACTGGCTGTGGATCCGCTACGGAGTCTGATAAAACGGCGAACCAGACACCGGAATCACAGCAGGCATCTGCGCCAGAAGCTTCAAAGGAAGAGCAGCCCGCAGCGGAACAGGATAAGAAAAAGGAAGAAGGTTCGATTCGGGTCCTCGAACAGAACCTTGATTATACTTTGAACGGCGAACAGAAACAGCAAACCGGCTTTCTTAAGAATAGCGATAACCAAAACTACTCCATGTACGTCTTGCCTGAATATGAATGGACTGCAGAAGAACCTAACAAGGATGTTCTAATGCTGACTGAGGATGACAGTATCTTTATGAGGATCGAATTGCTTCCAGCAGATACAGAATGGGCCAGGGCCGAAGAAAATGCCAAGGCACAGCTTTCTGCTGCCGGAGCTGAGGTAAAAGAAACGGCAATGCCGGACGACGCATTTTTCAGCAACGCTTGGGGTATGGAAACAAAAAACGGAGCAGACAATATTACCACCTACCTTATTAAAAATGAAGAACAGCCTCTAAAACTAACTCTCTTCACAAAAGAAGGTGCCGACCATCGGGATGCCTTTATCCAAATGGCGAAGACAATCATGAAACAACAAAATTAAAAAAAGAAGGGGAATCCCCTTCTTTTTTTATGGTCGCTTTTGTAAATGGACAGGTTTCATCCACAGTAAAACCATAAATACTAGGCTAATGTAGCCGAATACCGGATACAGGAACGAAAGCAGTGTTCCATAATCAATCAAGCTGATGAAATAACAGATCAGGAAGAGAAAAGAGACGATTAGCATGCTAGGAAGTTTAAGATGCTTTTGAATCTGTCTTTCGAGACCATAAATATTGCCGATTACAGAAGTGAAAATCTCACCATATACAATTAAGACAAAAATCCAATAAAGGCCGGCTGCCAGCTGTTTCATGATTACCGCCATCGGGATTGCGAATGTATCAAATCCTGGAAGCATTATCAAAGTCAAGTGACTTGAAAGCAAAATCACTGTCAAAGCAATGCCTCCAATAATCCCTCCCCACTTAACTGTCTGATCGTCCTTTATCTCGGCTGCAACTGGCACCAGCACTGCCTGGGCAAGTGACAGGTTTAGAGCGGTATAGGAAAATGGACCAATCACCGCTTTCCATCCATCCTCTGCATAAGGAATATAAACAATCTGTTCGAAAAATCCAGGCAATCGAACGGAAAGGGAAAATAAAATCAAACTAAACAAAATCATCATTGGAACGACAAAGGTGTTAACGGCAAAAACACCCTTTAGGCCTACGATCATCACACCAAGTGACAAGGCAATCGTTACAAGAATTCCTAGCGATTTCGTTAAACCAAGCTGTTCCTCAAATACCGCTCCAGCCCCAGAAAGCATAACGGCACACACACCAAGAAGCATGAACAGCATCAATACATTAATGATTCTTCCAAAAAATCGCCCGAATAAATGCACATTCATTTCTTCATACGAATGAGCCCCGATCGATGCTGCCATGCGCATCAATTTAGACCCCATATAAGTAAGAATGGAACCAGCGATGAAGACTCCAAGCAGTCCAAAAATGCCAAAACGGGAAAAAAATTCAACGATTTCCCTCCCGGTCGCAAAGCCAGCTCCCACCACTGTGCCGACATAAACTGCAGCGATTTGAAAGGCAGCACCCCAATTCGTTTTCAAAGCGTTCCCCCTCTCTCTTTTTCAATATATGTTGGAAAAGACAAACCATGACGAGCTTTTTTAATGGGCAAATTATGGCTATTTGGAATCGACAGTAATAGGAAGCATTCAAATAAAGAAAAACCATTTATGACCAAAAATTACTAAGAAATTCCCCAGGCAAAACTCTTGAAAGTCAAAGAAGGTCAAAGTATACTATAAATAAATTGATCAAAGATAGTCAAAGTCAACTTCATCTTTGGTTTTTTAAATGAAAAATTTGAAGGAGGAATTTAAATGCTTTGCCAAATTTGCCAGGAAAAACATGCAAATATTCAATTAAAGGTAAATGTTAATGGGAACCAGAAGCATTTAATGCTCTGTGAAGACTGCTACCAAAAAGAGAAAGAAAAATTAGGTGCCACATTTGGCAGCCCGATGTCCGGATTTACCGGACTTGGCGGTTCACCGTTTAATGATATGTTCAAACAGTTCTCTGGGAATATGAATCAGGCACCTTTCAATCCATCTGCTGCTGCCCCCAAGACAGCCAGCGGCGGGAACGGCTTGATTGACCAATTTGGCAGAAACCTGACTCAAATCGCCAAGACTGGCTTGATTGATCCCGTTATTGGTCGGGATGAAGAAGTAAAACGTGTGATTGAAATTTTAAATAGAAGAAATAAAAACAACCCTGTGCTCATCGGTGAACCCGGTGTAGGAAAAACTGCAATTGCTGAAGGCCTTGCCTTGAAGATTGTCGAGGCTGATGTGCCAGAAAAACTGAAGAATAAAGAAGTTTATCTATTGGATGTCGCTTCCCTCGTATCGAACACCGGAATCCGTGGTCAATTCGAGGAACGAATGAAGCAATTGATTTCTGAATTGCAGGCACGCAAAAACATCATTCTTTTCATTGATGAAATTCACCAGCTTGTAGGTGCAGGCTCTGCGGAAGGTTCTATGGATGCAGGCAATATCCTGAAGCCAGCGCTTGCCCGCGGCGAACTTCAAGTAATCGGTGCAACAACCCTGAAGGAATACCGCAAAATTGAAAAAGATGCAGCTTTAGAAAGACGATTCCAGCCTGTCCATGTATTAGAACCAACTGTCGATGAGGCAATCGAAATCTTAAAGGGAATCCAGACCAAGTACGAGGATTTCCATCAGGTAGTTTTTGCCGATGAAGCCATCAAGGCATGTGTCCAGCTTTCTCACCGATACATCCAGGATCGTTTCCTTCCAGACAAAGCGATTGATCTGATGGATGAAGCAGGATCCAAGCTAAATTTGATTTCTGATTATCCAAATATTAATGATGCTGAAAGCCGCCTTGCTGAACTTGCGAAGGAAAAGGAAGCAGCTTTAAAGCAGGAAGACTATGAAACTGCTGCCAAGCTCCGGGATGAGGAAGCGAAGCTTGAGAAAGCACTCAGTGAAAATGGCAATGCTGAGCGACCTGTAGTCAAGGTAACGCACATCCAGGAAATCATCGAGAAGAAAACTGGCATTCCTGTCGGCAGGCTTCAGGAAGACGAGCAGGAAAAAATGAAAAATCTTGTTGCCAACCTGAATGGAAAAGTCATCGGGCAGGAAGATGCTGTGCAAAAAGTGGCCAAAGCAATTCGCCGTAGCCGGGCAGGTCTGAAATCAAAGAACCGTCCAATCGGCTCATTCCTGTTCGTCGGTCCTACCGGTGTCGGTAAGACTGAACTATCCAAGACTTTGGCAGAGGAACTCTTTGGTTCAAAAGATGCAATGGTGCGTCTCGACATGAGTGAGTATATGGAGAAACACAGTGTTTCCAAGCTGATTGGTTCACCTCCAGGCTATGTAGGCCATGATGAAGCTGGCCAGCTGACGGAAAAAGTACGCCGCAACCCATACAGCATCATTTTGCTGGACGAGATTGAAAAAGCTCATCCAGATGTACAGCATATGTTCCTGCAAATCCTCGAAGATGGCCGCCTAACTGACAGCCAAGGCCGAACAGTAAGCTTTAAAGACACCGTCATCATTATGACAAGCAACGCAGGTGTCGGACACAAAACCATCAAGGTAGGCTTTGGTCAAAATACTGCTGTCAATGAATCAAGCATTCTCGATTCACTAGGAGGATTCTTCAAGCCAGAATTCCTGAACCGCTTCGACAGTATCATTGAGTTCAAGTCTCTTGAGAAGCAACATCTGCTCCAGATCGTCGACTTGATGCTAGCAGAACTGAAAGAAACACTTGCAGAGCAGAACATCACCCTCGAAGTGACAATGGAAGTGAAGGCAAAGCTTGCGGAGCTTGGATACCACCCAGCATTCGGTGCCCGTCCACTGCGTCGTTCCATCCAGGAACAACTAGAGGATTCCATCGCAGACTTCATCCTCGAAGCACCAGAAGCAAACCAGTTGGAAGCAGTCATGGAAAAGGACGAGATTATCATCAAGCAAAAATAAGTATTTATCGTATGCCCGAGGTTTTGTAACTTCGGGTTTTTTTAAAACCTGGAATAGACAAATGAACAAAGAACGAAGCATGTAAAAATTTGAAACCCGCACTAAAATGCGGGCTTTTGTTTTGGAATGGCACCAACGATGTTTATTGATGACCTTTTTTCCTCTGATTATCAAAAAGCGGGCACCAATAAGGGATAGGACCTAAACAAAAAAAACTGCGCCAAACTGGATTTCCATCAAGTTTGGCGCAGTTTGGACTCTCTTTGTTTCTTTGTTTTTACAGTGCGCTGTCGTCGACTGAATCTAGCCAGCTGTCGATTTCGTCAATTACTGACTCGACACAGCCTTCTTCGAATGGGGAAATCAAGTTCGCTTCCTTCACCAATTCAGTAAAAGCCATGCTTCCGCCTAGCATGCATAGATGCGCGTAGTCTTTCCAGGCTTCTTCCTTGTTTTCCCTTGAACGCTTCCAGAATTGGAATGCACAAATTTGGGCAAGCGTGTAATCAATATAATAAAATGGCGAGTTGTAAATATGGCCCTGACGCTGCCAGAATCCACCTTCTTCAAGATATGTGTTGCCATCATAATCTTTGTGCGGCAGATATTTTTTCTCGATTTTGCGCCATTGCTGTTTTCTCTCCGCAGGTGTTGCCTGAGGATTTTCATAAACCCAGTGCTGGAATTCGTCAACCGATACTCCGTATGGCAAGAACAACAGACCGCTGCTCAGGTGAGAGAATTTGTATTTATCGGTATCTTCTTTGAAAAATAACTCCATCCACGGCCATGTGAAAAATTCCATACTCATGGAGTGAATTTCACATGCCTCATAGGTGGGCCAGTTATACTCCGGAATCTCAAAATGACGGCTTGAGAATACTTGGAAGGCATGTCCTGCTTCATGTGTCAGAACATCAATATCTCCGGATGTGCCATTAAAATTCGAGAAAATAAACGGTGACTTATAGTTTTCAATATATGTGCAATAACCGCCGCCGGCTTTCCCTTTCTTGGCAACGAGATCCATCAGATTGTTATCGTTCATATATTGGAAAAACTCACCCGTTTCAGCCGAAAGTTCATCATACATCTTCTGCCCGTTTTCAATGATCCACTCAGGGCTTCCCTTCGGTGCTGCATTCCCCGTCTTGAAATCGAATGGCTCATCATAATATTTCAACTCATCGACACCAATTCGATCTTTCTGGCGTTTTTTTAGCTTCGACGCTACCGGTACGATGTATTTATATACTTGGTCACGGAAAGCCGCAACCATGCTGCTGTCATAATCTGTTCGAAACATCCGATAATAAGCAAGCTCGACAAAGTTTTGGTAGCCAAGCTTATGGGCCATTTCTGTCCTTACTTTTACCAATTCGTCATAAATACGATCAAACTCTTCCCCGTGCTCAGAGAAAAAGGCGAATTTCGCTTCACTGGCTTTTTTTCTCGTTTCACGATCTTTTGACTCTGTAAAAGGATCAAGCTGAGCGAGCGTCCTTTCTTCTCCCTCGAACATGATTTTTGCTGATGCAACAAGCTTTGTATATTGCGTCGAAAGTTTGTTTTCCTTTTGCATCAAAGGAACAATTTCCGGAGAAAATTGCTTCAATTGTGCCTCAGCAAGCGCAAACAGCTGCTTGCCCCATTTTGCTTCAAGCTCGGCACGGAATGGAGATGACACAAGTGCTTCATAATATTTTGTCACAAGACCTTCTACCTCTGGAGCCAGTTCATCGAGAAAATCCTGTTCTTGCTTATAAAATTCATCCTCAGTATCAATCGAATGACGAATATAACATAGGTTAAACATGGTCCCCACATCGTTTCGCAGCCCGTTGATTCCGTCCATTGCTACACTTTGTTCCTCAACTGATTCTGCCTGTTTGAATTGTTCCAGCAGCCGATCGAATTTAGCAGTGACTTCGTCCAGATTCGGCCGTGTATATGTATATTCCTCAAACCTCATCTTATATCCCCCTTTATCTTTTTAGGGTGAAAATTCACCCCGTTGACATCTATTCTATGGACACCGCTGTTTTTCCTGTGACTTTCCGAAAAAATATGTTAATACTTGCTTACAGAAAGCCCTAATTTTTTTAACAGCTCGATTGCAGTACCTTTTTCCTCATCTGACAGGCTGTCCATCAATTCATGAATCAAGGCGCTGTGTTCCGGAAAGATATCCTCAATTAATTTTTTGCCATCTTCAGAAATTTGGGCGTAGGTCACCCTTCGGTCTTTTGGGCATGCTACTCGATTTAAGTAGCCCTTTTCTTCAAGCTTATCCACTACATAGGTGATACTGCCGCTTGCAAGTAAAATCTTTCCGCCAATTTGCTGAAGCGGCTGCTCCCCTTTGTGGTAAAGAAGCTCCAGCACGGCAAACTCTGTTGGATTCAGGCCATTCTTTTGAATAACCTTATTCACTTTTTCATTAACTGCCCGATAAGCCCGGGACAAAACAATAAATAATTTTAAAGATTTTTCTATCTCCATGTTCATACGCAAATTCATTCCTTTTCCTTAAACGACTATTCCCTAATTAGAGTATATCTGAATTCACGAATTAGAAAAACTATTCCTGTTCATTCTCTGAACAAAACGCTAAAACAATTACAAAAAGGTTAAAATCCTGTATAATAAGGGAAAAATACTGGCATCAGTGCAAATTGCAGGGAAATTTCATGCATTCTGTTGCAACACAAGCCTAGAATAGAGAATTGGGAGTGTCTCAAATGAAAAAAGGTTTAGCAATTGTTATCGGTTTATTGGTGGTACTTGGAATTTTTATCATGATGGGAGTTGGCAGTTACAACAACTTTGTCACGGAAGAAGAAAATGTCAATCAATCATATGCCCAAATAGAGAACCAGCTGCAAAGAAGACTTGATTTGGTTCCTAATCTTGTGAATTCCGTCCAAGGGTATGCCGCACACGAAAAAGAGGTAATTCAATCCATTTCCGATGCCCGTGCAAACCTTGCCGGCGCAAATACACCTCAAGAACAGGCGACTGCAAATGATGAATTATCAGGAGCTCTGAGTAGATTGCTAGTGGTCGTCGAAAATTATCCAAACTTGAAAGCAGATCAACAATTCACCCAATTGATGGATGAGCTTGCCGGAACAGAAAACAGACTAGCTGTAGCAAGAAAGGATTACAACGACCAGGTATCCATTTATAACAAATTGGTTAAACAATTCCCAGGTGCCCTAATCGCAAACATTACTGGATTTAACGAAAAGGAATATTTTAAAGCAGACCCTCGGGCACAGGATGCTCCCGAGGTTAACTTCGGAGGCTGATGATGATCCCGAAAAGATTCTCCGGATTAGCAGCGCTATTCGGCATCCTGCTCATGTTGCTTCCATCCGGTGCAATCGCGGCACCAAATGAGATACCGGCACCTGTTGGAGATATATATGTTCAGGATTTCGCAAATGTATTAAGTGAAGAGGAAAAAACTCAGTTACGCACCATTGGCCGTGCGGTAGATGATGAGACAACTTCACAGATTGCTGTCCTAACCATTGATTCGATCGGTGAGAGCAGCATCGAGGAATACTCGGTTGAGGCATACCGTAAATTTGGCCTTGGGACGAAAGAAAACGATAATGGCGTATTGCTTGTTATCGCCATGCAGGAGAAGAAAATCAGAATTGAAGTTGGTTATGGACTTGAGGGGGTTCTTCCCGATGGAAAAGCAGGGAGAATCATTGACGAATATGCAATTCCCTATTTAAAAAACGGTCAACCTAATCTGTCAGTAATAAATACGTATCAGGCACTCGCAAATGAGCTGTCAAGTACGAATGAATACGGGAGTGCCGCACCCACCACCCAAAAGCAACAGGATTTCCCCATCCCTTCCTGGCTGCTGATCATTATCGTAGTCGGTGTGGTCATCCTCGATTTTATGTTCTTTGGTGGTACCCTTACCTATTTGCTATTGTCGATCATTTCAAGAGGCGGAGGCGGTGGTGGCGGTCCGCGCGGCGGTGGTGGCGGATCGTCCGGCGGCGGCGGCGCAAGTCGTGGCTGGTAAAAATCACAACCTATTGCAAAAGGTTAAATCTAAAACAGGAAACACCAGCAGCAATTGCTCTGGTGTTTTTTTTGTAAAAAATAGTAGACCTATATTAAGAAGCTATTCTTTTCTTTTTCGAGATTTTTTTATAGAATGATATGTAGGAAACCGAAATAAATTTCAAAGGAGACAAACATGAGTCAAACAGCAGCTGCTATCAGCGCTAAAGCGCCAAACCCAAATACAACAGCATATAAAATACTTTTTATCATCGGATTGGTCCATTTATTGAATGACTCGATTCAGGCCGTCATTCCGGCGATGTTCCCTATACTTGAGAAATCGATGGGCCTTTCCTTTACTCAGCTGGGAATGATCGCCTTTTCCTTGAATATTGTTTCTTCCATCCTTCAGCCAGTAATTGGGATGGCAACAGACAAAAAGCCGAGGCCGTTTGCGCTTCCGCTTGGCCTAACCTCCACGATGTTCGGGGTGTTAGGCCTTGCTTTTGCATCGAGTTTTGAGCTAGTGATTCTTTCTGTTTTATTTATCGGCCTTGGATCAGCTGTCTTCCATCCAGAAGGGTCACGTGTTGCCTATATGGCAGCAGGCTCGCGCAGAGGATTGGCACAGTCCATCTATCAGGTTGGCGGGAATTCCGGACAGGCACTTGCACCGCTGATCACGGCGTTAATATTGGTACCGCTTGGGCAATTCGGTGCTATTTGGTTTACATTTGTAGCTGCCATTGCTGTAGCTCTGCTTGTCTATATAGCAACATGGTATACTCGTAAATTGAACTTTGAAAAAATTGCCGCCAGAACTAGACAAGCCACCACAAAGATCAATAAAGGCATTTCGAAAAATGTCAAGATGGCTCTTATCCTGATTTTATTTTTAATTTTTGCAAGGTCTTGGTATATTTCTGGCATGACAAATTTCTATGCTTTTTATGCGATTGACAAATATGGTCTTTCGATTAAAGAAGCACAATTGTTCCTGTTTGCTTTTCTTGTTGCAGGCGCGTTCGGAACATTCTTTGGCGGACCGCTCGCTGATCGATTTGGAAAGAAGAAAATCATTTTCCTTTCCATGATTGCGACTGCACCATTGTCGGTAATCATCCCATTTATGCCGCTCCCAGTTGCTATATTCCTTTTGACCATTAGTGGTTTCATTCTGATGTCGAGCTTTTCTGTTACGGTTGTATATGCCCAGGAACTTGTTCCCGGAAAAATCGGAACAATGGCCGGGCTGACTGTCGGATTGGCTTTTGGTATGGGAGCAGTTGGTTCTGTCGGGCTTGGCTATCTCGCTGACATGATTGGGCTTCCAATGATGATAATCTTTGTCGGCTTCCTGCCACTGCTAGGAATTCTAACGGTGTTCCTTCCATCAGATCGGGAATTGGCAGAGTGGAACAGCTGAGAATTTTCTGTTCCTCTCCACCACCGTTTCTTTAACCATAAATGAAAAGCAGCATGGCTAAATATTAAATTTTCTAAAATTTTGATATTTAGCCTTCAAATTTCGATAAACATTACATATAATGAAGTTATAGCTGAAAGGAAAAGCGCAAGCGCCTTGATCAGCCCCGACAAGCGCTGCCCACCGATAACGCCACGTCCTGTGGCTGGCGGATCTAGCACATCCTGTGCCTCGGAGGGCCGACCAGTGAAGTCGTTCCTTGACTTCATTGTGCGGACCGAAACCGAAAAGTATAGCCGACCGCCCAGAAACGCAGAAACTGGAGACTCCAACGGAAGAAGCGCTTTTTGCTTCAGCCGGTGGAGTTGAAGTTTCGCAGTTTCTAGGAGGCGACACTAGACTAGCGACTCGAGGGGCTAGGCGCTGGAGCTGGACCATTCTCGAAGTGAATTTTATACTCTCTTATCTTTTAAAAAAGGAGTGATTGTAGATTGCAGACCTCTTTCTATCGCGATTTTTATCAGAAATCACTTGTCCCCGCGGAGCTTAGTGACCAGGAATCTTTTCTTGGCATCCAGCCAGACCTGTTCACTACCCATTTAATGATTGGACTGCAGGGTCATCAGGAAGAAGGCAAAAATTTTTACCAATGGAATGTTATCATTTATCAATCGGATTCTTCGGGAATCTATGATGCCCGCAAACCCGTGTATGTATCGGAAAAATTGGACCGGTTTGATGATGCCCTCGATGAAGCCCGGAAATTAGAAAAAGAAATCCGCAATGAGGAACTGCACTCGATGAGCCATCAAGAAAAAATCGGTTAATCCCCCCTTGAACCCCACCGCTTTAGCTTCACTCTTTTTTGAACCCACTTGTGAATGAACATACATATGATGAAAATAGAATATTTCTTCGTAAACTAACTAATGCTCTATCCCCTATTAAGTTCTTATTTCACGATACGAAAAGCGCAAGCGCCTTGGTGAGCCCCGACAAGCGCTGGAGCTGGACCATTCTCGAAGGGGTTTTTATGGTTGCTTATCTTTCAAGAAAAAAAATTAAGAAAAACCGGGCAAAAACCGCCCGGTCCTTTTTGGTTTGGCTGATAATCGATTTCCACTCCAGACACTCGCTTTCCGCGGGGTGACAGGTGAGCCTCCTCCTCGCTTCGCTCAAACCTATTCCGATAGCAACCGCGCCTAACTATCCAAATAAATAATTTCACCCCAAACCCTCACAGGACCGGTTTTTTTGGGGCTTTCTTGACGACAACTTTTTGCTCTACACCCTCAAACCTGTCAAAATAACGGAGCTTTCTTGACAACTTTTCGCTCTACACCCTCAAACCTGTCAAAATAGCGGGGCTTTCTTGACAACTTTTCGCTTTACACCCCCAAACCTGTCAAAATAACGGGGGTTTCTTGACAACTTTTCGCTCTACACCCCCAAACTTGTCAAAATAACGGGGGTTTCTTGACAACTTTTCGCTCTACACCTTCAAACCTGTCAAAATAAAGGGGCTTTTTTGACAACTTTTCGCTCGCAACACCCAAACCTGTCAAAATAACGGGGCTTTCTTGACAACTTTTCGCTCTACACCCTCAAACCTGTCAAAATAAAGGAGCTTTCTTGACAACTTTTCGTTCTACACCCTCAAACCTGTCAAAATAACGGGGCTTTCTTGACAACTTTTTGCTCTACACCCTCAAACCTGTCAAAATAACGGGGCTTTCTTGACAACTTTTCGCTCTACACCCTCAAACCTGTCAAAATAACGGGGCTTTCTTGACAACTTTTTGCTCTACACCCTCAAACCTGTCAAAATAAATTTGTCTAGCATTAGCACATAGCTCAACGCTTAGGCAAGCCGTTTGCCGCTGACTCCTCGAGACGTTTTTCTCCTTCGTACCTATCAACAAAAAAGATTCGTTTAAGAATATTTGGCTACATGCCTCAATTTTCCCGCAATTACAAAAAAGGGTAAACATATAAATTCTGATACTATAAAAAAGCTGGCGACCTTTAAGTTAGTCGCCAGCTTTTGTTGGTTTCTTAATCATGCGAGCCTAAACACAATTCCGTGGCCGCCTTTTGGATACTCCCATTTGATGTTCTGGTACGGACAGCCAATCCGGCAGCTTCCACATTCATGGCAACCTTCATAGCCTACCTGCATTCGTATTCCTTCCCATTTGTAAACCTCTGCAGGGCAAAATACGGTGCAAAGCTTATCAGGGCACTGTGTCATGCAGACGTCATGGTCTAGAATGGTCAGATGCGATTTCGTGTCACACTTAAACCTTAAAAGAAATTGTTTTTCCTCGATGTTTGTTGTTGACATTATTTCACCGCCTTCCAGGCACGATAGATATCTTGCATGACCTTAAAGGATCCTTTTTCAGCCGTCACACTACGCATGATTTCCTTTTGTTTTTCTCTCTTAGATGTCCCATCTACTGTGAAGAATTTGCTCATTGCTTTGTTCATCATTGGCAGGTATTCCTTGAAGTATTGTGGGTATGTTTCAAAGGTATGTGCAGCATCCTTATACTTTTCAAGATCCTTGATGATAAAGCTTCCGAATAATGCTTCTTTATAACGATTCAGGCTACGCTCACTGAAGTCGCCATCTTTTTGGGCTTCAACAATCGCTTCCGCAGCCATTTGTCCAGATGCCATCGCCATGTTTGATCCTTCACGATGAATGGCATTGACCAGCTGGGCAGCATCTCCTACGACAAGCACTCCGTTGCCGGCAACTCTCGGCACGGAATGAAAGCCTCCCTCGGGAATCAAGTGGGCAAGATACTCAGCAGACTCTCCCCCTTCCAGATAGGGACGCACCATTGGATGCTTTTTCAAATAGTCGAGCAGCTCATATGGCTTTAGCTTTGCTTTGATCATGCTAGAAAGCGTAGTTCCTACTCCGATATTCAAACTTTCTTTGTTTGTATAAAGGAAGGCAGTGCCTAAATTTCCTTGTGTGGAATCACCAAAAATCTCAATCGTCGTACCGTGGTTTCCTTCTAGATTGAAGCGATCATTTATTTTTTCCTTTGGAAGATTGATGACTTCCATGACGGTCAGGGCAACCTCATCTGGCCGAAATTCCCGATGAAAGCCGAGTTGTTTGGAAAGCAGGGAGTTAACTCCGTCTGCCAGCACAACAACATCTGCAAATACTTCTCCATCTGGGCGGTCGGTCCTGACACCTACGACCTTGCCATTTTCAACGATACATTCGGTAACAACTGTTTCATTTATCAATAAAGCGCCTTGATCGACTGCTTTCTTTGCAAACCACTGGTCAAACTGTGCCCGCAGGACGGTAAAATTATTATAAGGTTCCTCTGCCCATTCGAGACCTTTGTAACCAAACTGGACAACCGATTCCTTATCCATCATCCAGAAACGCTGTTCTACAACTGGCCTTTCCAATGGCGCTTCCTTCCAGAATTCAGGAATGATGTCTTCCATCTGTTTTCGATAGAGGACCCCGCCCATAACGTTCTTTGATCCTGGATATTCCCCTCGTTCTATCAATAATGTTTTCAAACCGTTTTTGGCGCAGTTGAAGGCACATGATGTGCCAGCAGGGCCAGCTCCTACGACGATGACATCAAATTTTTCAGACATAGCTCATTTCCCCGCCTTTCTCTATGCTGAGCTCCTGGAACTGCTTGATCAGCTTTGGAACAATTTCCAATGCATCACCGACTATGCCATAAGTAGCGACATCGAAAATTGGTGCATTCGGATCTTTGTTAATGGCAATGATCAACTCGGAGTTTTTCATCCCTTCCACGTGCTGAATTGCCCCGGATATGCCGATGGCAAAATAAATTTTTGGAGTTACCGTTTCACCTGTCTGGCCAACTTGTTGCTCATGCTTCAGCCAGCCTGCTTCTACGACATCCCTTGTCCCGCCAACACTCGCGCCAATGACTTCTGCTAGTTCGTGAATCAACTGAAAGCCTTGGATATCGCCCATTCCTTTTCCGCCAGCGACGATGACATGTGCTTCAGCAAGGTTCGCTTTTTTTGTTACGTCCTTCACAATTTGAAGCACTTTTGTGCGCATATCTTCTTCCTTAAGTTCCAGTTCTTCTTCGATGATGATTCCTTTACGGTCTCGATCAGGCTCGATAGCCTTCATAACTTTTGGGCGTACGGTAGCCATTTGCGGCCGGTGTTGTTTGCAGAGAATCGTAGCCATGATGTTTCCGCCAAATGCCGGACGGCTTGCTTCCAACAACCTTTTCTCCGCATCTACGTCCAGCATCGTCGTATCTGCTGTCAACCCTGTGCTTAAATCGGTTGCAACCGCACTGGCGAGATCCTTTCCATTTGGTGTCGCACCATAAAGGAATATTTCGGGTTTGTATTTTTCTGCTAGTATACAAACTCCCTTCATGAACGATTCAGTCCGATAATCTTTCAAGACTGGATGGTCTACAACATAAACTTGGTCTGCTCCGGCATATATTACGTCGTTGGCTAAAGGCAAAACACCTTCGCCGAGCATCACCCCTGAAAGCGGAACTTCCAGCTTGTCTGCAAGCCTTCTGCCCGCACCCAATAATTCCAGCGACACTCCTTCGATCTTTCCGTCATTTACTTCAATGAATACCCAGACTCCCTGGTTTTCTTCTTGCATCCTTTTATTCCCCCTTAAAAATCGCAATCAAGAGTTGGCTGTATTTACTTTCAATAAATCTTTTCGTTCAAGCAAGATTTCCATCAGCTGCTCTACTTGAGAATCCGGATTTCCTTCCAATCTTTTTCCACCTTCGAGCTTAGGAGGACTGAACATTTTTCCGACAATCGTTGGAGACCCTTTTAGTCCAAGCTGTGTTTTATCAACATCCGCAAGATCGTTCACGGACCATATTACTGGTTCATACCTGGCTGCCTTGATCATGTTTGGCATCGGTGCATACTCTATGGCATTAATTTCTTTTTCCACTGTCAATAAGCAAGGAAGCTGTGATTGAAGGACCTCATAACCGTCGATTTGCTTCCGCTTAAGAAGCACTTTTTTGTCTTCCTTATTAACCTCGGAAACTTCGATAACATTTGTGATTGGCGGTATATCAAGACGCCGGGCAATTCCTGGACCTACTTGACCTGTATCCCCATCTATTGCATGCTTTCCGCATAGGACAAGGTCGATTGGCTGCTGCCGTGAAATTTTCTCGAGCGCTTTTGCCAGAGCATAGCTTGTAGCCAGTGTATCGGCACCCGCGAACGCTCTGTCGGAGATCAAATAACCTTGATCTGCGCCAATTTCAACGCTCTTCTTGATGACAGCGACTGCCTGTGGCGGCCCCATGGACAAAACGGAAATGGTACCACCTGTTTTCTCTCTGATTTTTACAGCTTCCTGAACAGCATGGGCGTCATAAGGATTCAATATCGCAGGTGCACTCCTCCTGTCCAGAGTGTTCGTCTTCGGATTGATTTTAATAATCTTTGTGTCGGGCACTTGTTTGACACATACAACAATGTGCATATTCTCCTTTTCCCTCCTTTAATTGTAAGCGATTACTTTTGGCTGTTTTCTGTATAGATCGTTCTTCTTTATAAGGTTAGTCTCGTCGATCAAAAATGGAAGGAACGAGTACATCAGAAAACAACGATTTATGAACGGCAATATTGACTGTTTCTTCTTCTGTGAAGAATTATTCAGCCATTACAGCCTATTAAAAATAAAATGCATGTAATACGATATATGTATCACATTACAAGCATAGTACCAACAAGAAAAAAAGTGAAAAACAAAGATGTGAGGATGTCAGCTTTGATAAGCATCATTCACAGTTTTAGGCTTTCTGCGACCGTAATGGACCGCTCCTTTTCGGGCAGCATTGGCTTGTCATGGAGCAAAATTGATCAATAAGTTGTTGGGGAGTGTTGTATCGTGATGATAGAAACCTTTCTATGTTAAAAATATAGAAAAGAAGCGAATAAAAATATGATAAAAATCACACAAAACCAAATTATCGTGAAATTTTGAGCAAATTATTGCAGGTTTTTGTTCTATAAATGTTTTATTAGAACGGAGATCTCATTGGTGGTATGGTAGAATTAGCCTAAGATGGAACCACCGCCTGATAAGCGGTGGCCTAATATCCATTGAACTAGTATGCCTGTGACAGGATAGATCGTTTTTTGGTAAGCAGGAGCGCCTGTCTGTACAGAATATTTGTTTTTTTTCGCTGCAAACCTATCTTCCTGCATAATATTTGATATTCATAAATCAAAGTATCAAGTTCCTGACTGTAACGTACTGCTTCATCACTTGTGAATCCATTTTCGAGGGCAACAGTTATCATCATTTCCCGGACGCGATTAATTTCGTCCATTAAAGCATCTAGCATTTGGTACACTTCTATTTTCTCCTCTACTACTTTTTGCCTTACAAAAAAATAGATTACTTGAAGAAGTATTGCAAATGCTTGTGAAAATGTAAATAGAATCGCAAAATTAGACAATTTTCATTTCAAATATTTTTTTATTCGACAAAATTTTTGGTTAGTAACCGTTCTGGTGTGGATCCTAACCATACATTTAATGTAATGGCTGAAGGCGAGGAGGTTTTGCTTAATGTTGTCCAATATTAATTGGCCCGTCATTTTGATTATGCTAGGAATTATGGCTTTGGTTATATTCACCATCGTATTCGCCATCGTCAAGTTGATTTCTATATTTTCACAAAAAAAATAGCATACGCATGGTCTGCTGTGGCTATTTCCAAATTTGTTCTAAACCAAAAGCTGTACTGATTCGACCATAGCATGAACTGTGGTCTTTTTTTTGTTAGACGAACAATCTTTTATCTGTCAGCTTCCTGCTGATAAAAGCCACTCGAACGAAACCGATCAGATAGCTTCTTGTAATCATCGGACGGCCGACCGGTGAAGTCATTCTTTGACTTCATTTGTAGGACTGAAACGTCTCGGGGAGTTAGGCGCTGGAGCTAGACAATTCTCGCTTCCCTAAATCTGTAGCAGTTTTATTGGCGAAGATAGATCCATCACTCCGGTTTTTCCCACATTTCTTCCGAGTTCAATTGATAAATCCCATTTTCGCGATTCATAAAGGAATGGATGATGAATTCCCGCCTGATGGTAGCATAATCGTCATGAAACTTTTTAATGTACTCGTTCAGCTCTTTTTCTGGGTATTTCTTATCTGCTTCCAAACCACGGACCATGTATTCAAAAACCATCAGCTTCTTCTTCCGTTGGGCGGGTATATTTTTTAATTTGCCGTCTTTTGTCATGAAATTATCAATGACTTTCTGCCTTTCGATGTTCTGATCGGTCAATGTTTCCACCTTCTCTTCTTTTTTCAAATGGTTGACTCCGTCAGTTTTATATGCAACTCGTTAAATCGGAATCTAATGATCCTTTAATCAGATGTTCCTTCAGTGATTGGCAAATACAAATGAAAAGTAGTCCCTTGTCCCAGTTCGCTTTCCACTTCGATCGTGCCCCTATGTTCTTCCATAATTTTGAAACTAACCATTAGTCCGAGACCTGTTCCGGTTTCTTTTGTTGTGAAGAATGGTTCCCCAATCTTTTCCATGTTAGCAGCGGAGATTCCCTCTCCTTCATCCTTAATGGAAATATGTATTTTATTACCTGGTGCGTTACTGACTTCAATGTATACGAATCCACCTTTTGGCATGACTTCAATCGCGTTTTTTATGATATTGATAAACACTTTTTTTATTTGATTTGGTTCGCAAAAAAGCTTCGGTAAACTGTCGTCATAAAATGTCTTGAATTGAACGTCATGGAGAACAGCCTGCGCTGTCAGTAGATCAACCGTTTCCTTCATGATTTTCGCTATATCTTCTCTAACATACTTAATAGCCTGAGGCTTGGCAAGAATGAGAAACTCATTAATGATCGAGTCAATCCTCTGCAATTCAGACTTGATCACCTGGAAATAAAGAGAATATTGGTCACCAGAACTATTTTCTAGCAGCTGGATGAATCCTTTGAGTGCTGTCATTGGATTGCGAATTTCATGGGCGATTCCGGCTGCCAATTCTCCTAGTATATTCAAAGTGTCGGAGTTTTGCAGCTGTGCTTCCATTTCGAGTTTTTCCGTAATATTCCTGAAGTTTATCAAATTCATACTGTTTTCCAGATGCCGATTGGCTGTGTATTCTAAATGCCTCAGCCTGTCATCATCATAAGGAATCGTAATCCTTCCATCCAGCCTTCCTTTTCGCAGTAGTTCTTCCATTTTTTCATCAAGAAATGTCTCGGTTAAGCCTAGCCTTACCAAAAGCCTTCGAAAATTTTTTTCTTCCAGGTCTTCGGGCTTCAATCCCAGCTTCGATATACCAGAGGAATTGATCTCATATTGCTGGCAATTTTCATCCCAGAGAATCATCCCATCATATGAACTCTCAAAAATTTTCCTGAACTTTGCTTCGTTTTTTCGTATTTCCTGTTCCATCCGGTATCGATCACGGAATAAGCTTTTTACTAAAACCTCTTTGCTGAGAATCTTTTCATTAAAAGCAGTTGGAGTAGAATTTGCAGCCACATCGAGTTCATTCTGATCTTTTACGATTTCTTTTAATAAGGAATTTTCTTGTTTTAATGCGGCTATTTTTTCCTTCAGTGCCTTAATTTCATCCGGTTTGTTAGCACTATCCACCAGAAAGCCTCCTTGTCGGTTTCCTATTACTAGTGATTTCTACATTGAGGTTAAAAATCCCTTTATTTCGTGGTTTTTTCCCGGTATTAACGACACTTTTTGCGTAAAACCTAGCAGACTATCCAAAATAAAGAAACTGAATACTATATTTATTCTTTCTTAAAAAAAAAGCCGAGAATCTCGGCTTTTCCTTTTTTTATAGATATTCATTTTCGTGTTTGGCCTTTAGACGCTGCCATCTTTTTTCCACTTCTGTTTCGAATTCGATCAGCATGTCTTTGTTTTCTTCTGTTAACAAGTGCTTTGTTTTTCCCATGTATTTTAGCCAGTCTGACAAAGGAATTTTCTTGTTTTTCGCTTCAGGGTCATATGTTATGTTCGTAACCCCCTGCTCAACTTCATACAGCGGGAAGAAGTTGGAATTGACAGCTGCTTCGACGATTGTCTGTCCATAGCGATCTTCTGACTTCCAGTTAAGCGGGCATGTGATCAAAAGCTTGCCATACACCGTTCCAACATTTTGGGCATACCATTGTGCCTTTGCCGCCTTTTTCAAAAGATCCTGCGGGAACGCCTCTGTACCTGTGAAAACGTAAGGTATATTGGTGGAAGCCATGATTTGGGCAGTATCCTTATGATGGAACGCTTTGCCTTTTTGGGCCTTCCCTACATTCGAAGTGCTAGTCATATGTCCAAACGGCGTAGAATAAGAAAGCTGAGAACCCGTGTTCATATATCCCTCATTATCATATTCCAGCATGATCAGCTTGTGGCCGCGAAGCGCTGTTCCGATTGCCGATCCCATGCCGATGTCCATGCCGCCATCACCGGTTACCATTACGAATGTGGCATCTGCTGACACTTCGATTTCACCGCGGCGCTTTAATTCTAGGAAAGCTTCGAGCGTTCCCGACAAAGTTGCCGCCCCGTTTTGGAACAGATTATGGATCGTCGTCTGTTTATGGGAGGTGTGAGGATACGCAGTTGTAACAACATACGCACAGCCTGTTTGGAATAGGATGACAAGATCTCCTTCTATGCCTTTGAAGAACATTTCAAGGCCGCCGAAAATTCCGCAACCAGGGCAAGCGCCATGACCGGATGCGATCCGTTTTGGCTTTGAAGTCAGCGCCCTTAATGGTGGAATTTTAACATTCAATTTGTTTTTCTCTTCATCCCTTGTTACCTGGATCAATCCAGACTTATACACATCACCATGCTGCGGCTCAATGACAGGCTTTAGAATTTTTTCAGGTTCGCCCGAAATATGACCGTAGTAGTCAAACGGTTTTTCGGCGTAGCCTTTTTCCATAGCTTCCATTGCCATTGCGAAAAATGCTTCGGCATCATCTGCATAAAAGTCCTTCCCGCCCAAGCCGAACACTCTGCTTAGGACGATCGTTTCATTACTCTTGTCTTCCTGAAGTGCGGACTTGATTTCATGTGTCAGGTTTGGACCATGACCGCCATAAGAATCAGCTCTTTCCCCAACGAGAAGAGATTTCACATTCTTTAAAGCTTCCCTGATTTCCTGAGCAGGGAAAGGACGGATGATGTTAGGGCTGACGACCCCAGCTTTGATTCCTTTCTCCCTAAGCCTGTCGACAACATCCTTGGAAGACTCTGCAGCTGAGTTTAACAGAAATAACGCTACCTCCGCATCTTCCATTTTATAGAGATCGAGAATATCATAACTGCGTCCTGACAATTTTGCATATTCTGCAGTCACTTCTTTAAAAACATCTTTCGCCCTGTATATCGCTTCTGATTGCTGGAAGTGGTTGTTGATCAGGTCATCGCCATTCATATGCGCTCCGATCGTTAACGGCTTCTTTGGATCTCGGGCAAAATTGTATTCAGTCGGTACCTCTCCAACGAATTTTTGGACGACTGCACGGTCTTTGAAATATTTCACCTTCCGCTTTTGATGCGACGTAAAGAAGCCATCGTAAGCAATCATCACCGGCAGGCGGACATCAGAATGCTCCGCTATTTTCAGCGCCATGATATTCATATCATAAACTGCCTGTGGCGTTCTTGCTGTAAGAATTACCCATCCAGTATTAAGGGCAAAATACAGATCCGAATGATCACCACGAATATCTAACGGACCGCTGATGGACCGTGTAACAAGATTCAGTACCATTGGATACCGTGTGCCCGATTGGACTGGAAGCTGCTCTAGCATATACATCAAACCGTTCGCGCTTGTTGCGTTGAATACACGCGCTCCTGTTGCTGCCGCTCCATAACAAATACCAGCTGAACCATGCTCGCCATCTGCTGGGATCAACTTGATATCATGCTCGCCCCTTGCTTTCATCAAATCGAGAAACTGGGCAACTTCGGTAGACGGAGTAATCGGAAAATAACCCATTATATGGTAGTTAATCTGTGCCGCGGCCATTGCCGCCATTTCATTTCCCGATTCAAAAGTGGTCACCTGTTCTGCTGTGCTCATTGCTTTTGCGTTCTCTTCAAGAATGGACATTAAGATACCCCTCCATCACATAAGGATAATTTTGTTTTACTTGGTTTTCCTCAGCATAGCCAATCATTTCCCTCAATTCGCTTAATGCCGTTGTCGGACATGCTTCGACACATTTCAAGCAACCTTTGCAATATTGATAGTCGATTCCCTTTAAAAACATTTGCTTACGGCCTCGTTTGTCCTCACCTGCTTCCCAGACAAAGCAGTAATCAGGGCATGCAGTGTCACATGCCGCGCAGTTGATGCAGGCTGCCTGGTTGAATTGTGGCAGGAATCCTTGTCTGGAACCGCTTAAATCTTTGAGAATGCTGTTTGCCTGTGCAGTAATGACTCCGCCGAGTTCCTGTGTTTCATATCCAAGCAGCGGTATCGGACGCTTGAAATCCTTGCCTTGCGCTCCTTGTTCAGACTCGTATGTTTTAAAGTGGACCTCGTTATAGCCTCTTTCGAATGTCCTGATGTTTGATTCCACAAAATGCGGGTATTTCTTTTCGAAAGTTTTCCGGATTACATGCTTCATTGCTTCAGGATCTAGGAAGTCAATAATCCGGTATAAAGCTCCAAGCATTGCTGTATTCACTTTTGTCTTTTCCTCGACTGCGATGGACAGTGCATCGACAATTGCCAGTGTTCCATATTGCAAATGGAGGTCTTGTTTGATTTCATCAAAATCACGTGTTGAATTAACAAGCAGAATTCCATCCGGGCGCAAGCCACTGACAACATCTATTGTTTTGTACAATGCTTCATGGAAGACACCAACAACATGAGGCTCTTCTATCGGACTATGAACCCTAATTTCTGTTTCCGGATCACAAAACCGGACAAAGCTTTTCACCGGTGAACCTTTCTTCTCCGAACCATACGAAGAAAAGTTGGAACCGTTCAGCCCAAGACCGAGCACTCCTGCCTCAGCTAGCATTTTTCCGGCAAGGTTTGCGCCAAGTCCTCCAATCGATTCAAGTCTGATCTCATAAAACCCAAGTTCATTTTTCTTTGATAAGATAGACATAATCTCCCTCCCCAATTTTCATGTTAAGGTAATTGAATGTTACCATTCCCCATCTTTCATTTTATCGAAAGCAAGAAAAGAAAGCTGTGACATATATCAAACATTTGAATTTTTTTATTGCAACACACTTAAAAACAACTCGCCTAATCCATATGGTATAATGATTTCATGATATATAACAGAACGAAAAATGTATCAATACAGTATTAAGTCCTTAATCAGTTACAGTCTGCTGAATCAAAATTCATTTCCTTATTTTTTCATATATAAACTGCTTTGGTTTAGCATCATTCTTAATCGGGTAAAACAAGGGGAGTCTTTTTCGGGGGTCTCTAATTAAGGGGGAACTATGAAACAGCGAGATTACTATTATGACAATGCAAAGTTCATCTTGATTTTTTTCGTCGTCTTTGGCCATCTGCTGCGATCCTTTATCGAGGACAATGAAATGATCTACAATATTTATAAAGTCATTTATACTTTCCATATGCCGGCCTTCATCTTGGTTTCTGGCTTTTTTGCACGAGGCTTCAATAAAAAGGGATACGTTAAGAAGATCGCCCAAAAATTAATTCTACCTTATTTCATTTTCCAGCTGATCTATTCAATTTTTTACTATTTTCTTTACAGTAAATCGACCTTTACAATCGATCTGCTGAATCCTCATTGGTCCTTATGGTTTTTAATCAGTTTGTTTTTCTGGAATCTGATGTTGATTGGCTTTGCTCGGCTTAGCGCAACCACAGGCCTTTTGATTGCTTTTGGAGTCGGCCTTGGCGTTGGATATGTCGACTGGATATCCAATTATTTGAGTCTTTCTAGGACCTTCGTCTTCTTTCCGTTGTTCCTGCTTGGATACCATTTAACGAAGAATCATATCCAGGCTCTGACGAGACCTTCGTTTAAAATTGGCGCGCTCCTTTCCTTTACAGTTGTATTTTTAGGCTTTTACTTCCATCCCGAGATTGACTATAAGTGGCTTCTTGGGTCAAAGCCCTATTCCATGATGGAAGCTGCAACGATTTCAAGCATGTTTACGCGCTTAGGCTTTTATTTATTGAGTTTGCTGATGGTTTTCAGCTTCCTGTCGATTGTGCCTAAGAAACAATATTTCTTTACTGAACTTGGGAAAAATACACTCTATGTGTATTTACTGCATGGATTTTTCATCCGGACTTTCCGCGAAAGCGAGGTCCAGAATTTTTTCCATAGTCCCGAACGGTTTATCCTCCTGGTATTTATCGCCTTGGTGCTTACTTTCATCCTGTCAAGCAAGTACACAGCTGCCCTCGCCCAGCCGTTAATTGAATTTAAGACATCAAGGATCAACCGGCTCAAGACCAGAATTGCTGCAATCGTACGCCTCTATCGCCGAAAGCGTTTGAGCCAGTAATGACATTGAATTGAATGTTGAGAGCCATTCTGTGAGAATGGCTCTTTCTTTTTTAAAAGTAGGATTTTAGCCTGTCCTTTTTGCCAATACTGAGATATAATTGGAAGTTGACTTACGGAGGATTATATAAAGGAGTTTTATTCATGAATATCGTCTTAACCACGCTAAACGCGAAATATATTCATACAAATCTTGCCATCAGGTATCTGAAGGCGTATGCTCAACCAAAATTTGATGCGAGCATTGTTGAATATACAATAAAAGACCCTGTCATCAACATTGTGTCAGACCTGATCCAAAAGAAACCGGATGTGATTGGATTCAGTTGCTATATTTGGAATATTGAAGAAACGATTAAAGTCATAAACATGATAAAGAAAATTAATCCTGACATTTTGATTGTCGCTGGTGGCCCTGAGGTAACCTATGATGTCCAAGAATGGATGGAGAACGTTCCAAATTTTGACGTGATTGTTTTAGGGGAGGGAGAACAGACATTTAAGCAGCTTCTTGAAGGGTACTCAACCGGACAGGACTTTTCAACAGTGCCTGGGATTGCCTACCGGAGTGAAAGCGGAATCCAGCTGAACCCTCAGCGCAACAAGCTTGATTTAAAAGACCTCCCTACACCTTATCGCTTTGAAGAGGATGCTGCACATCTCTCCAAAAGAATTACCTATGTTGAAACGAGCCGTGGCTGTCCATTCAGTTGTCAATTCTGCCTCTCTTCGATTGAAGTAGGTGTCCGTTACTTTGACAGGGAAAAGATCAAAGAGGATATCCGCTATTTAATGAAAAATGGCGCGAAGACCATCAAGTTCGTGGACAGAACCTTCAATATTAGCCGAAGTTACGCAATGGAAATGTTCCGTTTCCTTATTGATGAGCATCTTCCGGGAACTGTGTTCCAATTCGAAATCACTGCTGACATCATGAGACCTGAGGTCATTTCCTTCCTGAATGAGGAAGCTCCTGCGGGATTATTTCGCTTTGAGATTGGAGTTCAGTCGACAAATGATTATACAAACGAATTAGTCATGAGAAAACAAAACTTTGAAAAACTAAAACGAACAGTGACAATGGTCAAGGAAGGCGGCAAAATTGACCAGCACCTTGACTTGATTGCTGGATTACCTGAAGAAGACTATCATTCCTTCAAAAAAACCTTCAATGATGTCTTTGCGATGAGACCAGAGGAACTGCAGCTAGGTTTCTTGAAAATGCTGAGAGGGACTGGATTGAGACTAAGAGCCGCTGACCATGACTATGTCTATATGGACCATTCCCCTTATGAAATACTCGGAAATAACGTACTGGATTTCTATGATATCATTAAGATCAAGCAGGTCGAGGATGTGCTGGAAAAATATTGGAATGATCACAGGATGGATCATACAGTTGAATTCCTGGTCACGAGGATTTTCCCTTCCCCATTCGATTTCTTCCAGGAATTTGGCTCTTTTTGGGAAACAAAAGGGTGGTCTAGGATTGGACATCAGCTGGAGGATTTATTTAAACGGCTTTACGAGTTCCTGCAACAAAAAGAGGTAGATCACCTAGAGCAGATTGTCAGTTTAATGAAATATGACTATCTTGCCAGCATGAAATACAAGCCGCGTAAACCATGGTGGGAGTTGTCCTCAGATAAGAGACAACGCTCCGCCTTATACAGGGAAATCGTCAAGAACCCCGAGGCTCTTGGCCAGCAGTTCGTGAATTTAAAGCTTAATGAAAAGGAGCTATACAAACATACCATGCTTGTCGATATCGCCATCCATTTTGCTAAACTGATCGAAGATGGAAAAGTAGAGAAGGAACGTTCCCATCTCCTTGTCTATTTTGATTCTAAATCAGAAACACCTCATTTTTTCTCTGTTGACAAAGAAAATTTTATGATGGCAGAAAAGAAAGCATAAAATGCCAGCGCAAGCGTTTCAAGACGCTTGCGCTTTTTGTTATTTGCAATCCTTTTCGGTTTTTTGCTTCCCCTTTTTATTAGCAAAAGGCTGTTCATAAAACTTCCCCGCATTTATATCCCCAAATTCCATGCCGAATTCAACATTCACAGGTTTTTGATGACGGCCATCCTGTTTTTTCATTATGATCTCCCTTTCCTGCCCTGCTTTGAATTCCGGTTAGCAAATTCCCCTGGCTCTTCTCCATGAGAAAATTCAGCAGAAAATTCACTTTCTTGAAGATTTTTCTTAGGAGTATTTGTATATTTAGCGACTGCATTTCTTTCTGCCTTTCGTTTAGCCATGTTAACACCTCCATCTTTCATTGTTTCTCAATCGGTCCTTTGCTATGTACGTTTCAATTTCCTTATTTTACAAAATGAACGGTCTTTTAAAAAGGCCAGATAAAACAAATGATAAACGTAAAAAAGGAGGAGCAAAAATGGCAAAGAAGGATCATGAACTAGAACCATTAGATATCGATGAAACATTCCCCCATCAAATCAATGCTCCGAGCTTTAAGGAAACTGGGATGAAAAGGAAAGCACCATTTACGAATAAGCATGGTGTGATCATTGGAGACAGCCTTTACGCTTCTGAAAATTCACCGCTGGAAAATTGGTCGGAAGAGACAGACCCTGCCATCATGGCCGGTGATGAATGGATTCATCCCACCAATGACATTGGCTGGAACACAGCAGAAAACAGAGAGCTTCTCGAGAAAATGAGAAAACCACAGGGCTATCCATTCATGCATCCAACAAAAGATGTCAGCAAGGGACAAGACTAAAGGTTCAAGAAGGACAAAGCTTTCTCCTACAGGCGGGATGAATGCAGCGGATATTGCTTTCTATAAAAAGTTACCATTCATGAACTTGCCGGCAATGTCCAAACTATTCCTACAGAGAGCTCTCTCTCTGAAATCACAAAAAGGAGATGATTATATGGCTCGAAATTCAAATAAATTGCTTGTTCCTGGAGTGGAGCAATTCATGGATCAGGTAAAATATGAGATTGCACAGGAATTTGGCGTTACACTTGGATCCGACACTGTTTCCAGAGCAAATGGTTCAGTAGGAGGAGAAATCACCAAACGTTTAGTTCAGCAGGCTCAAGCACAGCTTTCTGGACAAAAACAAGAATAATGTAACCCGAAAAAAGAATATTGACATGGAAAAAAGTCCGGAATCGCATTCCGGACTTTTCTTATTTTTTAATGAGATTGCCTATCCTTTTCCCTGTTTCTCTTTGAGCGCTATTCTTGTTTTCGATCACGTTTCGTTTTATTTCTGGTTTGTATTTTTCAAGGTGAAGATCTGGCTTTATTCCCCCGTTATGAACGGGATGGCTTTTTTGGTTGCTATTGCCGTTCGACTCTGAATTCTTTTTTTCGTTTATTTTTTCCACAACTGGATTTCCTTGCTGTTTTACATCCGAACTGCCCTTTGGAAGCACTGGTTTGACTTTCTTTTCCTTTCCTGGAGCTTCTTGCTTTTTCAGCTCTCGTTCCGGTTCCTTCCTTATCGGCTGCTGGACTTGACTCTTTTGTGCGGCCTTTGGCTGGGCTTTCTGTTCCTTTACAGGCGGTGCAGCAGCAGGCTCTTTTGCCGGAGTGATATTCTTCTCTTTATACACACCAGCCGTAATCCCCTGCTTAACAGCCTTCTCCCTATCTTCATTTGTTGCTTCCACAACCTTAAGGTTCAAATTCTCTTCTGCTGTTGTCTGTTTAATTTCCGCCACTTTTTGTTCTAATTTTTGGTCCGCTGATTTTCTCGCCTTCGACTTATGAACTGTTGCGATGATCACTGCATTTTGATTAGTGAAATAGCCATGGTCTTCTATTTTATCAAGAATCATCTTTGCAACAATGGCAGCATCTTTCTTCCACCAATCTTCTATTTCTGTGATAATTTGTTTCCCTTCAGGATTGTATCCATTTATCTCCAGAACCTTTAACTCATCATTGACCGCCATTTCTATGCTCGGGTTAACATCGATGGACATATATGCATATACTTGCCCCTCCTGGTAAATTGGCAGGACTGCGGCCATCATAAGCAGGAGCGCTGCAACCAGTATAAGCGACCTTGCTTTCAGGCTAGTGAAAAAAGGAGCGCGAAATTTTTTCCTTTTGTCCATTTCTGATTCTGGAAAAAAATCGATTTCCTCCCCGATTTGATAATCTTGCCGAAACTTTCGGGCGCGCAAAAACTCGCCTTCGGGGGTCAACAATGTTAGGTAAAGATCATTGATGGCAAGGATTACTCCTTTTCTCATGTCTCCAACACCCCTTTAATATAATCCTTTAAAAATACATAGTCCCCAATTAAAATAAGTGCGATGGCAATGATATATTTTCTGTTTCTCTCTATCGTCTTTCTGCTGACATTGACCAATTCTTCAAGTTGTTTGATTGGCATCCGCCTTTTTTCGAGCAGAAAGTTCTTCAATTCTTCATTTTCTACCATTGCCTTTGCAACGAGCATGGCGTTTTTTCGGGCATCCGCATGTTTTGGCGACTGCTCCAGCAAATCCTGGAAGGACAAATCAAATTCAGATAATATCGTTTGGAATTGGAGGATTTCTTCTCTTCTCAAGTCCTGTTCTTTCTTTTTCTGAAACTCATCAAGTGATAAATTGTCTTCTAGTGTAGACCGGCGCTGCTCTTCTTCATTTGGATCCTGAAAGCTGTCAAAGCTCAAGTATTGACTCCGGCTCTGCTGGCGGATATAATCAATGACCCTTCGCTTAATCATGACTTCGGCAAAACTCAACAAAGAACTCCCTTTTTCAGATGAATATTTCTGAATTGCTTCATTAAAAGCGATGAGACCAATGCTAAATTCATCGTCAGACTCATATATGTACCTCTTGCAGACAGACGAAACAGTCTTGGCAATAAACGGTTTGTAGGAATCAATTAAATCTTCTCGAAGATCAGCATCCCCCTGGTGGATTTTCTCAACGGTTTCCTCCAGCGGTCTGCGTTTTTTCTTTGCCATAAACAATAAACTTAGCAATAGCCTCACCCCATTTCTCCACACATTATACCATAACTGTCCATATATCATATGTGGTCAGGTAGGGAGAAAAACAGCATAAGGCGTTCCTGTAGTACTTGAAATAGTCTAAATCCTTTCTTTTTTTGAGCGATCGCTTTATCACTAAATGGGTACGATTGTACCTGAATGGTTATGGGGGTTTCCTAAAAAAATAAAAATTCCAGTCTGCGATCAATCGGAATTCATGTTTCTTCTTTTAAACAAACTCTGAAGTTATTGTCCATTACGATAAAATCTTAAAATTAGCTTCCTGATCAATAACCCGATCAATACACCTGGAATTACAAACATCATCGGTAAAAACACAGGGCCGGGAAACATTCCAAATATCTTGATTTTAGGCGAAATCATCAAACCGACAGTGACAAAATAGGCGGAAAAAACGAAAGGCAAAAAGGTGATTTTTTCCTCCTCCGGCATGACACTCCGATAGGAATCCCACATCGCAAACATATATAGACATGGGTAAAACATCAGCCACTGATAATCCATTACCTGCATGGCCATTCCTGTTTCACCAAGGAAACTATACATTATTCCTTTGTTAAAATTACTTTTTACGTTAACAAGGAACTCGAGGGAAACGAATAATATGCCCTTCACAAGATTGCCCGTTAGCAGTTGGGTGAATCCCGGCAGTGCGATGCTCCACATTACCGCTTCTAGTTTGGTTATTTTCTTTTTTATCGTCACGACAAGATTCATCCCTTTAGAATATTTATTGGACTTTCATTGTATGAGTGCGAAATTTCTTCCTGCTTCTACTTATTTTAGATTGTCCAAATTAGGCTTTGAATTATCACTTTTCCAGATAATTGTTAAGAAAAGAGCCGGCCATTTGGCCGACTCTTGATCCTTAAGATACATCCATAGGGTTATAAAGTTTTACTTCAGGATTCTTATCCTGGAACCATCTTAAGGCAAATTCGTTTTCAAACAGGAATACTTTTTTACCAAAGCGGTCACTCACTAACAGGCTTCGAGTGCTAGACAAGTTCTCGTTCACATTGTCGCCTTCAATCCAGCGGGCAATTTTAGAGCCTTGTCGTTCCATCATAACTTCCACATTGTATTCATTGCGCATCCTGGCTTCAAAAACTTCGAATTGAAGCTGACCGACTGCACCAAGAAGGTACTCTTCCGTTTTTAATGTCTTAAACAATTGGATGGCTCCTTCTTGGACTAGCTGCTGGATTCCTTTATGGAAATGCTTTTGCTTCATGACGTTCTTAGCTGAAACCCTGACAAAAAGCTCTGGTGTAAATTGGGGAAGCTTTTCATACTGAAACCCTTCCTTGCCAGATACAATCGTATCGCCAATCTGATAGGTGCCTGAATCGTAAAGCCCAATTATATCGCCGGCAACTGCTTCCTCAACAGTGCTGCGGTCATCCGCCATGAACTGGGTGGACTGCGCTAGCTTTAACGTCTTTCCTGTCCTACTTAGCAGTACGGTCATCCCACGCTCGAACTTTCCGGAACAAATGCGAAGGAAGGCGATCCTGTCGCGGTGGGCCGGGTTCATGTTTGCCTGGATTTTAAAAATAAACCCTGAGAATACCTCTGAGTTTGGATCTACTTCGCCAACTGTGGAGTTTCTTGGCTGTGGAGCGGGTGCGAATTGAAGATAGGAATCAAGAAATGTCTGGACACCGAATGTTGTCAAGGCACTGCCAAAGAATACTGGCGTTAATGTTCCATCGATGATCCGTTCCTGCGAAAAATCATTTCCCGCTTCATCCAACAGCATGATTTCTTCTAAAGTCTGATCGTATAGGGAAGACTCTTTCAGAGAATGCTCCCCTTCAATTTCCCCGTCTTCGTTCAACTTCACAAAGCGTTTGTCCTCATCTACTCGAAATTGTTCAATTCGATTGTTGAATCGGTCATAAATTCCAAGGAACTCTTTTCCCATGCCAATCGGCCAGTTCATCGGATAAGATTCGATGCCAAGTACTTCTTCGAGTTCAGCTAGCAATTCCAGTGGCGCTTTCCCCTGGCGATCAAGCTTGTTGATAAAGGTGAAAATCGGAATCCCTCTCATACGGCAAACCTTGAACAATTTGAGCGTCTGGTCCTCAATCCCCTTTGCTGAATCGATGATCATCACCGCGCTGTCAACCGCTGTCAATGTTCTGTAGGTGTCTTCTGAAAAGTCCTGGTGTCCTGGTGTATCGAGAATATTCACCTTAAAGCCATCATAATCAAACTGCATAACACTGGAGGTAACTGAAATTCCACGCTGCTTCTCGATTTCCATCCAGTCACTTGTCGCAAACTTCCCTGTCTTCTTTGCTTTAATCGTACCTGCGTCACGAATGGCGCCGCCGAATAACAGCAGCTTCTCGGTCAGCGTCGTTTTCCCGGCATCCGGGTGAGATATAATCGCAAATGTTCTGCGTGATAAAACTTGATCTTGTAATTTTTTCATCATTTGATGTTTCCTTTCTGTTTCAAGCAATTCCTTCAATGCTATAAAATCAATCTTATCTTTCTGGAGGGAAGTTTGCAATCCTGGAAACACATATCATAATTTTCAGTTAATTCTGTTCAGGTATTGCTTGCCTGCATAAACAGGTCGAATTTTGCCCAGTGGAATCAACCTTTTTACGTAAAAGAGCAGCCGATTGGCTGCTCTTCCCTTATTACATTCTCGCTTCGATATCGTTCATAAGCTCATCTATAGTGACAGTGATGTCATTCGTTTTCCTGGCTACTGCAATCGTGAATTCCAGTAACTCTTTATATTTATCTACTGGAATCATTGAATTCGTCTTCTCGTATTCATTCATTTTAAGACCGAGATTTTGCAGGATCATAATTGCCTCTTCTATAGATCCTTTCTCCACTTCATACATTGTGATTCCCCCTATTTCTCTGGTTGAATTTCATTATGAAGGAGTGAAACCTTTTTTTAAATGGTAATTTTTTCATTTATCGCTCAATTATTCAATGGGAATAGGTCTTTTATCTTATGATTTTAGAGATACCAGCAAAACACAAAAGGAAACAGCTTTTTTATAGTAATAAATTACCCCTAAAGAACTACGTCTTATTTCCTGAAATTTAAGTTTTTTTATTGGATGATAGTAGCAATCGCTTTGATAAATTCATCCCCAGGCATCCATTTTCCTCCTCCTTGAACAAGCTGATCGCTGCCTCCGCCTTTGCCGTCTATTATTAAAAGGGCATGTTTTGACCATTCTTTCAAGTTTCCCTGAGCGTTCTTACCGCGGGCAAAAACAAATTGGAGGTTATCCTCGTTTTCGGCAACTAATAGGAATACCTTTTCCTCTGCTTGTCCAGTGAGCAATCTTGCAAGCTTTTGAAGTTCCTGGATACTCCTGTTTTGATAAACATGGCTGACAATATTCCCCGAATTGGCTGCAATCAATTCTGCAGCTTCATATTGAAGCAATTGGCTGCCCATTTCCTCGATGGTCTTTTTCTGCCCTAGCAGTCGATTGACAGACGACACCAAATCCTGTTCAGGTGCATTCAGCAGAATCGAGAGTTCCTTAAGGATTGCCTGCTTTTCCCACAGTATGCTCAACACCCTTTGCCCACATACAAACTCCACGCGGATTAGTTTCTTCTGTCTTTCCCATCCGAGGATTTTCAGATTGCCTGCTTCGCCTGTACTGTTTGGATGGGTTCCACCGCAGCCATTATAATCGAATTCTGGTATGATCACGAGCCTGATATTGTTTGCTACTGACAGCGGTTTTCTGAGCTTGTATTGCTTTACTTCCTCCCCATCGATCCATTTACTAAAGATTGGCCGATTCTCTAGGATTACCCGGTTTGCCAGTTTCTCCACCCTATCAGCTTCCTCCGTTGACAGTTTCTCTGTTTCGAGGTCGATTGTAAGCGTCTTTTTCCCTAAATGGAAACTAACTGTTTTATAGCCATACAGCTCTTCAAACGCTGCCGAAAGAATATGCTGTCCAGCATGCTGCTGCATATGATCAAACCGGCGGTCCCAATCTATTTCCCCCTTTATTGGCATTCCTTCTTCCAGCGGTTCTTGTATGTAATGGCGTATCTCACCGTCGATTTCCTCTACACCGACTACCTTTATGCCGTTCAGAACACCAGTATCAAATGGCTGTCCACCACCTGTCGGGTAAAAAGCTGTTTGCGTCAAAACTGCATAGTTCCTGCCTGATTCATCCGCACCTTGCCTGACTAGCTCGGCTGTAAAGGTTTTGGTGTAAGCATTTTGATAATATAACTTATTCTCCATGTTCCTCTTCACGCTCCCGATGACAACTTATAAATCCCAGTATACCATTTTCTAGAGCAGGAACTTAATCAGAACGGAGATCGAATGCTAGGTGTATTTACGTGAAAAGGTCTTTTTAGCACCAATACAGCTTATTGGTGACCTCTTTTTCCAACTTCTGGTTTTTCCGTGCACCAATACAGCTCATTGGTGACCTCTTTTCCCTAATTTCTGGTTTTTTCGGACGCCAATACGGCTTATTGGTGACCTCTTTTTCCTAATTTCTGGTTTTTTCGTGCACCAATACGGCTCATTGGTAACCTTATTTACCTAATTTCTGGTTTTTTCGTGCACCAATACAGCTCATTGGTGACCTCATTTCCCTAATTTCTGGTTTTTTCGTGCACCAATACGGCTTATTGGTGACCCCTTTTTCCTAATTTCTGGTTTTTTTGAGCACCAATACAGCTCATTGGTGATCTCTTTTTCCTAATTTCTGGTTTTTTCGGGCACCAATACGGCTTATTTGTGTCCTTATTTCCCTATTTCTGGTTTTTTCGGACGCCAATACGGCTTATTTGTGTCCTTATTTCCCTATTTCTGGTTTTATCGGACGCCAATACGGCTTATTGGGTTCAAAAAAGATTTTCCATTAAGAAAATGCTGGAAATTTATCAGACTGCCAGCAAATTGGATGAGACTACTTAGCTTTACCTTTATTGGCAGGACCGAAGCGTGCCGCAGCTTGACAAGCGACTTGAGGGGCTTTCGTAGGATCTAGACAATTCTCGAAGTGAATTTTATACTTTCTTAATCTTTCGAAAAAAAGGAGACCTAAATGAAATGGAAGGCCTCCTCTAATCTGTTATTTTGTTAAATGAAATACTATGGACTCATATGGACGAAGAGTAACCCGAGACAGATCATTGTTCGTATCAGCATAATTTGAGAGCAGAACTTGTACATGAAAGCCATCTATTCTCACAGTATCTGGCAATTCAAAGACCGTATCTTTTCCATAAAAATTGTTTACGACAAGCAACTTTTCATTCTTACCGTTTCTGACATAAGCAAATATCTCAGGGTTTTCTTCAAGGATCAGCTGGTAATCCCCAGATGTGATGATGTCATATTGCTTCCGAAGCTGGATCAGCTTTTTATAATGATAGAAAACGGAATTTATATCTGCAAGCGCCTTTTCCGCGTTGACAGTCTGATAATTTTTAGCGGTGCCAATCCATGGGGTCCCTTTTGTAAAACCGGCATTCTTTTCGGCATTCCACTGAACAGGAGTTCGTGAATTGTCACGCGACTTGCTCTGAAGAATTTTCAGGATTTCCTCCTCAGGCATGCCTTCTTCCAATTTCATTTGATACATATTCAAGGATTCTACATCGCGATAATCCTTGATTTTTTCAAAATAAGGATTGGTCATCCCTATTTCTTCCCCCTGGTAAATATATGGTGTTCCTTGCATCATATGAATTGCCGTTCCAAGCATTTTTGCTGATTCCCGGTGATATTTCCCGTCATTACCATAACGAGAGACAATACGAGGCTGGTCATGATTGCACCAGAACAAAGCATTCCATCCTCCGCCTTTATGCATTTCTTCCTGCCATAAAGATAAAATCCGTTTAAGTGCGAGGAAGTCGAAATCAGCGAGTGTCCATTTATCGCCATTTTGATAATCAACTTTTAAATGATGAAAATTAAATGTCATGCTCAATTCTTTACGCTCTGGATTCGAGTATTTGATACAGTTGTCTATTGTGGTCGATGACATCTCACCGACCGTCATGCTGTTATATTTCGAGAATACTTCTTGGTTCATTTCCTGCAAAAACTCATGAATTCGCGGGCCATCTGTATAAAATTTCCGACCATCTCCAGGAGGAACAGAACCGTCATCATCCGGAAAAGTTGGATCCTTTGAGATCAGATTGATCACATCTAGTCGGAAGCCATCTACCCCTTTTTTAAACCAAAAGTGCATCATCTCATATACATCATTGCGCAGCTTTTCATTTTCCCAGTTCAAATCGGCCTGAGTCACATCGAATAAATGCAGATAGTATTGTCCCGTCGCCTCATCATACTCCCAGGCATTGCCGCCAAATTTGGACTCCCAATTAGTCGGGGCGCTTCCATCGTCTTTTGGATCCTTCCAAATATAATAGTCGCGATAGCGGCTGTCCTTTGATTTCTTTGCCTCTTGGAACCACTCATGCTCAGTTGATGAGTGATTGACAACGATATCCATGATTAGTTTCATTCCGCGTTTATGGGTTTCTTGAAGAAGACGGTCGAAGTCTTCCATCGTCCCATATTGCTTATAAATCTTAAAATAATCTTTAATATCATACCCATTGTCTCTCTGAGGTGAATCATAGATTGGCGTAAGCCAGATGATATCCACCCCAAGTTGGCTCAAGTATTCCAGTTTGGCGATAATTCCCGGAAGATCGCCTGTTCCATTGCCAGTCGTATCGTAAAAACTTTTTGGATAGATCTGATACACAACCGACTTCTTCCACCATGGTTCAGTCATGAAATACTTCCTCCTCCATCTGGATCATTCAGTTCATTCTACTTCTTTCTTTTTCCTAGTCTTGGACATAATGAAGGTCAGTACAAACGGTACAACAAGCGCAATGGCCATTCCAATGAAGAACACTCCCCAATACTCCGTATAGATGGATAGGAATGCAGGCAGGCCACCGACTCCAATCGAAGGCGCCATGACACCACTCAGTGTAATGACTACTCCGGCAATGGCTGAACCAATAATAGCGGCAATGAAAGGGTATCTGTAGCGCAAATTCACACCAAACATCGCAGGCTCGGTAATTCCAAGCCAGGCTGAAATAGCCGAAGTCATCGAAAGACCTTTTAATTTCTCATTATCTTTGTCAGCAAACATCATCGCAAACGCCGCTGATCCTTGAGCGATATTGGAAAGTGCCACCATCGGCCAGAGGAAGGTGCCGCCAATCGATCCGATCAACTGCAAATCCACCGCAAGGAAAGTATGGTGCATACCGGTGATAACAAGCGGCGCATAAAGTGCACCGTAAATTAATCCACCAATGATAGGGGCAGCATCAAACAAACCAACAACCCCGTCCGTAATCAGATTGCCAATTGCAAAAGTAATTGGTCCGATCACGATAAATGATAAAAATCCAGTTACAAGCAAGGCAATTGGTGCAACTGTAAGTAGCTGGAAAGCATCAGGTATTCGCTTGCGCAAAAAGATTTCCATTTTCGCCAATACATAAGAAGCAAGCAGGACTGGCAATACTTGTCCTTGGTAACCGACTTTCTCAACGGTCAATCCAAACAAATTCCAGGTTGGGATTTCGCCTTTCTGTTGTGCTGCTCCATATCCCCAAGCATTCAGTAAATCAGGATGTACTAGCATGAGTCCAAGTACAATACCAAGCAGCGGGTTTCCGCCGAACTTATTGACCGCACTCCAGCCAATCAGACCAGGCAGAAATACGAACGCAGTATTGGCAATTAAATTGATGATACTTGCAAAATCAGCCCAGCCTGTATAAACTTCGATTAGCGCTTTTCCTTCAAAGAAAATATCTTTCCCGGTTAGAATGTTATTGATTCCCATTAATAAACCAGCAGTCACAATTGCCGGCAAGATGGGAATGAAGATATCTGCCAGTGTCTTGATCGCCCTTTGCAGCGGATTCAGGTTCTGGGCAGCTGCATCTTTGATGTCTTGTTTTGATGCTTCCCCAATCCCGGTAATCGCTACCATTTCTGCATATACCTTATCGACGAGTCCCTGGCCAATGACTACTTGGAATTGACCGTTCGCCGAAAATGATCCTTTTACGAGATCATTGTTCTCTAATTTCTCCTTGTCTACTTTTCCTTCATCCTTTAAAGCAAAACGAAGCCTTGTCACACAATGAGTAGCTGCGGCGATATTCTCTTTGCCGCCCACTGCCTCAACTATTTGTTCAACAGCTTTGCGATCCATAGTCGATCTCCTCCTGTTACCGTTTTCATTTAATATAAAAAAATCGCTTTACATCTGAACACTTGTATATACATCATGTTGCGATTTTATTTTACTTGTATATACAAGATAAGTCAACTGCTTTACTCATTCTTTTTATATTCCCCAAAACAACTGATTAAAAACGACATTCTCAGCAGATGGCTATTCGAACAAAACCGAATGAACAAGGAGGACAGAAACAGGTTAGCAAACTGGCTAGGAACGAAAAACTAAAGAAACTGCCAACAGAAATTCATTTTGCTTCTGCGGGCAATCTCTTTAGTTTCTGTGTTTATCCTTTTGTTCCAGATGAGAGATTCGAGCCTTCGATAAAGTACTTTTGGAAAAAGAAAAACAAGAAAATGACTGGAAGCAATACTGTAACAGACATTGCCATTAAATAATGCCACTGTGTTTGGACCGTACCTTTAAAGGTTTGCAAGCCTATCTGCAAAGTGTACATGCTTTCATCATTAATATACAGCAATGGTCCTAATAGATCATTCCATGCCCCATTGAAAGAGAAAATCGCCACCGTGATTAAAGCCGGTTTTGTCAATGGAAGCATGATATGCCACCAGATTTGCAAATGTCCCGCTCCATCTAGTACAGCTGCCTCCATCAGTTCATTCGGTATCCCTAACATAAACTGGCGAAGCAAAAAAATGAAAAAGGCACTGCCGAGGAATGCAGGCACTAGCAAAGGCAAGTATGTGTTTACCCATCCAAGTTTGGAAAACAGGATATATTGCGGCACCATTGTAACAAATCCGGGAATCAGCATGGTGGAGAGAACGAGAATAAAAAGTGGATTTCTGCCTTTAAAGTGGATTTTAGCAAAACCGTAAGCAACCAACGAGTTCACTAGCACACTACCGATCGTTCCAACAGAAGCTAGAAAGAGAGTATTCAATGCCCAGCGAGTGAAAGGCGCAGTCTGCCAGGCCTCAATGTAATTGTTGAAATGGAACTCCTTTGGGAAAAATGTCGGTGGATATTGGGCAATCTCAGCAGGGGACTTAAGTGAAGTCGAAATCATCCACCATAATGGCAGCAAAATCAGCATACTGCCAGCAATTAACACAAATGTAACAAATGTGTATTTAACCTTATCCTTAAACTTTTTCGTCTCGTAAAATTTTGGAGCAGACACGGAACTCACTTATCATTTCCTCCTTCATAATGCACCCATCTCTTACCGAGCTTCATATTCACTGAGGTCAAAATCATCACGATGAGAAATAACAGCCATGCCATTGCCGAAGCATATCCCATGTTAAAGACTTCAAAGGCGTTATTCCACATATGCAAATTATAGAACAATAGCGAATTCCCGGGTCCTCCGCTGCCATTTTCCGTCATGACATATGCTTCTTGAAAAATTTGAAATGCTCCAATCGTACTGGTGATAACATCAAAAAAGATAATGGGAGAAATCATTGGCAAGGTAATATAATAAAACTTTTGCCACGGCGAGGCCCCCTCCATGTCAGCTGCTTCATACATTTGCGGCGATACCCCCTGCATAATAGCCAGATACAAAAGCATTCCTCCGCCAACACTCCACATTTTCATCAATAGCAATGCAGGCTTGGTCCAATCAGGATCAAACAGCCACGCTGGCCCTGTAATTCCGATCCAACCTAGCATCGTGTTCACGAGACCAGTTGATGGACTCAATAGCTGCATCCAGAGAAGATAGACTGCCACACCTGATAACACCGCCGGCAGATAATAGATGGTTCGGAAAAACTTCATGCCTTTGATTTTCTGGTTCAGGAGAACAGCCAGAATGATCGCACCGGCAGTCGTCAATGGAACTGAAAATACAACATAATAAACGGTATTAAACAGGGAAGTACGAAATAAATCGTCCATCGTAAACATACTTTTATAGTTTTCTAACCCGACGAAATTCATTTTTGAGGTAATATTGTAATCAGTAAAACTTGCAGCCAGACTGAACAGTAAAGGTCCCATTGTCAATCCAAGGAACCCAATGATCCATGGGGAAATGAATAAGTACCCTGCTAGATTATCTTTTGCTTTTTTACTTAGACCTTTTTTCACAGTTGCTTCTGTATCTTTACTTTCCGTTGGCACTTTTGGCCCAGCTTCTGTGTGCACTAATGTACTTTCAGATATTTTCATCATTCCTAAACCTCCTCTTGCAAGTTCATTAACACTAGTTCTTATCAAAAAGAGAAGGGCAGTTGCGCCTTCTCTCTTTTTTGCATTATTTCTTCATTTTTTTAATATCTTCTTCCGCTTGCTTAAGTGCTTTTTCAGGTGCAGTTTTTCCTAATAAAGCATTGTCAATATGCGGATTCAATCTGCTCATATAATCTGGGTAATCTATCGGTACCGGGAACATTTTTGTCTGCTTCAAATTTTTGACTGTCGCTTCATAAACCATTTTATCCGGCCCTTTTAGTTCATTTAGAGCTGCCTCCGCAGCTTCACTATTCGCCACATTATCATAATTTTTGACGGCCCAGTATTTCTGAGCTTTCACATCTGTCAAATAGCGGATAAAGTCCATCGCTTCTTTTGGATGGTTAGAGCCTTTGGGCACTTCTACAACGAAACCGCCTCCTTCAGCCCAATTTCCTGCACCTTTTTCTTTGGCTGGTATGGGCGCAACGCCAAACTCAACATCCTGACCATAATCCCGTAATTGAGTATAGAATGTACCTACATCGATCCACATGGAAACCTTCCCTGCAATGAACGGATTGGACTGTTCGCTGCCAAATTCAGCCTGGAAAGCTTGGACTGTCCTTTCACCAAGCCGTTCCTTCCAATCAAGAATCCAATTTAGCGCCTCCACTTTTTTCGGGGTGTTAATGGCGAGTTCTCCATCTGCAATAAAACCTTTTCCACCATCTGCATTTATCATCCAACTGGAAGCACCAACACTTCCCCAAAGAGGATAGAACCCAATCCGATCATATTTATCGCCATTTTTCACATCCAATTTTCGAGCATATTCCTCCAGTTCAGACCAAGTTGCTGGTGGTTTATTTGGATCAAGTCCCACTTCTTTGAAAGCTTTTTTGTTATAAAATAGGAGACGTGTATCTGTATTGAATGGAACTGCGTATGTTTTTCCATCCTGTTCGACTGTATCCCACAAATATGGATAAAACTGCTGTTTGAATGAATCATCCACATACTCACTAATATCCTCTACCTGTTTGTTTTCAGCACGCTGAGCTACGGTATTAATATCATTGACAATTACATCAGCTGGATTGCTGGCTGCAACGGACGCAAGATTCTTGGTCCAAATATCGCCCCAAGGCAAAAAAGTGTGCTTTACAAAGACTTTGTCCTGTGACAGATTGTAATCATTCACTATTTTTTCAATAATTGGCCTGCGTGTTTCTGATCCCCAGAATGTCCAGAAATCAATTACTACCTTCCCATCTTTCGCTTTTTCAGCTTCTGCACTTTGCTCACCTGAGCACCCAGCCAGCAAGCCGATAATCATTGTTACTGCTAGAAAGAAAGCTAGACCCCTCTTCATCACTGATCCTCCTGTAAAGTAAAGTTAATTCATAAATACAACCTCACTATTACCACTCTCACTGACTTTCTAAACTTTTTATGATGGAATGAAAAAAGTGCTTGCACCAATGGCGCAAGCACTTTTTATCTTCTTATTCCAATCCTTAGAGATAACATGAGCAGCCGACGATAATCAACAGGATAAACAGCACAACGATCAAGACAAATCCGTTGCCGTTTCCAACTCCTCCTACACTACAGCCGCCATATCCACCGTATCCGTACATTCTAAAACCTCCTACCCGAAGTTCAACTTAGTAACCAAAACCCCAAGACGCTCCGATAATAATTAAAAGAATGAACAAAACAACAAGCAAGGCGAAGCCTCCGCCGTAGCCGCATCCTTCTGACATCGTAACAACCTCCTTTTTTTGTGTCCCTATATCCTATTCAACCAAGGATATTTGTGCAATTAAACAACAAAAAAATACTAGCCCAATTCGAAGTATGGGATAGCGGATGGAAAATAAAAAAAGATTGCCATTTAAGTTGCAATCTTTTTTTAGAATTAATTTATAGGTCCAGTAAAAATTTTGCATATCTCGTCATGCGATCCTTCGTCCATTTAGGGGCAGAAACCATTTTGATGTCGATATGCTCAAGGTCTTTCATCTGGTCTGTTAAATGTTCCCGGGCAGAGAGGGCGATATAATCTGCAAGCATACAATTCTCATTCCTGGTGGTCATTACGATTTCCACATCATGATCGTTTTTGACACTGACTTCATAGACGAGGCCCAGGTTCACAATATCGACTCCTAGCATTGGTTCTTTTACTTCCTCGAGCATTTTATAAATATCTTCCTTATCCATATTGCGAACCTCCCTGCCTTCCCTTTTCTATTTATATGATAAAAGATGGCGGATCGATTTTGGAGTGACATAACGAGTTTTCATATTATTGTCAAAATTAAAAGGCTAATTTGTGTCCTTTCCTGATTTTACGATTAGGGAACGCATAAAATCGCAGACTATCGTACTGATAGCCTGCGGAAGATTCAACCGGTTATTTTTTCTTTTTCCTGCTGTTTTTGTAAGTATAACAGTGTGTCTTTATCGGATGATGTAGGGAGTTCATATCTCGTTTGATAATCCTCAGGACCTTTACCGGTGATTAAAATCCATTCCCCTAAGCTTGCGTTTTCCCATGCATCGCGGATCGCTATCGTTCTATCGGTGATAACCGTCCCTTTATTCATCCCATACTGTTTATTTAGTTCCTGCAGCTGATTCTTCATTTCCTCTTCTGAAACACCATTCAAGTCATCGAATGTCAAAATAAATTCATCACTCATTTCTGCAGACGCTTTGATCATATATTCTCTCTTTGTCGTATCTCGCTCTCCGCGAAATCCGAATATATGCTTTATTTTAACAGCATTATGTTCTTGTGCTGCCTGCAGACAGTATTCGATCGCATCCTTTGTGTGGGCATAATCAATAATGAAGGTTGCACCCTCTGGATGTGAAATCATTTCAAATCTTCCAGGAACACCTGGGAAAGTCTTTAAAGCCTCCGTGATTGCATTAGGATGAATGCCAATTTTGACAGTTGTCAGAAAGGCCATTGCGGCGTTATAGGCATTATGGAGACCAGGGGACGGCAGAGTCAATGGATAAACGATGCCGCCCATTTTTATTTTAAATTTGGTTTCCCCGTTTAGCTGAATATCTTCTATTTTTACATCATCGGTTTGAAGATTGCCCATTGTATAAGTAGGAATCTCTTTAGCGTTCAATCGATCAGTTAATGTTTTTCCCCACTTGCACAATCGGCTGACAATTGCCGATCCTGCTGGTTTCATGTAATTGTACATAAGTGTTTTCGCTTCGAAATAATCCTCAATCGTTGGATGGTAATCCAGATGGTCATGGGAAAGATTCGTGAACAGCCCATAATCCAGTTCCAGTCCTTCAATTCGATATTGCTTTAAGGCATGTGATGATACCTCTAAAACAACAAACTCATCGTTGCTTTTGGCCAGCAATTCCTGAATTTGCAAAGCATCTGGGGTTGTATTCGAGGGCTTGTACACCTCATTGTTTATCAGATAAGACACCGTACCAAGCAAGGAACAGCTTTTGCCCGCATACTCTAGAATATGTTTTATCATATAGGAAACAGTCGTTTTCCCGTTTGTACCGGTAACGCCTATCACCGTATGCTTCCTCGATGGATGTTGAAAATAAGCACTGGCGACTCTCCCTAGAGCCATTCTGCTGTCAAACACCTGGATATATGGCACAGCCAAATGATGCTCATTTTCTCCCATCACGGCAGCAGCCCCTTTTTCCATTGCTTCTTGAATAAACTGATGACCATCAATTTGAAATCCAGAAATCGCAACAAACAAATCTCCTGGCTTCACTTTGCGCGAATCCATTTGAATGCCTGTCAACTCAAGGTCTGCACCATTTATGTATTTTTTTAAACTGTTGCCGAGGGCATCCAGTACTTCTGATAACCGCATCTTCAAAAACTCCCTTTTTTCCGCCTGTAAATTACCCATCCGTAACGTAGAATCGGATAGAATTTATCTCCTTTTATATTCCCCTAATTTTTTAAACTATTCCTCGTCTATCGTATAAGAAATCCCTTTTAAAAAAAATGAGCTGAAAGGAGCAGAAGGAGAAAAGCGTAGCATATCGAACATTGGGGCCAGGCCCCACTATAAAAGGCCGACAATACTGCCAGCCTTTTCCAGTTTTTTGGGTTCATTAATTGGAATATTGAGCCAAATACTTAGAGTTTAGCCTGCTATGTTGCTGTAGCATAAAGGCTGATGTGGTCGATCCCTTTTTTCTGAGTGTGTTAAGCGCCTCGATCATTTCCTCTGCTGTTCCAATTCCAATTCCATGACCATAGTATAATCCCTTTCTTAGAAAAACCGCGTTTTCTCCTCTCCAAATCGGCATTTCATAATCCGGATTCATGAAATAGACGACATCCCCGGGAATGAATTCACTCCCTTCTAAGGTAATGATCGCCAAATCATGGTCATAATTCCAGTTCCAGACAAGCAATCCCCTGAATAAGTAGTCAAAATCCGTCACTCTGATGGAATCGAGGACCGCTTTGTAGAAAATAATCACCATTGCGGTAGAGCATTCAAACCCATATTCCTGCCCGTTCGTAAAAATGTCAGAAATGGCATCTGACGGTCTCACATTAGGATTCAGTAAATAGCCGCTTGGACCTTTTGTCCAATAGACTGGATTGAATTTAGAGTATTTAAATGAGGTAAAGGCTACCGAAGCATTTTTCAGGCCCAGCGCCGCTTCAATGATATTTCCCCTTAACCTAATTTCAAATAAGAGTTGAAAGTTTGTATCAAACTCAAACAATGTCAGGCTATGATCCAGAGCTTCGAATATTTCCTTCTGTTTTCCAGACAGATTTTGCAGCTTTTGCTTACCATCCGCATCTGGAAACCGGATAATTATCATGATGCTTCCCCTCCATATTCCAATAATTAAACATACATTCTAACTGTATGAAGGATTAAGGCACAAAAGACATTGGACATCGGGTAAATTAGAATTGTGAAATCATTAGAAACGATAATGTTTTAAATAGACTTAAAAGGGGTATTTCTTTGTTAAAAGGTTTGATAATCACAAAAAACTCGAAAGCATGGTTCCATTAGAACAGAAAGGGAGCCAGATGAAAAAGAGAGGTGAAAAGGATGGTTAAAAAGTCAACTCCTGTAGATAACACGCAAAACATGGACAATCCAGAACAGTATAGTACCCGAAAAAAAAGTCTCCATGATACATTCAAAAGTGAGTTAACTGTTGATCCCATTCCAATCGAAGACCTTAATCAGGAAAAGCAAGAAGAAAAGGACGGTCATCATACAAAGGATTCATCTTCAAGCGCAAAGAAATATATGGATAGTGATCAATAAAAATTAGCCCTGGGAATCCAGGGCTAAGCAGTTTAAAGACAGAAAAAACAATTATTGTTCAAACTTTTGTTAAAATTAACAGCAGAAGATGACTTGATTCCAAAAGAAGATTATAGTAATCTATTGGTATAAAGAATGTGAATTATTTCACAAAAATGATTATAAAAACCAATTCTAGGTTTTATTTTTTTCATCGGTATTGTGAAATATATCACAATGATAAATCGGAAAGAAGGAGATCCAATGAAAACTCCCAAAATAGTGATACTCGGTGCAGGGTATGGCGGCTTGATTACAAGCCGGCAACTGGAGAAATCACTGAGTGACGGCGAAGCAGAAGTAACGTTGATCAATAAACATGATTACCATTATATTTCAACCCAGCTTCATAAAACTGGCGCCGGAACGGCATCAGACGATAAAATCGCGCTGCACATTCCAAATTTGCTCAAGACAAATAAGATTCACTTTAAAAAAGGAACCGTTCAGAATGTTGATTTCGGTAAAAAGAAAGTCTATCTTGATTCTGGCGATAAAATAGAGTATGACTACTTGCTGATCTCTCTAGGTTTTGATGTCGCTACCTTTGATATTCCAGGAGTAGAAGAAAATGCCTTTAAAATCAAAAGCTTTCAGAGCACAAAAGCTATTTATAACCATATTCTCAGACAGTTCTCTGCTTACAAAATTGATGCTGATCCATCTAGACTTACCTTTGCGGTAGCCGGAGCAGGTTTTACCGGTATTGAAATGGTGGGCGAACTCCTTGAAGCATTGCCAAATCTTTGCCGCGCCTATGATATTCCGTTTTCCAAAACAAGAATCATTACTATTGAAGCTTGTCCCACCGTTCTGCCAGGATTTGATCAAGAAGCAATTGATTTTACAACCACTTATTTAAAAAAGAACAATGTTGAATTAATGACTTCTACTAAAATACGAAAATGTTCTCCAACTTCAATTGACTTGGACAATGGAGAGGTACTTCCGTCCAAAACATTGATTTGGGCTGCTGGTGTTCGCGGTAATTTCCTCCTAGAAAAACTAAATTTGCCTATTTCAAGAGGCCGTATTCCGGTTGATGAATTTTTACGGGTAAAAGGTGTAGAAAATGTCTTTTGTATCGGGGATGCTGCATTATGCATGAAGGATGAGAAAAATGCCCTTCCTCCGACCGCACAAGTGGCCTTACAACAGGCAGTTCTATGTGGTCCCAATATGATTGCCAGCCTGAGGGGGGAACCGCTTAAACCTTTCATGTATCATCATAAAGGCACGGTCGCTTCCATTGGAAATAAGGTGGCCGTAGGAAAAGTGTTCGGTTTGAAAATCTCCGGTTCATTTGCTGCTTTAATGAAGCAAGTGATCGAGGCGCGCTACCTCTTAATGCTTGGTGGGCCTAGCCTCATCATTAAGCAGCTGCTTAAAATCAAAAAGCCTTATACAGATGTTTCCACTGTCTCTAATCAAAAATAACAAACCAAAGCATCGGTGCAGTCCATAAGGAATCCTGCCCGATGCTTTGATTAATTTTTTGAGGCAGTCAGCGAGTTTTGCGGAGGCCGTTTCCCACGTTGCAAATCATCAATCGTCAGTCCGAAACGCATTTCAAAATGAGGAAAATCTTTAAAGTGCTCCCAATCTCCTCCCCATTGAAATCCAAGTTCCTTAGCTATGGCAACTACCTCCATCCAATCCGATTTTCCGTTCCCATTTCCGTCATAGGCTGTATCCCACAATGCTTTCCCTTGTTTATCCAATAAGGCAAAATCTATTGCTAGGCCAAAATTATGATAAGAATCCCCAGCTTTTGCGTGGGTGACAATTTGACCATCTGTCGTCCTGCCCTTTTGATACAAAGAATCTTGTTCCTGGAAACTTCTGAATTCATCCGTCACAATGATGCTGATCCCTGAATCAGCAGCCGTCTTGACCAACGTTTCCTTTTTCTCCAAGACAAGCGGATGGAGGTCCTTTGGCAGAGTAGCATCTTCCTGTACTTCCGATCTATTAAGAAACTGGGAATATAGCAGAATCACCATCAAAAATCAACAAGAAAGTGAAGGATGCATTCCCAAACAGCTTTTTATTCACGATAAAAATCCTTTCCGTAAATCTTTCAGTCTATTATAATACGAATTGGAGCCATTAAGGGTTTCATAGAAAAATAAAGGAATGCTTCCGAAAATTCCCTCTTGCTAACACATCTTGCTCATGATATATTAATCAAGCGATGAGCTGAATTGTGTAAGCCGATTGACACTCCTTCGCGGAAATGCACGATGTGGCGTGCAGTCAATCGCCTCAATACGCAGAAAGACGCCTTCTAGGCGTCTTTCTTTTTTATTTTTTACTCCTCTTTTATCTTGGTAACCTCTAAGTAGGCAATGTGGTATTCATCGATCTCAATGATTTTGAAAAGAAACCCTTCTTCCTCAATCTCGTCACCAATTTCCGCATCCATATTCTTGGTCATGAACCACCCGCCAATAGTGTCCACATCTTCTTCGGAAATATGGATGCCTAGCAGATCATTCACTTCATCAATCAATACTCTTGAGCTGAAAAGGTAATGGCCTTCTTTTATCTTTCTAATTTCGGCTATTTCATCTACATCAAATTCGTCACGGATGTCCCCAACGATTTCCTCCAAAATATCCTCCACAGTTACGAGGCCAGAGGTGCCCCCATACTCATCGATCAAGATTGCCATATGGATGCGTTCTTTCTGCATCTTCACGAGCAAATCATGTATGGGAATGTTCTCAATCACCTTAATGACTGGCTTAATAAATGATGACAAAATCGATTCTTTTTGGAGCTCCCTTTGTGTCAATTTCGCAGTCAGTATTTCTTTGATATTAATCATTCCAACAACATTATCCTTCTCCCCATCGACTACAGGGTATCGGGTGTATTTCTCCTCTTGAATCACATCAATAATTTTTTCCACATCGTCCGAAATGTCAAACGTAACAATTTCCGTTCTAGGAACCATAATTTCTTTAGCGATCCGCTCATCAAATTCAAAAATATTATTAACAAAGTTCAATTCATTCTGGTTAATTTCTCCACTTTCAAAGCTCTCCGATAACAGAATCCGCAGCTCCTCCTCTGAATGAGCTATATCATGTTCGGAGGCCGGCTTTATGCCAAATAAACCGACCAAAAGCCGGGCTGATCCATTCAGCGCCCAAATAAAGGGATACATTATTTTATAAAACAAAATAATTGGCTTTGAAAATGCCATGCTGATTGCTTCTGCTTTTTGGATAGCAACCGTCTTAGGGGCAAGTTCTCCCACTACAACATGCAAAAAAGTAATCGAAGCAAACGCGATAGCAAACGATAAGAGACCAGATAATGACTCATTTAGATGCAAGCTTTCAAAAACGGGATGGAGCATCGCTTCCACTGTCGGTTCCCCTAACCAGCCTAAGCCAAGAGCCGTGATGGTAATCCCAAGCTGACAGGCAGACAAATATTCATCGAGATGCGTGATGACGTGTTTAGCTGATTGCGCCCCTTTCCTTCCTTCTGCAATCAGTTGATCAATCCGTGAACTCCTAACTTTCACAATTGCAAATTCAGTTGCAACGAAAAAACCAGTCAATGCAATTAACAAAATCACTAACAATAAATTCGTAATAATCAACGGGCAAGCCTTACATATTGTAAGGCATTCACCTCCTACAGAGCATTTCCTTCAAAATTTCATTGAAATCATTCTTTACATTATACCCGTATGTTTAACAGCTAACACCTTTTATTCACTTAGTCCAAGTATTCGAAACTTTTAAAAGTAGGAATGCATGATCTTTATTTAGAATTTTCCGCTTAACTATTTTTAAATTTTACCGAAAATAACAATAACGATATTTTCGCTAGGCAGAATCAAAAGGAGTGGACAAATTGCGTTTTATGAAAAGAAAGATCGCTGTTAAAAAGAAAAAAGCAGTCGGACCCCTGCTCAAAGGGAATATGAGTTTAAAGCTGAAGATCGTCTCCTTGAGTATCATTTCCATCCTTATCCTTGCAATGGCAACGACTTTATATGCCCAGTATACGATAAAGTCCAGTAATTTCGAGTCAATGGAAGCTGAACTCATGACCATTTCAAGCTTATTGGCGGATCAGGTATCCGTTGGAAAAGCTAATACCATCATCGGCAATCCATCTAAGAACAATCCCGGTGTCACTTCAATGCAAAAACAAATGGATCTAATTCTTAAGGAAAACCCCTTAATACATAATCTCTATTTGATCACTCAGGATGGAAATAAATTCATCGTTCCGACGATGAGTTCAGCAATGATGAAGGATGACCTCACCTATGGTTCACAATATTCCAGCGGAAAAGCGTTTGATCAAGCTGCAATGGAGGCTTTTAAGGAAAACAAAAGAACGACTACGGATATATTTAAGTCAGATACTGGGGCAAAAATGACCGGGTTTGCTCCCATTACCGACATGGGCGGAAAGGCAATTGCCTTATATGGGGTCGAGTTTGACGTTTCCCAAATCAATAAGAAAATCAATCGTGAAGTTGCAGGGATTTGGGTCATGTCGATCATTATCCTGCTCCTTTCAAGCGCAGCTATGTATATCTTGGTTTCAAGGCTGATTAAACCTTTAAATAAGATTAAAAATTTGACGTCGAATATTGCAAATGGTGATTTATCGCAAGATGACATCAAGGTGCGTTCAAAAGATGAGATCGGTGCCTTAGCAGAAAGCATCAATGTAATGACTTCATCGCTCCGCACCTTGGTTTCACAGGTGCAAGCAAGCACGAAGGAAGTTTCCAATGAAACAACAGGGTTATCAAGTGTTGCTTCCAGCTCTGTTGAAGCCATCAGGGAATTAACGGCCGCGAACCAACAGGCGGCAGCAAGTACACAGGAACAGAATGCCAATATTGAGGAAATGCAAGCAACATTGGAAGAAATCAATGCAGGAATTGAAGAAATTAACGCTTCCGCACAGCAGGCTAGCTTCATTGCCAAAAATTCAACTGCCACTTCCAAAGAAGGCACGAAAAGGATTGATGAAATGCTGGAGGGACTGGAATTAGTTGACGAAAACACAAATCATCTGGCTAATATTATTACAGAGCTGGAAAAGCAATCAGACAAAATCACCCAATTCGTTAAGATCATTAACACCATTTCGGACCAAACAAACCTGTTGGCATTGAACGCAGCCATAGAAGCGGCAAGGGCTGGTGAACACGGAAAAGGGTTTGCAGTGGTCGCAAGTGAAGTCAGAAAGCTTGCTGAAGAGAGTGCGAAGTCAGCTGCAACCATTATTACCATTGTAAATGAAAATGTCCAAAATACACGCAATGCAGTAGATTACATCTTTAAGACAAGAGAAGCAGTACAATACAATAAAAACCTGTCCACTCACGCCAAAGAAACACTGAAGGATATATATGAAACCACTTTAGAGATTGAGGATAACTCAAACAATATTGCTTCGGCGATTGAACAGCAGGTGATTGCGATCGAACAAATCACAAACTCACTCGACACCGTCTCACAGGCTTCCCAGCAGATTGCAGCAGGAACTAACCGAACAGATCAATCTACTCAGGAACAATTGCGAATCGCTGAAAATGTGAATGAAACAACGAAAACCCTGCAACAAACAGCTTTAGAGTTAGAAAAACTGACCGCCCAGTTTAAATTATAGAAAAGATAAAAAGGATGCCTGTGGCATCCTTTTTATCTTTTCCTGAATCCTTCTTCTTCTAAATACTGTTTTGCTTCATTATAAGATAGAAATGTGCCATCCAAATTTAGGCCGGCATATACATTCCAACTGTCTTCTTCATGAACTAAGATTAGCGTGTGATTGTCTGTATTGACCCAGCGCTCGTCTTTATAGTCTTCGATAATAGCTGATTCAATCGTATTGCTAGCTGTAAGTGACTCAATGGAGAGTTCAATGATCGTTTTTAGCTCGTCCCCAGTAAAATCGCGAATATTCACCATACCCTTCCCATCAGACTCATATCCATCTAAAAATTCTCCATAGACATACCCATTTCCGTTTGGATGTAAGTGATAGACAACAATTTTCTTATCATAGCTGCTATCTGGATAATGAAAGTTCACACGGTTCATAGAAACATTTTTTCGTTCAAGCTCTTGGAAAGATTCAATAATGGAAAGTTTTTGATCAAAAGTCAGCATAATTGCCTCCAGATTCAGAAAGATTTTATGATTCTGTTCATTATAACATTTGGCAAACACATAACAAAAAATTACTTTATTATTGTCAAAGCCTTATTCAGACAGAACCAAAGCAGTCCGAACCCATTGGACTACTTTTTCCGGTTTTCCCTGAAACCTGTCCGAACTCCGGCCTACTTCGGACTACTTTTGCCTGTTTTTCCCGTAACCTGTCCGAACTTATTCCATTAATCTATGAGAGTTATTCATAATAAGTATCAGAAGTCCTACCAGTTGATACGTAGTTCTTCTTCACAACTTTCGTAATTGATTTCTTACTGATTTTTCCATCGCACCATTCATTGATAATCTGCGTCGTTATTTTAATTTCCGGAAAGAGAATTTTTAAATCTTGAATAGATCGCAGAACAGCTTGTTCAATCCTTTCCTGTTCACCACATTTACCGCAAACCAAATCAAAATTTTTAATCTCCGTTTTAAATGAACCACAAATATGGCAGTACATCCCTTTTTTCAATTTTTCATAATTATAGTCTAGCAGAGTGGTATACGGATTTTTCTCATGATGCAATTCAAGTAATTTTTGGGCGAGTAGTTTATGATTCTGACCTAACTTAGAAGGTGTATCATTTAGTTCTTTTAAAAAACGATTTATCTGGGTCGTCCATCTTTATGAATATTTCGTTAACATTTTCCCCGCATACAAAACCCGCCTGAATTTGTTACTTCAGACGGGTTTTCCTTCTATTCTTCCTGCTTGACAGCTGCTTGAATTCCATTTTTAGGCTTATTTTCCCGAATTTCATCTGTAGATGCTTCGATGCTGTTTTTGACATTGGCTTTTCCTGAGAAGTTCTCGATCAGTTCTTTAACATCAATACCTGATGATGCTTTTAGTGATTCCTGGAGTGTTGACATTAAATTCGTCGCATAGCTGGTTACTTTGTTTGCTCCGCCATTGGGCCCACTGCTACCAGTATCGACAACGGTAATTTTATCTATGTTGCCAAGAGGAGCTGCTATCTGCTTCGCGTATTCAGGAAGCATTTTTACGATCATATCGAGAATAGCTGCCTGGCCAAACTGTTCAAATGCCTCGGCAATCTTTTCTTTTGCCTCTGCTTCCGCGATTCCTTTCAGGCGGATGATTTCAGCTTCTGTTTCCCCCTGTGCTCGCTCGGCATCAGCCTTTGCGAGTCCATCCATGCGGATTCTTTCTGCTTCGGCACGCGCCATTGCTTCAATGCGGTATTTATTTGCATCTGCTTCGGCGATTTGTCTTGCTTTGTCTGCGGCTGCAGATTGCTCAACTGAGTAGCGGTCTGCATCGGCTTTTTTCTTGACCTCGGAATCATATTGCCGTTCACGGCGGAGAATTTCTTTTTCCTCGAGCTCGATTTGCTTTTGGCGCTCGATGATCTTGACCTGCATTTCCTGTTCTGTTACCTCTTGCTGGGCACGGGCATTTTCGAGGTCATATGCTTGGTCGGCACGAGCCTTGGCAATGTCTTGTTCACGGCGGAACTCAGCCCTTTTCAACCCATTGATTTTTTCAGCTTCGGCGATTTCAGTCGCACGTTCAAATTCGGCTTTCTTCGCTTCTTTATCTGCTTCCGCTTTTTTGATGCGTGTTTCTTTTTCTGCATCGGCAGTTGCGATATCTGCATCACGTTTTACTTGGGCAATTCGAGGTTTCCCTAGAGAATCAAGGTACCCATTTTTGTCTCGGACATCTTTAATCGTAAACGAAACAATCACTAACCCCATTTTTGCAAGATCCTGGGAAGCAACGCGCTGGACTTCCTGGGAGAATTTATCACGATTTTTATAGATTTCTTCGACAGTCATCGATCCTAAAATCGATCGTAGATGCCCTTCTAATACTTCTTTCGCTTCATTTTCCCGATCTTCTTTTGACTTGCCAAGGAACTGTTCAGCAGCAGTGGCGATTTCACTAATGGATCCGCCAATTTTGATTATCGCAGTACCGTCTGCCATCACGGGTACTCCCTGTTCTGTGTAGACCTCCGGAGTTGTTACTTCAAGCTTACTGGACAGCAGGCTGAGCGGGCGAGATTGTTGAAACACCGGAAGGATGAATGTACCCCCGCCCCTGATGATCTTGATCTTATTATTCGATTCATCTGTATGCACATTGCGGCTGCCAAGGAAACTTCCTGTCACAATCAAGGCTTCATCCGGTCCAGCCGTTTTGTATTTTGTGATGAAAACGGCGACCAATGCGATGAGTAAAAAAAACACAAAACCAATTACGATAAACATTAGATCCATACCTTCTCCTCCTAAAAATCGGTCTCTAATTCTTCATATAATTTTACTTGCAGCACTCCTTTTTCAATGTCGATCACGAGTACTTTTTTGCCATAAGGAATATTGGTGTTTGTGAAGCTGACTGCCGGTTTGGAGATGCGGCCACTTATATTCTCAAGCAAGACTTCCCCATATCCATCTGACGGAATCCCAGTGATGACGGTACCAATTCTTCCCCGCAAGTCACTCTCTTTGTAGACAAGTGACTCCTCAGCTTTCGATAAAGGAAGTAACACAAACACATTCATTAAAGTGACAAGAATAAGAGCAATAATGGCTGCTGCTCCAGCAATCAACAAGCTGTTCAGCCTAGTGAAAATTTCGCTTAAATATCCCCCTGCAGAAAAAATTGTCACAAATGAAAAAATCAATGTCGGATTCACAAAAGGAATTGCTTCTGTCAGTCCTTCAAGGGCGTCACCGAAAAAAAGATAAAGAATCGTGATAACACCCGAAATCACCAATCCGTATAAGTAAATTGTTTCTATCGGCATGCCCAATCACCCCTCGCTAAAATCGAAATTCCTACCCTCCCTTATTCCATATATTTCTTGATATGTAATACGATTGGACCGGAAAAAAGTTTCAAGCTTTATTAAAATAATTCATTTCTCCTTCACTGGATGCAAATTAGTCCTTGACCGAAAATAAGCTTAGCGAAAAAAGACCGCAAAGAGATTCGATGGAAATCGACCCTCTCTGCAGTCTAAATCTGTTTGCAGGCTTCCTGGCATTATTTTTTATTTTTCTCCTGTTCATTGCTTGCCGCTTTCTCCAGTCTCCTGAATCTCCTTAAATCTGCCGGTCTAATTGGCAATGGTTCTTTTTTCAGGAGCTTAAGGATCGAAAATATCAACAGCAGAAGCAAGACTGTAAATGGAAGTGCGGCAATTAAGGAAGCAGTCTGTAAAGCTTCCAGTCCACCGGCGTATAGAAGGACTGCAGAAATAGCAGCCATTAGTGTACCCCAGACAATTTTAGCAAAAATGGGAGGATTTAAGCTTCCAGATGTGGTCATACTTGCAAGGATATAGGTTGCTGAATCTGCTGAAGTGACCAGAAATGTGAAAATCAAAATAATCGATAGAATCGATAGGATGGTTGACATTGGCAAAACTTCAAATGTCTTGAATAAAGCAGATGTTAAATCAGCATCGACTGCTGCAGCAATACCCGTGTCATTCTGCAGATCATTCCATAATGCCGTCCCGCCGAATGCGGCAATCCATAGACAAGCGATCACAGGAGGAATCACCATGACACCAAAAATATATTCGCGTATTGTTCTGCCCTTTGAAACCCGGGCCACGAATGCCCCAACAAATGGCGACCAGGCAATAGCCCATGCCCAGTAGAAGATTGTCCAGTCCCTTGTCCAGGTTCCTTCCTGGTAAGGCTGCAGCCTGAGACTGTACTGAATGAAGTTGGCAAAATAATCCCCGATTGCAAGTGTGAAGCTTTCCAAAATAAAAACAGTAGGCCCGGCAATCAGAACGAACAATAAGAGAACCAGGGCAAGTCCTAGATTTAGATTGCTCAACATCGCAATTCCTTTATTAAGCCCAGTGGAAGAAGAGATCATATAGGCAATGAAAATGACTAAAATAATCCCCAATTGAATCATGATTGAATTCTCCGTATCAAAAACAGCATTCAATCCGCCATTCATTTGCAGAACACCAAGCCCCACAGATGTGGCGATTCCCATCACCGTTGCAATAACTGCGAGTGTGTCAATCGTATTTTTCACTACAGGCTTTGTACCTGTAATCGGCTCAAGAGCTGTAGAAACCAAGCCGTCTTTTTGTTTCCTGAACTGAAGGAAACCAATTACCAATCCAACAATCGCAAACACGGACCACTGACTTACACCCCAGTGAAAAAAGGAATATCCCATCGCAACTCTTGCTGCACTGCGGGATTCCCCTTCTATATTTGAAAACGGAGTAGCGAAGAAATGACTCATTGGTTCTGCGATTCCCCAGAAAACAAGCCCTGCTCCGAATCCAGCTGAAAAAAGCATGCCAATCCAGGTGAAAAAGGAGAATTCAGGTTTTTCTCCTTCACCGCCAAGCCGGATGGATCCATATTTACTAACAGCCAGTCCAATCAGGAATAAAACAATAATGAACACGGCAAGCAAATAGAACCAGCCAAAATTCACCGTCGTAAATCGAAACAAATCACCAGCTACCGCGCCAAATCTCTTAGGCATGGCAGCACCAACTACGACGAACAATAAGATCACCGCAGCTGAAACTGTAAAAACAAAGTTCGATAAAATATTTTTGAGCATGTCAGCCTCCATAAGATCGATGATTTTTCCGTAATGCAAAAAGAAAAGCGCAAGCGCCTTGGTCAGCCCCGACAAACGCTGCCCGCCTAGAATGCCACGTCCTGTGCCTCGGATGGCCGACCAGAGAAGTCGTTCTTTCTTATTCTTTTTAGTTAATTTGTATTCTGCATTCTTTTTCCCTTAAATATCCTCAACGCAACGAACTTTTCCCGCTTGTTCCCGTCCAATAAACAAACGCTTAGAAGCCTAAGCGTTCAAACATTAAAAAATATTGCTTAAAAACTCACGTGTGCGTTCTTCTGTTGGATTTTCAAAAAACTCTTCTGGCCGTCCGACTTCGACGATTCTGCCTCCATGCATGTATACAACCCAATCAGCCACCTCGCGGGCAAATCCCATTTCATGTGTGACGACGACCATCGTCATGCCTTCTTCTGCAAGCTCCTTCATCGTTGTTAAAACTTCTCCAACTAATTCAGGATCGAGAGCTGAAGTTGGCTCATCAAACAACATGATGTCAGGTTTCATCGCTAGGGCTCTTGCAATAGCTACCCTTTGCTTTTGTCCACCTGACAGCTTGGATGGATATACTTTTTCTTTATCAGCAAGTCCAACCTTTGCAAGCAGTTCTTTTGCCTCTTTGATCGCCTGTTCCTTGCTGACACCCTTCACATGGACTGGTGCCTCCATAATGTTCTCAATCACGTTTTTATGAGGAAATAGGTTAAAGTGCTGGAAAACCATGCCGATTTTCTGGCGTACTTTATTCAAATCATGGCTATCAGCATTAATTTCCTCCCCTTCAATGATAATTTGCCCATTATCTTTGATTTCCAAAAAGTTCAGGCAGCGTAGCAAGGTGCTTTTTCCCGAGCCGCTGGCGCCAATCAGGCAGACCACGTCACTTTCTTTGACATTTATATCGACATCCTTCAATACATGAAGATCGCCAAATGATTTATTCAATTTCTTAACTTCAATCATATCCCGTCCGTCCAAATTTATTTCCTCCTTAGTCACTTACGGATAGTTTTTTCTCAAGCAATCTAACTACAATAGATATCAAATAAACAAGGAATAGATAGTAAACGGCAACTATGAGCAAATAGGTCATATTGTCAAAATCGTTTGATCCCATTGTTGTTGCGACATTGAATAATTCATACATTCCAATGAAGGCTGCTAGTGATGAATCCTTGAGGCCGATGATGAATTGATTCCCAAGCGGAGGCAGGGCACGGCGAAAAGCTTGTGGCAGGATAATTCGTCTCATGCTAAGGGATCTGCTCATTCCTAGAGACCGACCTGCTTCCATCTGGCCTTTGTCAATGGATTGGATAGTTCCTCGGAAGATTTCCGCAATATACGCCCCGTTATGGAAAGCAAGACCAAGTGCTACTGACCAGAAGGCCGATATATTAAAACTCGTCATTCCAAAATAGAAGATAAAAATCTGGACAATTAATGGAGTTCCTCTAACCAGATAAATATAGGCATCCGCAATCCATTGCAATACTTTGACTCCTGAAATTTTTAAAAAGGCGAAAAATAGCCCAATAAAAATTGCGATTAAAATCGAAATTGCTGTAACTTGCAACGTGAGCATCATGCCTTTGAGAAAGACATCATACGTGGCAAAAAAAACATCTATAACATGCGTTAGGCTTGGCAAAATACATTCAACTCCCTATTGGCTCATATTCATTCATTCATGTTATCAAACAGGATATTTAAGCAGAAACGAATGTGCGGGATAACCGCACATTCGCCAAAGTTAACAACCTATTATTCCGGTTTGACCGTGATGTCTTCACCAAAATAGTTTTCACTGATTTTTTTCAACGTTCCATTTTCTCTCAAAGTATCCAAGGCTTCGTTGACTTTTTTCAGCAGTTCATCGTTGTCTTTGGCTATTGCAATTGCCTGTTCGCTTCGGCCAAGAAGCTCTTTGCCTTCAATCTCAAGGCCGGCGCCAATTGCTTCCTTACCTGTAATAAAGTCCGTTATAACAGCGTCGTGCCTGTTGTTGGCTAACGCTTCTAAAGCAGTTACGTCACTGTCATAAAGCACAATATTATCTGTCACTTCTTCAGCTGATGTTGCATAAGTGGACCCTTTTGCAACAGCTATTTCCAATCCTTCTAAATCTGAAAGCTTCTCAACCTTACTGTCAGGTCTGACAAAAATCTGCGGTCCCGAATAGTAGTATGGAGTAGAAAAATCAACATGCTGCGACCGTTCTTCATTGATGGTATGACTTGCCACAGCAGCATCAAAGCGTCCTGTTTTCACACCTTCCACAATGCTTGCAAACTTGAATTTTTGTTGGTTCGGTTCTAGACCGAGCTCCTTAGCGACTGCTTCGGCGACATCGATGTCAAAACCAGTCATCTGTCCCTCTCCATTCGTTACGCTGAATGGCTTGAATTCACCCGAGGACGCAAAAGTGAACTTTCCGTTCTCAGCCAGCTTCATTCCGCCTGCACCGGATGTCGTTTCCTCGCTGCCACAAGCAGCCAGTAGACCTGAAATTGCCACCATAGAAATAATTAACGAAACTATTTTCTTCACTGTTTAAAACTCCCCCTCATAATCTATAAACTTTTTATCTGTTAATCGGCATCATAAAATTATATGAAAACCGCAACATTCAACCTTGCAATCATCTACCCTCTTTTCTTCCGAACGAAACTTTTTCTGCAAAACAGTTCTTTTGACCTCTTACACAGGAGTTTCATGGACAAGAATATATTTATAAATATAATTGTAACAATCGTGTAATATTCATACAAAATCCTAATTGTCTGATAATTAACGAAAATAGGGGCTAATACTTCTTCTCCTTCACTCTGCTTGGCGAGCCTCCCTATTCCCGTCCTATACTCATCGATGCGCTCGATTCTTCATTGTACGACAAGATATGCGGAAAAAACACACTATATAAAAAAAGCCAGAACCACTAAATGCATGGCCTGGCATTACTCTAAAGATGTTATGAAGTTTTCACAGGGGTAGACAATAAAAATGGACGCGATCAAACTCCGGTGAAGTCAATAACGATCCTTACAACCACCTAAAACCTTTTCGTTCTTCTCCTTCTTCTCCCACATCAGAGTTGCTTTCTTCTTTTCTTTCATGCTCTTCATCGGTATCAAGTGCCTGACTTCTTCGCGGACCAAAAAAAGCGAAGGGGTGCCTTCTTTCTCCTTGCTGCTCTCTTTCCCCGTCGTGAATAATTTCTACTTCCTTAGCGTAGATTGTCAGATGATCCACATGAATTTCCTTGCCCGGTTTTTCCTTTGACATCATTTCACCTCCAGTATTTTTGTTCAGTACTATTCTATTCTTTCTCCATAGAAAGGGTATAGGCAATAACTTTTCTCTTTTTTCCATAATGAGGAAGTTATATCTTGATTTTTAAGTTCCTGAGTTCGTTTATAATCATTCACCTGGGGAAAAATTCAACAGACTATTTTTTAATCCTATGAAGGAGGTTCTGACTTCATGTTCGGTTTTTCAGATTTTTTAAGTTTTCTCCTTGCCCTATTTTTCATTTATCCGATTGTTTCACTCGTCCATGAATTAGGACATTCCTTCTTTGCATGGCTGTTCGGCGGCAAATTCAGTTTTTCACTTGGACGAGGGAGAACAGTTTTTAAAAAAGGACCCTTTATCTTGAATAGCATGTATTTTTTGGATGCCTTTTGCGAATACGGCCAGTTAAAATGGAATAATAGGCTTACCCACTTTCTAGTCCATGCCGGAGGAGTAATTTTTAATCTTGGCTCCGTAGTGGTCCTAAACATTCTGATTTCCAAAAATATCATAGAACCTCAAACATTTTTTGTCCAATATTCCTATTTTTCAGTCTGGTTGGCAGCTTTTTCGTTGATACCAGTCGATTATGGAAATGAAAATTACAGTGACGGCCTTTCCATTTACCACGTCCTTAGAAACCATAAATGGCCAAAATTAACCGGGTAAAGAAGAAAAGCCTGAATCCCTTGTTAATCAAAGGATTCAGGCGTCAATTCCAATATGATTCCTACTGGGTTCGAACCAGCGACCTCTACCCTGTCAAGGTAGCGCTCTCCCAGCTGAGCTAAGGAATCGTTATAATTTTGTCCTGCTTGATGAGGACATTTATTACTATAAACTGAATTCAGCATCGTGTCAACAATATTATAGTGTGAATGGTTCTTGAAAATATCTTTTCGATTATGCAAGAACGGAAGAATGAGAAGAAAGAAGCCCCATATAAAGCGGACTTCTTCTCAAAATTAACTTGCTATACTTGCCTTAGGGGTATTTTTTCTCTTGCTCAGTAATTGCAAGGCAATGATTAATATAAATGAACCTAGACCAATAATATCGGAAATTTTCTCTGGATAAATTAGCAGCAATCCGCCAATCATTGCGATAACTCTTTCATACCAGAATAGACTCCTTAACCAATGCCCGATAATGCCTGCTCCAATTAATATCATTCCTGATAACGCAGTAAAAACTACCCAAATCAACTCATACCACGTTGTATCTATCATCAGCATTTGAGGTGACAAAACAAAAATGTAAGGAATGATAAAGGCAGCAATTGCCAGTTTTGATGACATTACCCCTGTTTTTAGAGGTTCTCCGCCCGATACACCAGCTGCTGCAAATGCTGCGAGTGCTACAGGGGGCGTAATATCCGCGATAATTCCAAAATAGAAAACAAATAAATGTGCTGATAAATCCGGTACTCCAAGCAAGATGATTGCCGGTGCTGCAATGGTAGAAGTGATAACATAATTTGCAGTTGTTGGTGAACCCATCCCCAGAATTAGGGAGGCAATCATAGTAAAGAACAATGTTGGGATCAATGCTCCTCCAGCAAGATCCAATAGACCATTTGCAAGCTTCAACCCAAGACCTGTTTTCGTTACAACACCTACAATAATACCTGCTGAAGCCGTTGCAGCTACAACACCAAGTGCCGAACGCGCTCCATCTACAAGAGCCGCTATTATTCCTTTGAATCCTATCCGTGTTTCTTTTCTAATCGCACTTACCACTACGGTAATCAAAATACTCCAAATAGCTGATCTCATAACGCTCATGCCAGTTAACATCAAAACCATGATAGCCACAATCGGAAAGAGCAAATAAAGCTTGGAGAAAATTTCTCTCCGTCCAGGAATTTCATCATCCGTTAAGCCTCTAAGCCCTACTCTTTTTGCTTCAAAATGGGTCATGATCCAAATTCCGGTAAAATAGAGAACAGCAGGGATAGTTGCCGCTTTTGCAATGTCCCAATAAGTGATCCCGCCGCCAATAAATTCAACCATTAAGAACGCAGCTGCGCCCATTATTGGAGGCATTAGCTGACCACCTGTTGAAGCAGAAGCTTCTACAGCACCAGAGAATTCCTTTCCGTACCCCAATTTTTTCATCATTGGAATAGTGAAAGCTCCAGACTGAACAACGTTTGCAACCGAACTTCCGCTAATTGTTCCTTGTAAAGCACTAGAAAAAATCGCAACCTTCGCTGGTCCGCCAATTCTCTTTCCGGCAATAAACACGGCAAGATCATTAAAATATTGGCCGACACCTGTTTTTTCTAGAAAGGATCCAAACAATAAGAATAAAAAGATGAATGTGGACGAAACACCTAACGGGGTCCCAAGAATCCCCTCGGTTGTAAAGAACATCGTTTGAATCAAGCTGTCAAAATCCAATCCACGATGTGCCAGGAATCCAGGCATATAAGGTCCATATACTGCGTATGCCATGAAAAGAGCGGCGATTACCATGATTGGCAGCCCCACTGTTCTTCTGGTAGCTTCAAGAACGAGCACGATTGCAGCAAGCCCAATAGAAAAATCAACTGGTGTAAGTCTCCCAACCCGATTTACCAGCTCGTCTATCATTACAGGCCAATATGCACCGACCACCACTGCAAGCAAAGCTAATAGGATGTCAAACCAGGTAACTTTATTTTTCGAAAGGTTTTTTTTACGGGCAGGAAACAACAGAAAGATTAGTGCAAGCGCAAATCCCAAATGGATCGATCGCTGAAGCTGTGCTGTTAATACACCGAATATAGAAGTGTACAGCTGAAATAGCGAGAAGGTTAACAACAAGATAAATACAATTGTCCCGATTATCCCTTTTAATTTCCTTGAAGCAGCTTCTGGATCGTATTTCTCCATCAGTTCTTGCTGCTGTTCTAGCGTTAATGTATCATGGTTCGTTGTGCTCAAGGATATTCACTCCTCTTAATTGCTGTAGTAAGTTTATTTTTTCCACTTGTATTTTGACGCTTGTCCCAGGTTCAATTGCTTTTGACAACGGAAAAGATAAATTATCTTGAACAAAAGTATGATTCGCGCGAACTTTTCCGACACGCAGGATGAAATTATCAAACCTTCTGTTCATATTTTTTATATAATATTTGCCATCCTTCATTTCAAAGCTTTCCCCTTCTGCTGGTTGGGATGGCATTCCGATTGCAAAGTCTTCGTATTCTAATTCATATTGGCGAATTTCCCTTTGCTCCGTAATTTGATAGCTTTCTATCACATCTGAAAGGTGGATGGAATGCGTATATTTTATCTTGAAACGATCGCCCTCTGAGATTGGGATAAAACACAGGATTTCCTCTCGCTCCGGTTGAATAAAAACAAGAGCTGTTTTATATGGTATGTAAAAGAAACTGAACGCCAATAAGAGAAAGAGGAACACTAGAATGAAGAGAAATCTCTTCCTAAGTAATTTCATTTTCTTCCGCCTCGCCCGTCTGCTATCCATTTACGAAACTGTACGAACATCAATCAAAAAAAGGGACCGGACAGAGGAACCTTGAAAGTTATTGTCCGGTCAAAGTCTATTTATTAATTAGCAGCCTTGATTCCCTTTTCGTCAAAATATTTCTGAGCTCCTGGATGAACATCGATTCCTACACCATTCAGAGCGTTTTCTGGGTTAATTTGTTTTGCTTTTGCATGTTGAACCTTATCCAAATTTTCAAAGATCGCTTTCGTGATGTCATAGACAACTTCATCAGAAAGTCCTGCTTTTACAACAAGCATTGCCTGAACTGCAACAGTCGGAACCGCTGCACTAATTTTATACGTTCCGCTACCAATTTCTTCTTTAGTGTAATATGGATATTTCTCGATGAGTTTATCTGCTTTGTCAGCATCCACTGGTACAATCACAACTTTGTCTGTAGCAGACAATTCTTCTACCGCCGCAGTAGGATGACCCGCAGTTACGAACGCTGCATCAATATTTCCATCTTTGATGCCATTAACTGATTCATCGAAGCTTAAATCTTGCTTTTGAATGTCGTCAAGAGACATACCATACACCTCAAGGATTTGCTCAGCATTTGCTGCTGTACCAGATCCGGGAGCACCGATGGAGATTTTCTTACCTTTTAGGTCTTCAACGGTCTTAATTCCTGTTTTTTCTGTCGTTACAATCTGGATCGTTTCAGGATAAAGGGTGCCAATTGCTTTGATATTGTCTATCGCATTTCCTTCAAACATTAATTTCCCTTCTGTAGCATAGGATGCAATGTCCGTTTGGGTGAATGCGATTTCTCCTTTATCGTCTTTAATACTCTGCATGTTTTCTGCAGAAGCTCCAGTTGTTTCAGCATTTGTATCAATTCCAGTTGCATCAGAGACAATGTTGGCAAACGCGCCGCCCAATGGGAAGTATGTACCACCTGTCCCGCCCGTTAGGATGCTCATAAATTTAGGTTTTTCTTGTGTTTGTCCCTCGCCGCCGCTCGTTTGGGTAGAACCGCCCCCACATGCTGCAAGCGTCATGGAAAGAACAAACGTTAGCACCATGTACAAAAGAAATTTCTTTTTTACCACATTATTTCCCCCTTATTATATAGAATATTCAATATAATCTTAACATAATTATTCATGCTTTTGTCAAAGAAAAAATATTTGAAATTAACTCTACCTTTTATGGCCTGAAAAGCTTTTTTCTACTACCTATGTTAAAATCGAACTGACAATTAGTGCAATTTGATGAACCGGGAGGTAAGTAAATGGAGTTTCCTATTGGTAAAATGGAAGAAATACCTTTTCAAAGCAAAGAGCTTGGGGAAGAACTGAGTTTGCTTGCATATCTGCCTGCCAATTATTCCCCATTATATAAATATTCCTTACTGATCGCACAGGACGGCCGAGATTACTTCCAACTAGGCCGAATTGGCAGGATTGCCGATGAACTCCTGGGCAAAAATGAAATCGAAAAAGTCCTTATCATTGGAGTCCCCTATCATTCAGTAGAAGACAGGCGACAAAAATACCATCCACAAGGGGAAAAGCACCACGCCTATATTCGTTTTCTGGCTCATGAGCTTATCCCATATTTGGATGAACGATATCCAACTTACCAAATGGGCATGGGGCGCGCCTTAGTCGGAGACTCACTTGCTGCAACCGCTTCCTTGCTAGCGGCTATCCAGTATCCACATACTTTTGGTAAGGTTCTGCTTCAATCTCCTTATGTGAATGAGGAAGTACTTTTGGCAGTTAAAAACTTCCATACACCTGAGTTGCTAAATATATACCACACGGTCGGCGAACGGGAGACAGTGGTTCGAACATCCTCCCCGGATAAAGATTTCCTAACTCCCAACAGAGAGCTTTCCAGGATATTTAAGGAGAAAGGCTTTGGCTATTTTTACGAAGAATTCAGCGGCGACCATACTTGGACCTATTGGCAACCCAACCTCAAACGAGCCATGAAAACATGTTTTCTTGATGAATGCTTCTCTATATAATATATTTCGAAAATTTGTTATAATGAAGGACAATCATATTTTCGGGTTGCTTAACACTATCATGAAACGGGGGTTTTTAGATGAAATTCGGTATTGTCATTTTTCCATCAAAGAAAATCCAAGATTATGCAAATTCATTAAGAAGACGGTATGATCCACATTATGCATTAATCCCGCCGCATCTTACATTAAAATCGCCATTTGAAGCAACTGAAGAAGAAATTAAAAATGTCGTCCAAAAAATCGATGCGATTGCCAGGAATTTTAATCCAGTCTCTCTAAATATTACAAAGATTGGTTCTTTTAAACCGGTAAATAATGTAATATACCTGAAGGTGGAATCACCTGAAGATTTAGTCTCCCTCCATTCTGAGCTAAATTCAGCATTCGAAGGAGACCAGGAGTATAATTTTGTGCCGCATATCACCATCGGACAGAATATGTCAGATGATGAGCATTCGGACGTGTATGGTTCTTTGAGGATGACAAAAGTCCAATTCGAAGATACTGCTGATCGCCTCCATTTGCTGTATCAATTGGACAATGGTTCGTGGACAGTTTATGAAACATTCAGGCTTAGAAAGGAATAAAAAATCGTGGAAGTAAAAATAGTTACGAATGAACAAGAATTAGCAGATGCATTTGAAGTGCGCAGGACCGTTTTCATTCATGAGCAGAATGTTCCGGAAGAAGAAGAAATTGATCAATACGAATCCGACTCTGTTCATTTCGTCTTATATGACGATCACCAAAAAGCAGCGGGTGCAGGAAGATTCCGTATCCTTGATGGAATCGGAAAGGTCGAGCGAATTTGTGTTCGAAAAGAAAATCGCAAATCTGGAGCAGGTATCGCCCTCATGAATAAAATCGAGGAATATGCGAAGTCTCAGAGCCTGTCAACCTTGAAATTAAATGCACAAACACACGCCCTTCCCTTTTACAGCAGGCTTGGGTATGAAACAGTTTCAGAGGAATTTATGGATGCCGGTATCCCGCATAAAACAATGAAAAAATCGATATAAGACTCAAAACCCCCATTCTAAATTGAACGGGGGTTTGTTTGCTCTAAAAGTATATGACCAACTAGCAGCTACAATAAAGAAAACAGCACGGCAGCTAGGTCAAATTGTCTCGCTGTAGTATCTTCCCTTACCTGTAATTTCAGCATAAGCCTTATTGACAACGAATGGATGTACCTTTTTCTTACTTATTGGTTCCTTGCCTTTGATACGTATATCGAAAGCTCCTGGCTTAATATCCAACACGGGCTGTTGCTCCTTCTGAAAAAGGGCAGCTGTTTGCTCTTGTTGGTCTTGTCCTTTCAGCAATGGAGCTTCTTTTTGAATCCGATTCATGCCCTGAATCATATACGGGTCATAATCCAAACCTATTTCTCGTTCAGCATATTGGCTATATTGATAATTTATGACCGGAAGAATGTATCCCATTGTTTGATATCCCCCCAATTTACGAATACTCACTATATACTACTCTTTCTTTTCCCTGTTTATGACCGTAGTAAACTTTTTCAAATAACAGTACCTTGACAAATGCCAAATGTCCTTTTAGGGATTGTAGTTCGAAATAGTTTTGTTCAAGAGGTTGAAATGATAAGATTGGTATAAATTATTTAAGGGGTGATGGAATGAAGTACAGACGATTAGGTAATACAAACCTTAATATATCCGTAATAGGAATCGGAACCTGGCAATACGGCGGTGAATGGGGAAAGGATTTTAAACAAAATGAGGTTGATGCCATTCTAGATAAAGCAAACGAAAAAGGCATCAACTTCCTTGATACAGCCGAATGCTATGGGGACCATTTGTCTGAAAGCCTAATTGGAGATTACCTGAGCCGGAATAAACGCGAAGACTGGATTGTGGCAACAAAATTCGGGCATCATTTCCATGGTAATTTTGAAAGAACACGTCACTGGAGTGCAAATGAAGTATTGAAACAGCTCGATGCCTCACTAAAAGCGCTACGTACAGAGTACATAGATTTATATCAGGCCCACTCATGTACGGATGAAGAATTCAACAACGACGAATTATGGACAATGCTCGATAAGCAAATGGAAAAAGGGAAAATCCGCAGCCTCGGGATCTCTCTGCGATCGAATGAAGAAAGTTATCAAACAGATCACGCTTCTGACGTTAACGCTGGTGCCATCCAGGTCGTCTACAACCGGCTTGACCGGAAGCCAGAAGAAAAAATCCTCCCTACCAGCCGATACCAAAACCTAGGGGTACTTGCCCGAGTTCCGCTGGCAAGTGGTTACTTAAGCGGTAAGTATAAACCAGGTGTGACTTTCAGCGCGGATGATGTTCGCTCAAAACATGACACGGAAGAAACTTCCCTGCTACTCAAACAGGTAGAAGAGATTCAACAAAACGAAGTGCCTGATGGTGTTCCAATGGCCACTTGGGCACTATCCTGGGTCTTGAAACATCCTGCAGTAACTGCCGTCATCCCAGGCTGCAAGACACCTGAACAAGTGGAACTGAACGCAAAAGCAGCACAGCTGGCCGATGATAACCATCCTCAGAGTATAAAATAGTTCATTTTTGCCCCGGTAATATACCGGGGCATTTAATTTTTCAATCTATAAACTAAAAACCTTTCATTCGGGTTATTTTCCAGCAGATTCACTTCCTTTACCAGTTCAAACGTTGTCTGATTCTCCAAAAAAAATAGATAATCTTCAGATGGATAATATAGAATCAAGTCAATCTCCCTTGGATGTTTTTCAAAAGAAATCATGATGTTCTTTATTACAGTCATGAAGATTTGAACCGTAAAAGGGTTAAAAAAATAGAACTTGTTTTCATTAGGTGAAATATCGTATTCCTCTGCCAGCAGGCAATAAAAAGTGATCCTATCTCCTCTGTTTCGATAGTTGTTTAAGTAACTTTGTTTATTTTTTAGAGCTTCCAGGTAGAATGTTTCATTCATTTCAACTCCGACTACACTTGCCTTGAAATGGTGGTGTAGATAAAAATTCAATCTCCCTTTTCCACATCCAAAGTCGACAATTTGATCATGACTGCTCATATTGTATTCATTGAAAAATGTCTCAAGCGCACTATATGGAGTGGGCTCATATCGATGGTAATGTATGGAAGTCATGAATCCTTTTTGTTCACCAGTTGTTTTGATATTCAGCAATTTATCAAATTGATTTTCAATGATGATGATCCTACTCCATTCTTTAACACTTCAAAGATGTTTGGGCCTTCTTTTTCAATTATTCCAGAATGTTTTCTGCTCTTGGCATAGCGGAATTCATTAGTCAGCCCGTCTATTTAGGTAAAGTGCTTTTTCATATATAAGATGATTTTACCTTATACAATTCAACATAACTAGTATTTGCGGAGAATCATAGGAAAGGACGCACCACGAAAATTTTCGGAATTTTTTGTTAACCAAGATAAACATAAATACCAAAATCAGGACCAACTTCGAGTCCTGATTTGTTGTTCCTGATTTTAGCTACTTCTTGTTGATCATTTTGGAAATCTGGCCGAAATCAAGCTGCTTTCCATCCTTTACAATCGATTCAACAATCTTGTCTTCCATTTCTTTGTTCACCGGCTTGTTGGCCAATTGTGAAACACGGCGAATTACCCCTCTTACCGTTTGCTCATCTTTAAAGTTTGCATTTTGTAATGAATTTGCCAGCTCAAACACATCTTTCATATTTACGCCCGTCTTTTTTTCTATATTCTTAAAGAAATGATTATCCATATAAAATCACGCCTCCTTCTTTCCCTACTCTATTGTATGAAGAGATACAAAAATGGTGAAAGGCAGTGATGAAAAGGCGCAAACTCTTTGAAGTCTGTCATCCAATTTATTGTATTAAAAGATTTATTTTGAAAAAAATACGTGAATTTCACTCCGTCGGAAAGACTCCTTGTTCAAATCCGAAAAACGTTGCCTACATAATAACGCCACTTTGGCTGGCGGGGTCTAACAGGCTTTGAGAGGAAAAGGCGCAAAGTTGTCAAGATACCCATGTTTTTTTGACAGGTTTGAGAGGAAATGGCGCAAAGTTGTCATGATAACCATGTTTTATGACAGGTTTGAGGGGAAATGGCGCGAAGTTGTCAAGATACCCATGTTTTTTTGACAGGTTTGAGAGGAAATGGCGCAAAGTTGTCAAGAAGGCATATTATAAACAGCGCGTGGCGCCTAAAACAGCAAAAGCTGTTCCGACACGGAACAGCCTTTGCCATTGTTTTCAATTAGTTGTAGAAGCTGGCTCCTACAATAATCAACAAAATGAATAACACGACGATCAATACAAATGTGGAGCCGTAATAGCCGCCGCCACCGCCGTAGCCGCCGCCACAACCGCCGCCACAAAAGCCACCATAACCGTAGCCCATTCTTATCACCTCACTTTTGATTGCTCATTAACAATATATGAGAGGTGCTTCCGAATTGTATGGGCGAGTTCCTATCATTTTTTGAGGAATGTAGAGTTTTACCTATTTAGTTTAGCCTTTAGGTTTAAAAATTAGTGCACCGATAAAACCAAAAATGACAGCAGCCGACATACCGGAACTTGTAATTTCGAACATTCCCGTTAGGACGCCTACGAGTCCATGCTGCTCGGCTTCCTGTAATGCACCGTGAACCAGGGAATTTCCGAAGCTGGTGATTGGAATGGTTGCGCCGGCTCCTGCAAAGTCAATTAAAGGCTCGTACAGTCCAAAGCCATCGAGGATTGCTCCAATCACCACTAGCAAGCTCATCGTATGAGCCGGAGTTAGTTTTACAACATCAAACATCAACTGACCGAATACACTAATCAAACCTCCAATGACAAAAGCCCAGAAAAACATTGGCAGCATGATGATTCCTCCTTTCTAATTCCTTTCAATCGCAACTGCATGTGCGATGCAAGGGATGGTTTCTTTCTGTTGGAATGAAAGCGGCGAAAGCAATGCTCCGGTTGCAACTACCAGTATCTTTCTATAAACACCCTTTTTCATATGATTCAATAGGTGGCCATATACAACCGACGCCGAGCATCCTGCACCACTGCCTCCTGATTGGACAGGCTGATCTTCGTTATAGATTAACAGTCCGCAATCCTGAAATTGTTCTCTTGTAATTTCTAGTCCAGCCTGCTGAAGAAGTTCATATGTAGTAGCCTGGCCGATCCTTCCAAGATCTCCCGTAACAATTAAGTCATAATAAGACGGGTGCCGATGTAAATCCTGTAAATGAGAAATGATCGTATCAGCGGCAGCAGGGGCCATAGCTCCTCCCATATTAAACGGATCAGAAATCCCTAAATCAACTACCTTCCCAATCGTAGCCGATGTTGTGACAATTTTCCCTTGTTTATCCTGGTTATCTGTCAAAACTACCGCCCCAGCACCTGTAACGGTCCATTGTGCAGTGGGGGGCTTTTGACCGCCATATTCTGTCGGGTATCGGAACTGTTTTTCCGTTGCAGCGTTGTGGCTGGATGCTCCCGTTACCACCTTTTTTGCACCCTGATAATTAATGATAAAGGATGCAAGTGCGAGACCCTCCATTGAGGTGGAGCATGCGCCAAATAATCCAAAATAAGGGATTGCCATTGTCCTTGCAGCAAAGCTGGTAGGGGTAATTTGATTAATCAGATCCCCAGCTAGCATGAATTGGATTTCTTCTTTTTGGAATTCTCCTTTTTGTAAGGCTGAATGGATTGCCTCTTCCAGCAAGACTCGGTGCGCTTTTTCATAGGAATCCTGCCCCATCCAAAGATCATCATGAAGGACATCAAAATCTGCTGCAAGTTTTCCTTCTGCCTCAAAGGGTCCTCCAGATGTACCCCAGGATTCAATGACCGGACTATTGCTGAATTGCCACGTCTGCTTTCCAGTCAACATTTACAGCACCCCCATCATTGTCCATAAAGTTTTGATCAGCGCAACGATAAAGGCTGCAAAGACTCCGAATAATATGACGCTTCCGGCAAGCTTAAACATATTTCCCCCAACACCAAGGACAAAGCCCTCCGTCCGATGTTCAATCGCTGCTGCAATGACTGAGTTTCCGAACCCTGTTACTGGAACTGCACTGCCAGCTCCGCCAAATTGGCCGATATGGTCATACACTCCGAACCCAGTCAAAAGCATCGAAATGAAAATCATCGTTGCAACAGTCGGATTCCCTGCTGTTTGTTCGGTAAAATCAAAGAAGTAAATATAAAAATAAGTGATCGCTTGTCCAACTGCGCAGATCAGTCCGCCAACCCAAAAAGCGTTCAGGCAATTCTTCCATACCGGCCGTTTGATCTCATGTTTTTGTTCAAGCTGTTGATACTGCTGTTGTACTGGCGTTAAATTTTTCTTCTTCCCCATTTCGTTCACTCCTTCTTATGTCATTTCTTTTTTTAAAGAGATTACACGTTGCAATTGCTGTTCCGCCTTTTTTTCTGAAAAGGATGGATCCTTCATCCTCTCCAGCAATTCGATCGTCTCTATAAAAATTTTATAATCACTCGACACAACGAAATCTTCATTTGGATAATGGTCTTCCAGTAGCTTGTTGATATCCTTTTCAATTTTCTTCATGCCAAATCGCTTTAAATGCTTTACCTTATAGGCAACCAACGTTTCTTCCTTTCCTTTAATTACCGCAACATCGTAAATGGCGTCAAGAGTCTGTATATCTTTTTCTACTTTTTCTGCCAGCTCTTTATTCTTTTGTTCATAAGGAGCCACGGTATCGGGTTCTGGATTGACCGATTGGATCATCGATTTCCTGCTGTCTGGGGAAGTCTTGCCGAATGAACAACCTGCTGCTGTCAAAGTAACAATTAGCACGATAAAAAAGTACTGCCATCTTCTCTGATTCATCTCGTTACCCATCCCATTCTGAAATTTTGACACTAAGTTGATTCTATTTTTCACTTGTTCACAGTAAATTATTTATTTTTCTATCTTCACCAAGGAGTCCATTTATTCCCATCGCTAAACTTTGCTTGCCTATTTAGGAACATTTTGATCAAAAAAAGATCCGCAAATTGGTAGCGGACCTTTAGCTAATTTGAATTTTTATTCACGATAGCAGCAATTTCCTGTTTAATCAGGCTCTTCATCGCTGCACTATGTTTATTTTTCACCTTCTCAATCTCTAGTTTAATGGTAGTTGCATGCTTTTTTGTTCCCATTTCCCCATGAACCCTGTAATATAACAAGGCAAGCGGGATATACAAGAAGTCATAAACTTGTATCAGCCTGAGCCAGAAATCATAGTCATGTGTATATGGCAAGGACTCGTCAAAATAACCAATTTCGTCAAAAACTCTGCTATCCAGCATGACAGTACAGCCATTAATCGGGCAGTTGACGCGTAACATTTTATAAAAGAGGAGCTTGTTTGTGAATGGATACTCCATCGCTTCGCTGACGACCTGGCTATTTTCATTTATAAAATAGAAGGACATGAAGGAAGCCATGCTCCCTGTTTGCTCCATAAATTCTACCTGCCGCAACACTTTATCCGGAAGAAAAATATCATCTGAACTTAGCCAGCAAAAATAATCTCCGTCAGCAGCTCTAATTCCTTGATTGAGCGCACTCGCGGTTCCGCCATTTTCTTTTTTACAATACTTGATCCGGCCAGTGTCAATGTATTTTTCCAGCTTTTCCACATGCTGAGTCGATCCGTCATCGACAACGATGACCTCGATATGGGGATATGTCTGGTTCAGTGCACTCTCAACTGCCTCTTCCACATACGCACAATTATAAAATGGAATAATAATGGATACTTTTTTATTCATCCATATTCTCCCCTATTCTTCGGCGGTGATATTCTAAAATATCCCGTAAGGATGTTTGCAAACTGATCGACGGTTCCCATCCCAAATTGTTAAGATCTTGTAATGTTGAATATCCACTTACTTGTTTTATTGTTCGTTTTTGCGGCTTTTGCTCGTTTACTTCAAATTCTATGACAGATAACTGCCTGAGTTCTTCAATCACTTCCCTCAAGGGTCTCTTAACACCTGTTCCCAGCTCATACACATGGCCTTTTTGTCCGAGCTCTGCCAGAATGGCGAATGCCTTTACCGCATCCCTCACATCCAGAAAATCCCTTGAGGCATCCAAGGAATCAAGGGAGATGGTCCCGCTTTGTTTTCCACTCTCCATCTGGACAATTTTCTGTGCAAGGATCGAACAAATTCCATTTGCAGGTCCTGGTCCAATCAAGTTGGTCGGCTTGACAAACAGAATATTCATTTCAAATAAATGCTCCCACGCCTTACTCACCTGAAATTGGATTGTTTTCGATAAGGAATATGGGTTGGCTGGTATTTCTTCCGGCTGTTCCTGGAGCATGGAGCCAACGACAATCATATTGGCTTTCGGACAACTGTTTCTGACAGCCTCCAATAAGTGGACTGTCCCCATGACATTCATGGAAATACATTCATCTGGAACCACCCATGATTCCCCGACATTATTTAAGCCTGCCAAATGGAGAATAAGTTCGGGCTTGATTTCTTTTATTACTTCCCCTATTCTTTGCTGGCAGCCTAGATCCCCGTATATCAGCTTTACGTCTGAACGCTTGGAAGGAAGGCTCCTTACCATCCCTGTCACATCGTAGCCACAATCCGCAAAAAATTGGCAAGCATGCCTGCCTATGAATCCGTTTGCCCCGGTAATGAGTACTTTTCTGTTTCTATCCATTCTGCTTCATCCAATTAGCCAGAGCGGAAATCATTTCCGGATAATCTGGCACTTGGTAATCAAAATCCTTTCTTGTACTAACCAAAGTCCGATCGATCGAGAGACGTCCATCTTCGATAATTTTTACATCATTTTTTTGAAAGGATTGCTGTAAAAGCATCAACAAATCATGCTTTGAAATTGGTTGTGGAGCTGTTAAGTGAAGTAGTCCAGTAATATTCTTCTGTATAACGTGGTCGATCCCTTTTGCCAGCTCCAATGTCGTGACTCCATTCCACCATACATTTGTGAAGCCGTTTACCATGCCTGTTTGTTGCTGAAACCAGTGGAACAGCCCGATGCCTGATTCTTTGAGTTCCGGGCCAATGATCGAAGTACGAATGGTTAAGTGTGGCGCATGTGTTATTTCACCAAGCGCTTTTGTTTTTGCATAAATGGAAGTTCCATCGAGTAAATCGGTTTCCGCATACGATCCCTTTTCGCCTGAGAAAACACAGTCAGTACTGATATGGATCACCTTGCCTTCGTACAGACTAGCGGTCTCCGCCAGTACATGCGGAAGAAGGCTGTTCACCTTTATGGCTTCAACAAGGTTTGCGGCTGCTTGATCATTCAATAGACCAATACAGTTGATGATGACATCTGGCTGCTTATCAGATATCAGCCCCTTAACCTCATCAAAATTAGCTGCGTCGAGTGGAATCCCCTCCCCTGTCCTGCTGGTAAAAGAGACCTCGTAGCGATCGATTCTGCTCAAATAGTCAGTAACCATATGGCCAGCCATTCCTTTTCCGCCCAATATCAAAATTTTCATGGCAGAAATCTTCCTTTAACAAGCATTGTCCTGATTTCTTCTAAAGACATCAGCTTTTCACTTGAATTATAATTTGCCAGCTTTACTTTAGGATAATGTTGATAATGGGTTTTCAGGTTAGGAATTTCAATGGTTGGAAGGATGACATAGTAATTTTCATCATAGGCAATGGTATTTTGACTTTCATATTCCGAGAATAAAATTTCGTGCAGCTTCTCCCCTGGCCGGATTCCAAGTTGTGCCATCCCGACATTTTTCTTGCCTGATGCGGCGATTAATACCTTCGCAAGGTCTGTTATTTTACATGTAGGCATCTTCATGACGAAAATTTCTCCGCCAATGCTCTCGGCGGATGCCTTGAAAAGAAGTTTGATGGCATCCTCAATCGTCAGGAAAAATCTAGTCATTTCCATGTCGGTAATACTTATCTGGTTGTTCTTGGAAATTTGGTCTTTGAATACATGGATGACACTTCCATTTGTTCCCAGTACATTTCCACCGCGAACACATACAAATCTCGTGGTAGTTTTCAACAGATTGGCGTGAATGATCAAACGCTCTCCCATTGCCTTTGTCAGGCCATAAAAATTAGATGGATTGGCCGCCTTGTCCGTTGAAATATAGATCACTTTATCGACTTTGTTTTTTATTGCTACATCAATGACATTCTGCGTTCCGAGCACATTCGTCTTCAATGCCTCCAAAGGTTGATCTTCACATACTGGCACATGCTTAAGAGCGGCAAGATGATAAATATAGTCGGTTCCTTCTGTTGCTCTCATTAAGACGTCTTTCTCTTTGATATCGCCAATGATAAACGTCAGCCGCGGATCCGAAAATTGTCTCTTCATCGCCACTTGACTTGATTCATTTCTGGAAAAGATCCTGATTTCTCTTGGAGTCTTTTCCAGCAGTTGCCTTACAAGTTCATGTCCCCAGGAGCCAGTACCTCCGGTTACAAGAATGGTTTTATTTTCAAACAATTCCTTTCCCTCCCAATATGAATTTAACTACCTTTGAAGAAACATGCAGGTCTTCATATCCAGCTGGAAATGGCCAATCAGCATTTTGGCTGACCATCACTTTTACCGCTTGCAGAATTTGCTCAGCCTTCACTCCGCTTACGATATTGCTGCCGCATTCTACCGTTTCTGGCCTTTCAGTTGAGTTCCTTACAGTAACTGCCGGTACGTGCAAGAGACAACTCTCCTCCTGAACCGTTCCGCTATCTGTAAGCACACAGAAGGCATTTTTCTGAAGTTTAATAAAGTCAAATAATCCAAATGGCTCATGAAATTCTATTAATTCACTTAAGCCGATTGTGAATGCTGACTGCATTTTAGAAGCAGTGCGGGGATGAAGGCTGCAAATAATCCTTTTTTTAAACGTTCCAGCCACCGTGTTCAAGCCTTCCATAATTCCTGTCAAAATTTTGTCATCATCGACGTTTTCCGCTCGGTGAATGGTTGCTAAAAAATAGTCTTTTTCTTTTAACTCAAGGGTTTCAAGAATTTTGCTATTTTCAATGGAGGGCTCATAAAACTTCAAAACTTCTAATATAGGATTGCCAGTAACAAAGATCCGATTAACGGGAATCCCCTCTTTGATGAGGTTCTCTCTGCTCTTTTCGGTGTATGGAAGATTGTAGCTTGACACCGCGTCGATAATCTTCCGGTTCTTTTCCTCGGGGACACGAAGGTCAAAGCATCGGTTGCCAGCTTCCATATGATAAACCGGGATATTCATCCGTTCAGCGAGAATGGCGCTTAAGGCACTGTTCGTATCACCCAGCAGCAAGACTTTGTCAGGCTTTTCTATCTCAATTATTTTTTCCAATTCTGAAAACATCGACCCAAGCTGACCTCCAAGTGAGGTCTTTTTTAGCGAAAGATGATAGTCAGGCTCCCTGACCTGCAGCTCTCGAAAAAAAATATCGCTTAGCGAGGCAGTGAAATTCTGACCGGTATGGACTATTAAATGTTTGTCTGCAAATTGGTCTAGTTTATCGATAATCAGGCTTAGCCTAATGATTTCTGGCCGTGTTCCCAGAATTGTTAAAATCTTCATCGCTTTCACCTCTCATGGCGTATAGTAAATAGCGCAATTCACTATAATTTATGCACGGTAAGAAATGATGCATGGAGTACATGCCCATTGACGAATAAATGTGCGCATTTCCTAACAAAAAAAGCGCAAGCACCTTTCTACTCGCCGTTTCCTTCTCCTGCTTGAGACGGAACTTATTCAGAACGGAGATCATATGCCAGGTGTATTTATGTGAAAAGGTCTTTTTAGCACCAATACGGCTCATTGGTGACCTCTTTTCCCGTTTTCATCTTATCTATAAATAAAAGACTCCCTTTTTCCAGGAGTATTTTGACCATTATTTTGTTACAATCTCTTCGATTTTTTTCAACAGCTCTTTTGCCCGTTTTTCTGTGGTGTGCCTGCTGTTCACCATTTCAAATCCAGCCTGTGCAATTGCTCTCCGCTCCTGTTCATTCTCCAAAAAATATAGTGCCTTTTCTCTGACGTTGTCTGAAGTCACCGAAACAAAAGTCTCACCGTCAACGAAGCCAAGCTCGGTTAACTCATCAGAAGCGCTAGCAAGAAGCAGCGTATTAGAAGCCAGAGCTTCAAAGTATTTCATCAATGGAAAGTGCTCAACCGAATCGCAAGTAAGGAAAATTTTAGCCTTATTCAATTGCTTGGCGTAAGCTTCACCAATCAGTACAGCCTCTTTCCCAGATAAATCCTTATATCCTGGATGGCCAAAGTACACAAAACCTTTTTCTCTTTGCATGATTTCGAGCATTTTTACTCTTTCTGGATAAAGCTTCGGGAAGATTGCACCGATCATTAAAAAATCGATCTCTTTTTCTAATTGATAATCATAAAAAATATCCGTTGGCACATGGTGGGGAGTCCAAATGAACCTTTCTCGGAATTCAGGAAGATAGTTGTACGAAGCATTACGATAATGTGTGAATAAGTAGCGAATATTTTCTTTTTCATAAAAATTTTTTCTGTGTTTTAGTTTGTATTTTATATCATGCACGATCGCCCCGACTGGAATACCTAAATCGGCGAATCCCCAGACAAACGGGCAATAATCGTATTTAAAATCATTTAACAAAATAAAATCAGGGGTAAAACCAAGTTTTGCAAGGATTTCATGGATGTTTCCATCCTCGCCATATTGGACAAGAAAAGCATACTCGCTTAATTCATCCGCTAAATATTTGCTGCTTTTCTCCATCCGATTTTCAAAGTTTTTCGTCAAGAACAAGATGTTTAGTTTCCCATTTGTCTCCAGGGTTTCGATCATATGCGCGCCCCCTCAATAAGAAATTTTTCATTTCATTAAAACGGGGCCTCTGTTAGAAGGCCCTGCTTGTTTCTTAAGAAGGAAGGTCTATTGCAATGATATCCTCGATCATGACGAGGATAAGACCAACGCCAGGTGAGGTAACTTGTTCAAAGATGACAAAATCTGTTCCTAATGTCACGATCCTGACAGCAACTAAATCAAGAGTCGTTGTCTGCTGGGTATTTCTTACATACACTTCTGGGATGATCGCTCCATTCTGATAGTAATAGAGGAGGACCGTCCATAAACCCGTTGAGGAAACTCCACTAGGAAAAGCTACCGGAGGGAAATTATCAATATGCATGATTCATTCTCCTTTCAAATTTAACTTTTTTGCTATCTATACTTATATATGTAAAAGGAATATGTTGGAGTGGTTAATTGTCCAGAGTGGACAAAAAATATACGTGTGTCCCAGTTTCTGACAATCGTTCTGATGTGTTATGAAAAAAGAACAGTTTTTTTTACTTAAAAAGGAATGGATGAATGTTGATATGGTCGGACTCTAAGAACGCGGGATTACGCTGTCTCTACTTTTTCCTTTCAAGCTTGGCTAATTTGATGAATTCATCCAAATTGGGCGTTTTACTTATTCCACCTTACCCGTAAAAACATACTCTGTTAAAGAAAATATTAATTAATATAAGGAGGAGAAACCATGAGTTGTGGTTCTGAATACTACACAAGCAACTGCGTGTGTGATACATTGTTAGCGATTGTTGAAGCCCAAGAAAAGGTAAGTCCAAGCTCAGGCTGCACGGATAGCTGTGCAACAGCGATCCAGGAGTTATTAAACGGAGTGGTGAACGGGACTGCTGACACGATTCCAGTCATCCTGTATTGTAAAGGTACATGTGCTCCATTTGAAGGGCTAGGGGTAGCAAGGACTGGGGTTGTTGGAACACCATTCGCACCCGTATCCGGCTATATTTTCAGGGTAGTCGAAGTGGATCCTGAAACATGCTGCGCTGTACTGGAAATCCTTGAGGATGGAACACCATTAGGCGGTACCCCTTTATCAGGGCTAGCTACCGCTACTGCATTGGTTCGCACTGAAGTGTGCATCACAGTCGATCTCAACTGCTTCTGCGGCGTATCATGCCTTTTCCCACAAGATTTGCTATAAAACGAAAAGGCTGTTTCCGTAAGAAGAAACAGCCTTTTTGTTTATCATTACAGCATGAATCATTCTTAAAAGGAACGCAAAAAGGGCGCCTGATCGGCGCCCTTTTTCTTATATCATTTTAAAGTCAACGAGGTCGACAATATTGCATTCCTGGATCTTTTTACCGATTCGGAGCCTTACGATGTCGCCGCGTTTGCTCTCAACTTGAAATTTGATTTTTTTTCCGTTCACACTCGCTTCGCAAAACGGCTTTTTAATTACATTTGGATACCGCGCCAATCTTGAAATCGTTTGCTTTAGTTCTTTATAATCTACCTCGTCTGTTGCCAATTTTTCCTGGCTGTCATTGTCAACAGTGACCAGTCTTTTCTCAAGTGAATCGAGGTTTCCTTCTTGAATATTTTTGATCAGATCCTCATCGGCTTTCGGGATCAGATCTTTCAGGAACATTTGAACTAATTGAGGATCTGCTTTCGGTTTTGCTTGCGTTTCTGTCTCGGCTTCCTGATTCCCTGTTGAAGCAGGATCGCCATCCAGCATCTGCTTCATTTCCGCTCTCATTTGGTCGATCGGTAAAATGATTTGCTGTTTATTTTCTTCATCTGCTGGTTCATCAGAATCAAGCGCTTCAGGAACCAGCTCAACCGGCAACTCGCTTTCCTTGCTCGCGTTCCCTTCTGCCATCAGTTGCGCAGCCTTTTCGGAATTGGAATCCAGTTGATCCTCTTGCATTTGAACGATTGCAGGCTGTTCACTGCCCTTTTCTAGTTCAACTATGGTTGCCAGCTCTTGCTGTTTTTCTTTTAATTTAATATAGAATATTGATTGCATATTAGACTCTGCTGTCTGCCATTCCGGCTGGCTGATAAACAACAAAGGCTTTGATGTATTTGTGTTTTTTGACATGTCCATCCTTCTCCTTTTCACCTATTATCTAAATCCGTCCTATGTATTTGTATGCGGCTAGAGTGCAGGTGTTGAATGGACATCATAAAGTTTTACCAGTAGAAACAAAAAGACAGTCTTTGTTAAAAAACCCTCGCTTCAAATAGAAGCGAGGGAATCGATTAAAGAATATGAAATCCAGAATCTACATGAATATTTTCTCCTGTAATTCCTCTGGACATATCGCTAAATAGGAAAACTGCTGTATCGCCAACTTCTTCCGGAGTAGTATGGCGTCGAAGCGGGGCTTTCTCTTCAATTTCCTTCAAAATCAAATTAAAATCACTTACGCCTTTAGCAGATAGGGTGCGGATTGGACCGGCTGAAATCGAGTTTACCCGAATATTATGCTTACCTAAATCCGCAGCAAGATAACGGACACTGGCATCAAGCGCGGCTTTTGCCACTCCCATCACATTATAATTTGGAATCGCGCGCTCCCCGCCTATATAAGTCATAGTCACGATACTTCCGCCATCTGTCATTAGCTCTTTCGCTTCTTTGGCTACAGCTGTCAAGGAATATGCGCTGATATTTTGGGCAAGCAGAAAGCCATCACGGGTTACATTCATATAGTCCCCTTGTAGCTCTTCTTTGTTTGCGAATGCGATGCAGTGGGCAACACCATCAATCGAGCCTGCTGCTTCTTTTATTTCTGTAAAGCATTTCGCGACATCTTCGTCACTTGTCACATCGCATGGGAAAACGGAATAATTTTGATTCAGTGATTCCGCAAGTTCCCGGACATTTTTCTCCAGACGCTCACCTGCATAGGTGAAAATTAAATTTGCACCGGCATTGTGGAGCGATTGAGCAATCCCCCAGGCGATGCTCCGTTTATTGGCTACACCCATTACTACATACGTTTTACCACTTAATGAAAAAGTCATTTTTCCCTATCCCCTTATTAATATAAGTTATTAGTACCTAGTGCTAATTCTACACTATATTCATTTTTTTGGAAAGAATAACCCGCCGGATAGGCGGAGATCGTTACAAACTCAGCACCAAAAACAAAATTCGAGTTCCCTTTTTAGTTCATCAACATATTCTTTTGAACCTGTAACGATCAAACGGTCCTTTAGGCGCATTTCAGTATCTCCATGAGGCACGATCGATTCATTCTCCCGCAGGATGCGGACAAAGATGACATCCCCGGTGAATGGAAACCGTCTTAATGTCATGCCGTCAAAATGATCATTAAGCATCCTTATTTCATGCAGCGAATTTTCCTGTTGGGTCAGGATTGTCAGGACACCCGGTGATTCAATCATCGCACGCAACAGCATCTCCGTTGAACGAAGAACAGAGAAAACTTCAATTCCCTCTTCCTGGGCTTGCTCGGCAAGGTCCAGACTTTCTATTCTCGCAATAACTCGTTCCACCCCATGTTCCTTCGCGCTTACAGCGATGGTCGCATTGAGATGATAGTCCCCCGTAGAAATCACCATAATATCCGCATCAAACACTTCCACCTTAACAAGTGTTTCAAGTTCATAATTCTCCATTTCCATTATTTCGAACACAGTGTCAGCTAGTTTCTCCGCTTTATCTTGTTTTGTATGATAGATGACCGGTTCATATAATGAAGAGTGAAGGGCTCTAGAAACCGGGAGTGTCATCTGGTTGGCACCAATAAATGCCACCTTGACTTTCATATTCTCAGCCTTTTCTTCTGGAAATAACTTTTTGAATAAAATTGGTGTCAAAACACTGGAAATAACTGCGACCAGAATCAGTGTTCCGCTCATCCCTGCAGTGATCATTTCCATTCTTTCACCAATAGTTGCAGCTGCAATGACTAGCGACAGAGTAGAAGTCAGCAAGAAGCCCGCTGCCAAAACCGTCTTTGTACCGTACCATTTCTTGAGCAGAAAGACTGGGATCAATTTTGATAAAAATAATGCCAAAAGCAATAACGGAATTAGCACCAACAGCTTTTTGTCACTAAATAAGGACCAAACATCCAGATCCACACCGACCATTACGAAAAAAATCGGAATCAGAAATCCGTAGCCAAATGAATCAAGCTTATGGACCATTTCCTGATCCGGAGCAAGCAGGGACACAAGAACACCTGCGAGGAATGCTCCCAGAATATTTTCGGCGCCAACTGTTTCAGAGATGGCAACCAGCAAAATGATCAAGGCAAAGACAGCACGCGTGCCAATCTGTGTTGTTCCTGTTGAAAGTGCATTGATAAAGCTTCGGTTCTTGAAAGTTCTGCCGACAAAGTACAGCAAGACTCCCGCAGCGAACAGAACAAGCAACAGCCAAGTGTTTCCTTCTCCTCCACCATAAATCGAAACAAAGACAGCGAGCAATATCATCGTTGCCAAGTCAGCAATTACCGCCACCAGTAAAATTATCTGGCCAATATTCGTTTTCATTAAATGGGCATCCTTTAAGGTTGGCACCACAACTCCGAGCGAGATCGTGGAAATGATCAATGTCATTAAAAACATATTTTCGATAAAACCAGCAAGTACGAATAAGTACGATAAACCCAATGAGACAATGAAAATACCTATGAAGATGATCAAAGCGACCACGAATGTATTTGGTTCTTTTTTTTCATTGGCCCTTCTGCTCGTTTGCTTTTTATTGCCTGAAAAAGCAGTAAAATCAATTTCCAACCCACTCAAGAACATCAGGAACAGAAATCCTAAAGTTGACAGTGTGCTTAGCCATGCATCCTCATGGACAATATTGAAGCCACTTTTACCGATCAGCAAACCCATGATGATTTCAGCGACTACTACAGGGATGATAGTTAATTTTAAGCGATGTAAAATAATAGGTGTGATGAATGCTACGACCATGACAATTACAAGTGATGTAATCGAGGCATGCTGTTCCATTTGCTCCCTCCTCTTGTTTAAATTAGAAACCTCATGAATATTTTAGCCATTCCAAAGTAAATCAAAATGCTGATAATATCATTGATCGTAGTGATAAATGGACCTGATGCAACTGCAGGGTCCACTTTCAATCTGTGCATCAGCAGCGGAACAAGCGACCCAGCCAGTGTCGCGATGATCAGAGTAATAAAGATCGAAATGCCAACTAATAGCCCGAGAAAAAATTCGCCTTTCCAAAAATAAACAACAGCGGCAACCAGAATCCCGCATACCGCTCCGGTAATCAATCCTGTACCAGCTTCCCTGAGGATAATGCTCCATTTGTTTTCTTTTTCAAGATCGCCGGTTGCAATTCCCCTGACTGCCACTGCGAGTGCCTGAGTACCGGTGTTTCCTGCCATTCCGGCGATTAAGGGAATGAAGATTGCCAAAATTGCAACCTTATCAAGTGTTTCTTCAAATCTTCCAATCAAGCTCGCTGAAAACATCCCTAAAAACAGTAAAATGATCAGCCATGGCAGTCGTTTCTTAGCTGCTGTAAATGGATTCCGGTCAATCGTGTCTAAGTCTGCAATACCAGCCAGCTTTGAATAATCATCCGATGCCTCTTCCTCCATAACGTCCATGATGTCATCAACCGTGATGATTCCAAGCAAATGATTTTGAAAATCAACGACAGGAAGGGCGAGAAAGTTATAATCCCGCATCATCCGAGCTACTTCTTCCTGATCCTCCCCTACCGATACGGAAACAACCCGGTCATTCATCACTTCACCGATCATCGTCTCATCATCAGCCACGATCAAGTCTCTCAGGGAGATGACTCCAGCAAGCCTTTTCTCTTCATCGACAACAAAAATATAGTAAATCGTTTCTGCTCTTGGTGCTTCTTTTTTCAGGATGTACATGGCTGACCTGACCGTCTGATTGGCAGATATCGCAATAAACTCTGTCGTCATAATACTTCCTGCTGTATATTCTTCATAATGCAGCAAGTCTTTGATTTCCTTCGCTGCTTCCTCGTTCATAATTGTTAAATAACTGGCAACTTGGTCTTTATCCAGCTCGTTTAGGACATCCACCGCGTCATCTGCATACATATTTGACAGCATGTCAGCAGCATAGTTCGGATTCATCTGTGCCAATACATCTTTAAAATTCTCTTCATCTGCTTCCAGGTTCTCGAAAAGATCCGCCATCTCTTCAGGTGAAAGGAAATTATATATTTTCGCACGATCCTCGTCCACAAGTTTACTGAAAAATTCAGCCTGATCGTATGGATGCAGATCTAAAAATTCCGCTCGGAACTCTTCTAATTTATTTGAGTAAAGTGCTGCCAACAACAGCTCTGAATTAATTTGCTGCCTGGACGCCGATTCTTGACGGTCTTCAGACATTCGCCTTACCTCCTTTCCTTTCGGTATAGTTTCTTTTCCAGCACTTCCTGCATATCATTTGGAAGACTTGCGGTGAAGTGCATTTCCTTATCGAAAAAAGGATGGATGAAAAACAGTTCGCGGCAGTGCAATGCCTGTCTTGTTACAATTTTTTTTTGGCCACCATATAGAGTATCCCCAAGCAGCGGATGACCGATAAAGCTCATGTGTACTCGAATTTGGTGGGTCCTGCCGGTCTTCAGTTGGAGGTGTAGATGAGTGAACGTTCCATATCGTCCAGCCACTTTAAAAATCGTACAGGCGTATTGCCCATCAGCATGGACTTGCCGTTCAATGATGCTGTCAGGTTTTCTTGCAATCGGAGCTTCAATCATTCCCTCATCCTGCTCAATAATGCCTTCAGCAAATGCCTCATAGCTGCGATGTACACCGCCAGAGCGCTGCTGCTTTCCTAGTAAATGATGGACATGGCTATGTTTTGCGATCAGAACTAGCCCTGACGTATCTCTGTCAAGCCGTGTAACAATATGGGTTGTTGCAGAAATATCATTATTTTCATAATACCCGATCAATCCATTTGCCAGGCTGCCAACAGGATGCTCCCTAGAAGGGATGGTATTCATCCCTGAAGGCTTGTTAACCACCAATACATACTCATCCTCATAAAGAATAGCAAGTGGGATTTTTTCTCCCTTCATCCCTTCCGACAGAATTTCAGGAGGAAATTTAATTTTGACTCGATCATCCGCCTTCAATCTGTACCTGACAGTTACATCCTGGCCATTGACGGAAATGGCGCCACCGTTATATTTAATATCAGTCAGCGCCGTTTTAGAGATTTCCATTTGTTTAAGGAATTCTCTGAGCATTTTTCCCTCATCCGCAATCCCGGCAACAAAATCCAACGTGAAGTTTTTTGCCATGTCAGCGGCTCCTGTCGTCTTAGTTGTTTTATTTTTATCGTTCCACAAGTAACTTACAGTTATGATTGCTAGTCACTATCAGAAATAAAGGAATCATGCACCCTTTTCCAGAATGGGAAGGGGCGGAAACGCGCGAACCGAATTTTTTCATCTGCTACTCTGAATTGAATGGACTTTACATCCTTATGCAATAGGGTTAAATGGTCAACTGTCACTTGAAAATCCTGCCCGTTGACTGGTTTCAAAGTACATGTATGGTGATCTGGAAGGATCAGCGGGGATCCAACTGTCCGGAACACCCGGTTGTTGATGGAAGCCATTTCTGCTACCTGGATCGCCCTTAGAGACGGGTGCAGGATAGCCCCACCTAATGCTTTATTATAAGCGGTACTTCCTGATGGCGTCGATACACATAATCCATCCCCTCGGAAGCGTTCGAAATGCTGGCCCCTAATTTCAACATCCATGACCAAGGTACCTTCCACGGATTTAACCGTGGATTCATTCAGTGCCAAATACCTTGTTTCCCGACCGCCGTGCTGATACCTTATAATGACCTCGAGCAGCGGGTACTCAATCACCTGGTACGGCGTTTTTGCTACGGCAATGACAAGCTTTTCAATTTCTTCAGGAACCCAGTCGGCGTAAAAACCGAGGTGCCCTGTATGTACTCCAATGAATGCAGTTTTATCCAGCCTGCTGCTGTATCGGTGAAAGGCATACAAAAGCGTGCCATCGCCGCCGACAGAAAGACAAATATCAGGCTGGTCTTCATCATAGATTAGATCAAAGTCCAAAAGATACGTCCTCATTTTTTGCATCAATGTATTGGACCGTGTATCCCCCTTTGTCGTAATCGCAAATTTCATGTCATCCCTCACCCCTGCAAATCGAATTTAGACTATTTCTTCCCATCCTGCTGCATTTCTTTTTTTCGGGTAAAAAAAGCTTGTGCATCTTGAATTTCTCCCCGTATTGTCGACATCTCTTCATCCAGGCGGAACGCGGCCTCGGCAGCCCGCTGCAGCCTGGTTTTAATATCTTCCGGAAACAGCCCTTTGTACTTATAATTCAATGAATGCTCCACTGTTGCCCAAAAATTCATTGCCAGCGTTCTGATCTGGATTTCTGCGAGAATCTTTCGTTCGCCCCTGATCGTCTGAACTGGATAGCGTATGACTACATGGTAAGAGCGATAACCGCTTGCTTTTTTATGCGAAATATAATCTCTTTCCTCGACTATTTCAAAATCATTTCTGATTCTTAATAGTTCAACAACTGTCTTAATATCATCAACAAACTGGCACATGATTCTCAATCCGGCGATGTCCTGCATTTCAGAATCAAGTTTATCGAGCGAAATTCCTTTTTGATGGGCTTTATCTAGTATGCTTGCGATTGGCTTTACCCTTCCCGTGACAAATTCAATTGGCGAATGGTCGGAATGAAGCTCATATTGGCTTCGAATTCCTTTAAGCTTTACCTTCAACTCTTCCACTGCATGGTTATAAGGTTCTAAAAATTGTTCCCAGTGTTTCACATTCATCACCTCATCCTGTTCTTTTCACGAAGTTTAAGCTGAGGGTGCAGCAAAAAGCTGTTCCACTTTCGCGACCATTTCGTCTCCATAGTTGCTGTTCCCCGTTATGTTTTCAATCAAATATTCCAGTTCAAGCCGGAATCTATCCAATTTAAGTTTGCCACTTGGATTTGCAAGAACTATTTCCAACCCGTACTGAAGACCTTGCTGAATTGAACTCCAGACCACCTCAGGAATGGTGATATATTGATATTCATCTTCCTTTTCAACAATATAAATAAATGATAATTGATCGGAATCCACCAGCATTTGCCCCGTTGCTCGAAGGCTTGCTATTTGTGTCTCCATGTCTGTCAAGAGCAGGAGCTCATCCTTTTCTACTTTTGCCTCGGTGATAATAATCTTTTTGCTCATTTTTTTCAACCTCCATAATCCTTTTTATTTTATCATAATGAACCATTTTCTACTAAAGATTGAAGCCAACAGGATTTCGCGAGATAATAAGAATAGTTTATTTGGAAAGGCGGACAAAGATGAGCCAGAACATTGAAATCGAATTTAAGAACCTGCTGACAGAGACAGAATTCAACTTTCTGTTAAGCTACTTCAAACTGGAAGCTGGTCACTTTAAAAAGCAGGTCAATCATTATTTTGATACTCCTTCATTTACCTTGAAGGATAGTGGATCGGCATTGCGAATCAGGGAAAAAGACCATGAGTTTGAACTGACATTAAAGCAGCCTGCACAACAGGGATTGCTCGAAACAAATCAAATTCTGACGGATGCACAGAAAAAGGAAGCCTTGATAACAGGCAAATTGCCTGAGGGCGAGGTGAAGGACACTGTGTCCTCCTTCATTCACGATAGCGAGCAGCTACAATATTTCGGCTCGCTGACGACGATGCGCGCAGAATTTAAGTATAAAGAAGGATTACTCGTCCTAGACCATAGTTTTTATTTCAATACAGAAGATTTTGAGCTAGAATATGAAGTAACAGATGCTTCAGAAGGATTGCAGATTTTTTCCAATTTACTTACTGATCTAAACATACCTGTTCGACATACCGATAATAAGATCAAACGTTTTTATGCTAAAAAGTACCCCCTCTTATAAGAGAGTAGATCAGGTAGGAGAATCATAATGAATATTGATCAGTTAAAAGCGATGCTTGAGTTGCAGGCGCTTCAAAATTTCCATTCCAATCCAGGACAATCGGCAAGCGGTTTGTTCCAGGACATGCTTTCTAGCATTTTGAATGATCAGAGCACTGCCCTTGGTGCCACGGCAACAAAGCTGGATGAACTATTCGAGGATGCTCTGGCAGCAGTCGGCTCCTCTGATTTATCGAAGCAGAACATTGCGCAAACGCTCCCTCCTATTCAACTTACAAAAATCGCGACCAATAGTAATGCGAATTTTGATGGTTTAATTGATCAGGCTGCTGCTATGTTTTCTGTACCAGCCAAGCTGATCAAATCGGTCATTCAAAAGGAATCTAATTTTAATCCAAACGCTGTAAGCCATGCTGGCGCGTCCGGATTGATGCAGCTGATGCCTGCGACCGCCAAAGACCTTGGAGTCAAAAATATTTTTGATCCTGCTGAAAATATCCAAGGAGGCGCTAAGTACCTAAAACAGCTGCTCGACAAGTATGAAAATCAAGTCGATCTCGCTCTTGCAGCCTATAATGCTGGCCCTGGCAATGTTGATAAATATGGTGGAATTCCACCATTCAAGGAAACAAAAAACTATGTACGACAAGTAACCGATATTTATTCCAGCTAAAAGGATAATACTTCCATCAATTTTTGCCCGCCTGTCAGTGGTAACAGGCGGCTTTTTTGTGTAAATTAATATAGCGAACAGCTTTTCAAGAAATACAAAAGGCTTTTATCATTGAACACAAGCCGATTGTTTGAGATATAAATACAGCATTGCTACAATTAATAGCATAATATCCATGCAGATTCTAAAATCTATTTTAAAGGAGTTATCAATATGGTTGAGAATAAGACCTTACCATTCGAAGCCATTGGCGAAGGAACCCTTCACCGGCTGGTCGATGCTTTTTACCGCCGTGTTGGAATGCATCCTGATCTTGCTCCTATCTTCCCGGACGACTTAACGGAAACTGCCCGTAAACAAAAGCAGTTTTTGACTCAATATTTAGGCGGCCCGCCTTTGTATACGAACGAACATGGCCATCCGATGCTTCGGGCCAGACATCAACCTTTCGAAATCACACCAACCAGGGCGAAAGCATGGATTAGTTGCATGTCGGAAGCCATGGATGAAGTGGGTCTCGAAAGTTCTGTCAGGGAGGATTTTTTTGCCAGGCTCTATCTTACCGCACAGCATATGATCAATACCCCAGATACTGAAACCGGTGAGAACACATGAAACTCAGCCGCGAAAATCTTTTAAGCTATGATCCGGCAGAAGACTGCCATTGCTTAGACAAGAAGCCTATCGAAATTTATATGTTCATTGATCCGCTTTGTCCGGAATGCTGGGCTTTAGAGCCAATCATCAAAAAGTTGCAGATCGAATACGGCAAGTATTTTTCCATCAAGCATGTATTAAGCGGCCGTCTTGCCACCTTGAATATGAACCGGAAAAAAGGATATGAAACAATTGCTGATCTTTGGGAAAAAACAGCATGCAGAACCGGCATGTCCTGTGATGGCTCGCTTTGGTATGAAAACCCTGTTTCGTCCCCTTATTTAGCGTCGATCGCCATTAAATCGGCAGAACTACAGGGAAAAAAGAAAGGCATCCGATTCCTGCGCAAGCTCCAGGAAGTACTGTTTCTTGAAAAACAGAATGTCTCGAACTTTGAAGTGTTGAAATCATGTGCTAGAAGCGTTGGTTTGGACGTAGAGGAATTCGTAACAGATATACATTCTGAAACAGCCGCCAAGACATTTCAGTGTGATTTGAAAATCACGAATGAAATGGGCGTTCAGGAAATCCCTACGCTTGTCTTTTTCAATGCGAATGTAGAAGAAGAAGGCATCAAGATTACCGGACTTTATCCATATGAGGTATACGTCCAGATTCTTGAAGAAATGCTCCAGCAAAAACCGGACGCGGCCCAACCGCCAAGCCTGGAACAGTTTCTGCAACAGTATAAAATGGTTGCCTCCAAAGAAGTGGCCGTCGTATACGACATGACGGTGCCCCAGGCTGAGAAGGAACTAAAGAAACTGATGTTAAAGCAAATTGTCGAACAAATCCCAGCAAAGTATGGGATGTTCTGGCGATATTTAGAAGGATGACCTTGCAATTGCTAGGTCATTTTTTTGTCGCTTTTTATCGTTTATTACATTCAATTGGTTATTAGGCAGGAAAAAAAAGACCTTGCAGCTCCAACTACAAAGTCTTTTTTCTATTTTATACGAACAAAGGGGATGGGAGAAATTTTTCACGGTCAAACAAAGGGGTAAATGTTTGCTTGTGATCAACTTCACGCACTAAATATACCATAGATGAAACAAGAATAACAATGCACTTGTGTGTTATTTCACAATATTGTCAAATACTCATCATCATCATCTGAACAGAAGCATATAGATCAAGTATAAAACATATCAGGGAGTGATGGTTTTGGACAAAATAGCTCTCTTTTTTATGGCAGTCTTCCTCTTTTTTTCCTTTGGTCTTCAAATCGGAGGATTGATGCATCTTCTCCCATTATACCTGACTTCCCCGCTTCTGTTTTTCGCCATTTTTATTTTACTGATCTATGTAAATAACCGAAAAAAGTTTAGAGGATTCTAAGAAAAGCTCATGGCGCCTTGATCAGCTCCGACAAACGTTGCATAATATAGCAATTTGGGAAACAAAACTGCCAAAAGGGCATCTTTCGAGCGGAATGTTACCCTTATGCAGGCACTCCCATCTCTATAAGGGCATCTCTCTGGCGGAATGATACCCTTATGCAAGGATTCCCACCTCTATAAGGGCATCTCTCTGGCGGAATGATACCCTTATGCAAGCATTTCCACCTCTATAAGGGCATCTTTCAAGCAGAATGATATCCTTATGCGGCATTCTATCAGATAACTCATTAAAATCCTCATCTGTAAGAAAGAACCGGCTGCACCTGGGCAGCCGGTTCTTTGTTTTAATTAAGCAAAGCTTCCATTTCGTTCAGCTTTTCTTCAAATACCTTCAAAGCTTCTTCAATTGGCTTCGAGCTTGTCATATCGACTCCTGCCTTTTTTAATACTTCAATTGGATAGTCTGAGCTGCCCGATTTCAGGAATTCCAGATAGCGCTCGACAGCCGGCTGTCCTTCTGTAAGAATCTGCTTGCTTAACGCTGTCGCTGCACTGAAGCCTGTCGCGTACTGGTAAACATAGTAGTTGTAATAGAAATGCGGAATCCTCGACCATTCTAATCCGATTTCTTCATCAATGATAATATCTTCTTCTCCGAAATATTTTTTGTTGAGCTCATAATAATCCTTTGTCAGAGAATCAGCTGTCAAGGCTTCATTATTCTGGGCTTTCTGATGAATCATATGTTCAAATTCAGCAAACATCGTCTGTCTGAATACTGTTCCTCTGAAGCCTTCAAGATAGTGATTCAATAGATACACTCGCTTCTGCTCATCATCGATCGTTTTCAGCATATAATCATTCAAAAGCGCTTCATTGCAAGTAGAAGCTACTTCTGCCACAAAAATCGAATAGTTTCCATATGGATATGGTTGTGTTTTTCTAGTGTAATAGCTATGGACGGAATGTCCGAACTCATGTGCAAGCGTGAACAAATTATTCACATTGTCCTGCCAGTTCATCAGGATATAAGGATTTGTGCCGTACGCACCTGACGAATAGGCACCACTTCGCTTCCCTTTATTCTCATAAACATCGACCCAGCGATTTTCAAAGCCTTCTTGAAGGACTTTGTTGTATTCCTCCCCTAGTGGCTCTAAGCCTTTCAAGACATAATTTTTCGCCTCTCCATAAGGAATATCCATTTTCACATCCTTCACTAACGGCGTGTAAAGATCATACATATGAAGCTTTTCCAGCCCCAAAACTTTCCTGCGAAGTTTCACATATCGGTGAAGCAAATGCAGATGATCGTTCACAGTGTTCACCAGGTTTTCATAGACACTTTCAGGGATATTATTCGCAGCGAGGGCAGCATGCCTCGCAGAGTGGTAATTACGGATTCGGGCATTGAAATTATCCTTTTTAATATTGCCATTCAAAGTACTAGAAAATGTATTCTTGAAGCTGCCATATGTTTTAAAAACCGCTTTGAAGGCATCCTCGCGTACTCTGCGATCCTCACTTTCAAGGAAACGGATGTAACGGCCATGAGTAATTTCCACTTCTTCCCCGTTCTCGTCCTTAATGGTAGGGAACTCCAAATCCGCATTATTCAACATGCCAAAAGTATTGGACGGCGAGCTCATTACCTCTCCTGCTTGTGCCAGCAGGGCTTCCGCTTCGGCAGAAAGGACATGCGGACGCTGAAGATTGATTTCTTCTAAAGCCTGCTCATATAGCTTCAGGTCTTCTTTTTCCTGCAAAAAGCCTTTGATCTTTTCTTCTGCAATGGCCAGGATTTCCGGAACTATAAAAGCCAGAGCACTTCCTGCCTGGGAATAGAGATTCTTGATCCGATCATCTAGTCCTTGATAAAAAGAATTCGTTGTATCCTGGTCATAGCGCATGTGTGAATATGTATATAGTCTGCCAAGGCGCTCTAGCAGCTTATCCTGCAATTGGAGCACGGCATAAAGCTGTTCAGCGCTTTCCCCTAGCTTTCCCTGGTACTCCTGGACAGAAGGAAGCAATAACTTCACTTCATTGAATTCTTTTTCCCAAGCATCATCACTCGCGAAAATATCTTCCAGTCTCCACGTATGCTCTGTTGCTGCTTCCTCTCTTGACGGCAATTTAGTTACGCTCGATTCATTCGCCATATGGATCCTCCTAACAAAATTTCGGGATTCGAAAAACATTCTTCTATCCTATCTATTCGATAATCGACTTTTATTTCCTTCAAAAAAAAAGAAAGAGATTGGAAAAGTTTTTCGTTAACTTTCTTAGTTTACTCTTGAACTCCCTTTTTCATGTGAAATGAATATAGAGTGAACAATATGATTTTCATACTCCGCAAAAAAATTGTCCTCCTCCTCCAACTGGCAGCTAAGCGAAGCCGGAATCTTCATTTCTTTTGTTACTTTCACCATCCCCGAATTAATTTTTTCCAGGTACCCAACCTTTGTTAACAGAAACACGTAATCCGCTAAAGCATACCATGAATCTCTTTCCCCGGCAGCAGGCAGAGTCCTGAGCTTGATCTCTCCTTTTTTGACTCTGTTAGCAAAGGCGGCACGAATTCGTGCATAATGAATGAATTCCCCTGCTTTATGATGACGAAATACATCGAGATATAAATAAGTTTGCCAGATAAAGGATGGTGTTTCGATATATGGACTGAAGCGAACAGGCAATCCTAGTACAGCGGGGAGAGCGAAAAGACTGAGACGATTGCGGTATAATTCTTTTAAAAAACGATTTTGCCAGGCGCCGGGATTCATCAAATAGCTAGATTTCAACTTTTGATTTTCTGTTTGCCAAAGTTTAATGAAAGAATACTGCCTACCATTTGGACTAAGAACATCCTCCATTGACGCTTGACTAAGATTTTTTCCTTCTAAAATGGCGATTGCCTTTCGTGCGGAAATTGGAATGATGTCATGAAGGGTGATGAGTTGATTTGTGATAGGACAAAAAGCAGTGATGGTCCATGCGAGATTGGGACTTCGCAGAAAAAGATAGAGGAAATGATTCATAGATACTATCATATGGGATTTACGATTGATCAGATTTTCTGCTGCAATCCATATCGGAATCACATTATGCTCCAGATAGGTTTTTGTTCTTTTTTCGAAAATATCCGCTTGAATAACGGAACATTGAAACTCCAGTGCATATTTTTGATCGTTCCAATCAAATGCAATATCTGGTTTCTGCTTCATCTCCTGGTCGAATTTTTCAAGCTCAGCATCGATTCCCTGACTTCTCAGCCAATTATACAGTTTTAGCTTGCCAGCTAGGTGGTACTCTGATTCTCGATCGTATTCAAACTGACAGCTTGTGCTTACGGTATGGGAGAAATGCCAAATTTTTTTGCTGCCAAGCTTCATGATTACCTCCTCTCCGCAATCGGGACAGTAAAACTTTTCCCGAGATTTGAGCTCCACCAATTCTTGTTTGGTCTTACCATTTGCAAGGGAAAACACTTCCCCATTGCGCTTATTTGCCACTAACATAAAGGAACCTCCTTTCCCTTATATAATTCGGGGATAAAGGAATGATTCCTTTCTTCCTTATAAAAATTAACAAAATGTTCACAAAAAAACAGTATAAAATAAATCGGACTGTTAAAGCATGGGAGACAGAAGCCTTGAGGTGGATTCGAGAAGCCTGTACCCAATATTGCGTTTATTGAAATCATCTAAGTCAATTTCCTTTGAAATCTGAATATCCTTTTGGAACTCCTCGACTAGTTTCCAGGTGCTGTTTGTTTTATAGAGGAACGCATTGACCTCGAAGTTCAGGTGGAAGCTTCTCATATCCATATTGGACGTGCCGATAGAAGCAAGCTGGCCGTCAACAATGACAATTTTGCTGTGCATAAACCCTTTTTCGTATTCATAAATTTTGACACCCGCATCAAGAAGCTCTGGAAAATATGACCTCGAAGCGAAGAAGACAATTCGTTTATCCGGCCTTTTTGGGACTAGCAGCCTAACATCAAGGCCGCTTAGAGCAGCTACTTTGATCGCACTAAAAATATCTTCATCCGGAATAAAATATGGAGAGGCAATCCAGACTGATTTATCCGCCGACGAAATCATCGAGAAAAAAATATTTTTAATCACACTCCACTCATTATCTGGGCCACCAGCAATCATTTGGACTCCACCATGAGTGTTATCTTCCAGTACAGGCGATAAATATTCCGCCGTCAGCAAGCTATCATTCGTCATATAATACCAATCCTGCAAGAAAATCAGCTGCAGGCTGCGCACAGCCTCTCCTTTTGCCATTAAATGCGTGTCCCGCCAAAAACCAAATTCCTTCTTTCTCCCTAGATACTCATCTCCAATATTCAATCCTCCTACAAACCCGACTGTCCCATCAATTACAATGATTTTTCTATGGTTCCGGAAATTGAACTTGCTGTTCAGAAACGGCAGGCGAACAGGACCAAATTCGACCACCTCTACACCAGCGCCAATCAAATCCGCAAGAAACTTTTTGGAAAGCTTCCATGATCCAACCGAATCATATAGGAATCTTACCTTCACGCCTTTTTCGGCTTTTTCTATTAAAATATTCTTAATCTCATGGCCAATTCCGTCATCCCGCACAATATAATATTCCATATGTATATGGTGGGCTGCCTTTTTCAATTCGGCGAGAATATGGCTAAAGGTTTCATGCCCGTTAGTCAACACTTTTGTAGAAGTTGCAAAGGATATTGGGCTGTTCCCAAGCTTCTGGGCAAGGTGGAACAACCGCCGGTGATCTTCTTCCATTTCAAGCATCCTTGATTTGTTCGCCCTATCACTATCTCCTTCGATTCGTGTAAAAGTTTGTTTATCTAGAAAGTATTTGCGGCGATACATTTTTTCCTTCCGATGGTTCCGGCCAAATAATAAATAAAAGACGAAACCAACAACCGGAAAACCACCGAGAACAACTATCCACGTTAAAGTCTGGGCAGGATGACGATTCTCGAGGAAGATCACAAAGCTGATAAAAACTACTGTCAATGTCATGAAAATACTTATGTATCCAAGATATACAGTATCAAGCTTCTCATAAAACAAATAATAGACACCTGCTAAAATGACTAAAAACGTTAAAATCCTAACTGTATTCTTCACGATAACCACCTGTTTTCCAGCTTCTGATTTTTCCAAACCACTGTATGTATACGTTTCTATTTTACGATAGGATTCATACAACATTATTCAAAAGAGCACCATTGTGAAATTGTAGTATGCTCACTGTAAAAAGGCCGATTTCATTTCTGAAATCGGCCATGCAATCAAGAAAAATACTTTCTTATGACTTGAAAGACATCGTTTTCGATAATCCTGTTTCCATATTCATGGAGACGATGAATCGTTAAGCCTGACTCTTGCCCATATTCAAGCAGAACACTTAGAATATTATCGATTTCCTCTTCATCTTCAAATTCTTCTTCGGGAAATTCAATGTATAAAAAATATTTCTCAGAATAACTGTACAAGCTTGTTTTGAGTTTATCAATTCCTGGCCGCTTTGATAGAGAAATGATATCCTCAAAGTCCTTAAAATACATCAAGAATTCAAGCTCATCTTCCAAGGAATTTTCTTCCTCATCCAATCCTTTTGGATTAAATTGATGGTCAAGAAGCTCTTCGATTCGCTCATCAACTGGTATATCACCCAATTTATCGTTCGGGAGCGGCAGTTCAAAGTTCGATCCACTTTTAGACAATTGAGCTTTTGTTACCAGTATCTCCAGACCTTTCTCCAGGGCCTGGACCTGGATCCATAATGGACCTTCAACCATAAAATCTTCTTCCGTATGGACCTCATCCATCATCTCCCAGAAAAGTTCTTCACTGCGATCCCGATTATACCAGATTTCCTCCCGGTCAAAGCCGCGTTCCTCGATGTCCATATATGAAATGTAGAACTTTACTGTATTCTCATTAATACGTTCGATTTCCATTCGCTTTCTCTCCCTTCCAGGCAAAGATTTGAAGGGACTAATACCCCCAAAAAGCAGTTGGTCCATATCTATTACCCTTAATAGCAACTTGTTATCATTAAAGGAAGGTAAATTGAATAATCTTGTACATTCATTTTATGTTATAAACCGCCATTTTGGAAATAAAAAATCTACCCATTTTTGCAAAAAGCTTTTTTTTATCGTTTAGTGCCTAAAATGCGCCTCTCACTGATAATCGTTCAGAGAAAAATATAATGACAACCAAACAATTGCAAAATGGAAGTATTCTTTTTATTTTAACAGAAAGCTTGCTTATTTTCAATTTGTCTGGCTGACTTTTGATGACCTAATGTACATTATGCTTTTAGCATTTCCATTATAACAACAAAAAGCTCCCAAAAATCGGGAGCTTTATCATTTAATTTACTAGACGTTGAGCTTCGCGCAATTGGAATGTACGTACTTTACGAGGCAGAAAGCGCCTGATTTCATCTTCATTGTAACCAACCTGCAGGCGCTTTTCATCGATAATGATTGGGCGGCGTAGCAAGCCTGGATTTTCTTTGATGATTCCAAACAATTCCTGTAATGGCATAGCCTCAAGATTTACATCTAATTTTTGAAATGTCTTTGAACGAGTGGAAATGATTTCATCCGTTCCATCCTCAGTCATTCGAAGTATTTCCTTTATTTCATCAATGGACAAAGGTTCTGAAAAAATGTTTCTTTCCGTGTAGGGAATTTCATGATCTTCAAGCCATATTTTTGCTTTTCTGCATGAAGTACAACTTGGTGAAGTGTATAAAGTGACCATTGGTAATTCACACTCCTTAAGATTTACTTATCTATTATTTGTTTCAAATGACTGGCATTTATTAAATAATAATAAGTTTAATTTTATAATGTTTATTATACACCATAAAGACTCGAAAAGGTATCCTTTTTCTAAAAATTACACAGTACTATGTAAAATTTCTGTCTTCTTTATATATAACGAATGAAATGGAGAAAAGTTTCATTATTAATGAATATTTTTCATCTCCTTTGCTGTCCGTCCATATAAATATACGAAAAATCTTTAGTGATTTTGACCGTCAGTATACAAAATTCGCAATTTACTTAAATATACCCGTTTTTGATCTGCTTAAACATTTTTTCTCGCTTTTTTTATTCTCATTTAAGGTCGTTATAATGAAAACGCAATCAGGTCTTTCCTCCTGATTGCGTTTATGATTATAAATCTTGCAATAAGTCATCCCGTTTATTTTCAAGCGTAAGTACTTCTTCCACCGGCTGGTAGGACTCCCCGTAAAACGCCTGATCCTTATAAGTATGAACCATGTTATAGGTTTTTTTCATTGCTTCATACACCATTTCTTCTGAAGCTTTATTTGGTGACCAATATAAAATTTCCATTTCATTGATTTCATTTGTTGCCAGTGATCTGCGTCTGTACCCAATTGTCCGGGCATGTTCAAACCCTTCCCTTTTATAGAAGCGAAGACGTTTTTCTGAATCTGTGTCTTCATAATTCACTGGCTCGACTTCCAGAATGATCGGCTTCTCTTTCTCTTTGAGCTTTTCAATCAGTTTATGACCAAGCCCTTGACCTCGAGTATCCTTTGAGACAAATAAATAATCAATGAATACGAAATCATCGGTTTCAACATACATAAGAACATGCCCCGGTCCTTCATTTTTTTGATAAATTTCAGGGCGCTCCTGTAATAAAGTTTCCATGTGCTCCTTTGATTTCATCTCCTCAATCGGGAAATACTGATTCAATTTTTCATACCAATGCATTGCTTATCTCCTTTACAGTTTATTTCACCCGATAAGCTTCCAGCTTTTCCTATATACTCATGATCATAATGTTGATATTATTTTTTCTTAATAAAGTTCTTTTCATACGCTTACAATTCTTTTAAACTAAAGATATACAGATCATGAATTAACTCAAGTATGTGAAAAAAAGGTGGAGGTTTATCATGGGCGGTTACATTATGGATTTAACTATCATTGCTTTGCTGATCGTGGGTATTACCGCAACAATTGGCGTCATTACGAATGGAATCGGCACCAGGTTCTTTAGTGGGAATAAAAGAAATGAATTCGTCAATCAATCAACCAGGCTACAAAACGGCTGGAAAAATGTTGGCGGCAGCAAGAAGTAATCCATATTCTCTATTATTATAACTTATTATTATGAAGAAAATCGAATAATATGAAAAGCCTGGCAGGATTTTACCAATCCAACCAGGCTTTTTATTCGTTTAAGGGGTGCTATTCGATTGTTGCAGGCATCTGTTATACTCCGACTACTTGACGTATTGCTGTTGATATTGGTTTAGTTCTTTTTCAGAGCAATAAACATAATGCCCCGGCACTACCTCACGCATTTTTACTTCTTCTCCATCTGCATACTGATGGATATTCGAATCATAAGTTTTACGTCTCCGTGTTCGCTCTGATTCAGGGTCTGGCAGCGGGATCGCTGACAGCAATGATTGAGTATAAGGATGCAGTGGATGTTTGTACAATTCTTCAGCAGTCGTTAATTCCACTAGCTTACCAAAATACATGACCCCAATTCGATCACTGATATATTTAACCATTGAAAGATCGTGTGCGATAAACAAGTATGTTAACCCTTTTTCACGCTGCAGTTTCTTCAACAGGTTCACGACCTGTGCCTGAATAGAAACATCTAAAGCGGAAATTGGTTCGTCTGCAATTATAAATTCAGGCTGTACGGCAAGTGCACGCGCAATTCCGATACGCTGTCTTTGCCCACCTGAAAATTCATGTGGGTATCGATTGGCATGTTCTCTATTTAAGCCCACTGTTTCAAGGAGTTCATATACCATTTCCATTCTTTCTTGCTTTGTTTTTGCCAGTCCATGAATATCAATGCCCTCGGCAATCACATCAGATACCTTCATCCTTGGGTTCAAGGAAGCGTAAGGATCTTGGAAAATCATTTGCATGCTTCTGTTGAATTTTTTTAAATCCTTTTTGTTTTTCTTGCCATGTACATTTTCTCCCTTATAAAGGACCTCTCCATCTGTCGCTTCGTATAGCCTGATGATTGTTCGTCCAGTTGTGGACTTCCCACAGCCTGATTCTCCAACCAACCCAAGAGTTTCTCCCTTATAAATATCAAAAGTGATTCCATCAATCGCTCTCACTTCATTCTGTTGTCCCATATTGAAGTATTGCTTCAAATTTTTTATTTCAAGAAGCTTTTCTCGATTCTCCATCAGCCAGTCCTCCTCCTTCAGTTATTTCATGCCCATGAATTTGCGCATTCTGCTCTTCACTGCTTCCGGCGGTTCTACCTTAGGAGCATCGGGATGCAACAGCCAGGTGGCAGCATAATGTGTATCAGACACTTTAAACATCGGAGGCTGTTCCTCTAAATCGATTTGCATTGCATATTCATTTCGCGGAGCAAATGCATCACCTTTTGGCGGATGCAATAAGTCTGGTGGTGTCCCAGGGATTGCATATAGTTCCCCATCTTTTGCATCCAAACTTGGCATGGAACTGATCAATCCCCAAGTGTATGGATGTTGCGGATTGTAAAAAACTTCATCAACAGTCCCAATTTCAACTATTTTCCCACCATACATAACTGCTACCCGGTCCGCGACGTTTGCAACTACTCCTAGGTCATGAGTAATGAAAATGATGGAAGTATCAATTTTTTGCTGCAAATCTTTCATCAGTTCCAAAATTTGTGCCTGAATCGTAACATCCAAAGCAGTCGTTGGTTCATCTGCAATTAACACCTTCGGATTGCATGCCAAAGCAATTGCGATTACGACCCTTTGTCTCATCCCGCCTGAGAATTGGTGCGGATATTGTTTTACGCGCAATTCTGGTTTTGGAATTCCAACCAGCTTCAAGAGCTGTACAGCACGTTCTCTAGCAGCTGATTTACTCATATTTTGATGCTTAATCAAGGGTTCCATGATCTGTTTGCCAACTGTCATTGTTGGATTCAAAGACGTCATTGGATCTTGGAAGATCATCGAAATATCCTGGCCACGGATTTTTTGCATTTGTCTATCGGATAATTTTGTTAAGTCTTTTCCCTCAAACAGGATTTCCCCTTGCTTGATTTGGGAATTTCCAGGAGGCAATAATCTCATGATCGCCTTAGTCGTTACCGATTTACCAGATCCAGACTCACCAACAATTGCAAGAGTTTCCCCTTTTTTTAACTCAAAGTTCACACCGCGGATTGCTTTCACTTCGCCCGCGAATGTATGGAAGGATATATTTAAATCCTTAACTTCCAAAATATTTTCCATAATACATTCACCTGCCCCTTAATCGCGCATTTTCGGATCAAGCGCATCGCGCAATCCGTCTGCCAGCATATTGAACGTAATCATGATAATACTGATGATAACAGCTGGAATTATCATCTCATGCGGGTGCAACCTTAGCACTTTAAATCCTTCATCAATTAATGTACCCAGTGATGCATAAGGATCCTGTAGACCAAGTCCGATAAAGCTTAGGAACGCCTCAAAGAAAACCGCATTCGGAATCGTAAACATTGTATTGATAATTATGACACCGGCAAGGTTGGGCAATAAATGCTTCGAGATGATCTTGCCATCGCTGTTTCCAAGTGTTTTAGAAGCAAGGACAAATTCCTGCTCCTTAAGTTTAAGCGTCTGAGCACGTACTACACGGGCCATACCTACCCAGCCTGTAATCGTCAAGGCAACCGTTATCGAAATAATACCTGGCTGCAATACAAGAATCATCAAGATAACAACGATCATTGTTGGAATACCAACAAGGATTTCTGTAATCCGCTGCATCACATTGTCCAGCCTGCCACCGTAGTAACCAGATATCGAGCCATATGCAACACCGATGATCATATCAATGACAGCTGCCAAAAAAGCAATATATAAAGAGATTTGAGTCCCTTTCCAAACACGTGTGAACAGGTCTCGCCCTAATGCGTCTGTGCCGAACCAGTAATATTCATTCACATTATTTATTTCATACGTGTCGATTTCCTTGCCTGCTTTGTTCGTTTTGATTCCATCGAACGGAAGCCAACTGATGTTTTCCAGCCCCTGAATTTTTGGCGACAAATTGTTATGACTTACATTTTGCGTGTCAAATTCTTTCCCACTTATCAATGGACCAGTAAACGCCATAATGATTAACAAAGCCAAAACTATTAAGCTTACTACCGCCCCTTTGTTTTTACGAACGCGCATCCATGCGTCTTGCCAAAAGGTTAAGCTCGGTTTATTTATTTCCTCACTCTTTGTAGAATCGACTCCCGCCGGCCTGAAACGATCATTAAGAATTTTTGCTTCAAAGTCAGCCATTACTTACTACCTCCAGACAGCCTGATCCGAGGATCGATGATTCCATAAAGAATATCCACCACTAGGATGATCACTACAAACAAAGCTGCAAATAAAATGGTTGTACCCATAATAACAGGGTAATCATTAACTGTAATCGATTTTACAAATTGTTCTCCAAGGCCAGGGATCGCAAAAATCTTTTCCACTACTAGTGAACCAGTCATTAAAGAGATAGCCAAAGGTCCAAGAACCGTTACGAGCGGGATCAGCGCGTTTCTTAAAGCATGCTTGAACGCAATCTCAAAGAAACTCGCACCTTTAGCTTTTGCCAGCATGATATAGTCTGAACCTAATACTTCAATCATTTCTGTACGCATAAATCGGGCAGCAATTGCGATTGGGAGCATAGAAAGAGCAATAGTTGGCATGATGGTATATTCGAAACCTCGCCAGAATAATACCGGAAACCAGCCTAATTTTACCCCAACAAAATATTGCAGCAACCCTGCAAAGACGAAGTTCGGTATCGACTTACCCAATACTGCGATAAAAGTGGAACTGTAATCAACCCACGTATTTTGTCTGATTGCAGCAAAAATACCTAGTACAATACCCACAATTGTACCAAGCAACATCGCTTGGGCACCTAACTGCATGGAAGGGCCTAAACGTTTAAGCATCAGGTCGGTAACTGGAGTATTATTAAACTGGAAAGAAATACCTAAATCTCCTCGCAGCAAATTGCCAATATATTTAGCATACTGGACAGGTACTGGCTGATCGAGACCATACTTTGCCTTCATGATTTCCATTTGTGCAGGACCCAATTTATTCGCACTTGCAAAAGGCGTTCCAGGAATGATTTTCATTAAGAAAAATGTTAGGGACGCAATGATGAAAAGAGTCAAAAACATATAAAGTACCCTTTTTAACAGGTATTTTGCCATTTGGGTGCACCTCCTGTATAATTTCAATTTTCCTTATTGTTCGACAAATTGTTTACAGGGAAAAAGAGAGTATATCTAGATATACTCTCTTTCTATCCTCAGAATTATTACACTCTGAAATAAGAAATATGCTTTATTATTATTCGCCCTCGATGGTTATCCATTGGAACGAGTAATCAGGACCGTAGTTATAGATTGCAAGTCCTTTTACATTCGGGTTAAGAAGGATGTTGGCTGCACGCTGGTAAACAGGCGCTAAACCATAATCTTCAGCAAGCATGATTTTTTCTGCATCTTGTTGTGCTTCCCACTGCGCTTTTTCGTCAGTAGCAAGTTCGCCTTGAGCTGCTTTGATCAGCTTATCGTATTCTGGGTTAGAGTAGCCCATTCTGTTGCTTCCGCCATCGGTGATCCAAAGGTCGGTGAATGACAATGCATTCCCGTAGTCTGGTCCCCATCCAGCGAATTGAAGATCATAGTCCATAGAGTTGTCACGCTCTAGACGGACTGCGAAAGGAACGCTTTCCAGCTTGACTGTCAATCCAGGAAGATTTGTTTCTAACTGATTCTTGATGTAAGCATCTGTTTTCTTAGCAGATTCAGTGTCTCCACCAAGGTAACGAAGTTCAAGTTTATCTACACCAAGTTCCTTAAGTCCAGCTTCCCATGCCTTTTTAGCTTCCTCAGCATTGAAAGTTACAAGGTCACCGTACTTTTCACGGAAATCTTGTCCATCAAGCGTTACGAAATCTTTTGGTACAAAGTAGTTTGCAGCTACTGAACCATTGTTCAGAATGCTCTTAGCAAGGTCTTCTTTGTTGAAGCCCATTGCAATTGCCTTACGAATGTTTTTGTTAGCTAGTGCTTCATTCTTCTGGTTCAACTTGATCCAGAATACTGTTGGCTCCATCCAGCTAAGCATACGCTCGTCGCCTTGATAAGAAGGAACGATGTCAGAAGATAGCAATCCAGTCATGTCTGTTTCGCCAGCTTCAAATGCGTTCACAGCTGAGTTTGAATCTTTCACGACGTTTACAGTGATTTTTTCAAGTTTGACTTGATCAGCACTGTGGTAATCCGGGTTTTTAGTCAGTACCCATTCAGAAGCATCAGTACCTTCCCAAGTTTCCATTACGTAAGGACCGTTGTAAAGTAAGTTTTCAGCACTGCTTGCGAAAGCATCGCCTTTCTCTTCCACAAACTTTTGGTTTTGCGGATAGAAGGTTGGGAAGGCGAACAGATCTTCCCAGTAAGCGATAGGCTTGTCTAGCGTTACTTCTAATGTCTTTTCGTCAATGGCTTTCACACCAAGTGTGTTCAGATCATAAGGCTCTCCCTTAGAACCAGCTTCTGTTATTTCTGCTGCTCCTTTGATCTTGCCGCCCATCATGTATGGACCATATGGAGAAGCTGTTTTAGGATCGATAGCGCGCTGCCATGCAAATACAAAGTCTTGTGCAGTTACAGGGTCACCGTTCGACCATTTTGAATCGATTAGATTGAAAGTGTAGACTAGGTAGTCATCACTGATTTTCGGCTCGCCATCTGCAAGTGCAGGAACTGGCTTGTGGTTTTGATCAAGGCGGTAAAGACCTTCACCTACGTTGTTTATGTAAGTGAAACTGGTCGAACCTTCAGCAAGGACACTGTCCATTGTAGGAATCTCAGAGGAATCCAACATTCTTAATTCTTGTGGCACGGCAGCTGTGTCGCCTGTTGTGCCTCCGTTATCTTCTGGCTTTGGATCTCCAGCATTATTGCTGCCGCTACACGCAGACAGAACTAACGAGAATACTAGAGTCAAAAGCAACAGAAGTGAAAATTTTGACTTTTTCAAAAATATGCCCCCTCTTTCATTGTTTTCTGAAAACTTCTTACATTTCCTATTATACATAGATTGAATTAAATGTTCAATCTTTTTGCGAGAAAAATTTACATTATTGAAACAATAGTAATAAATTTCCTTAATAAATTATGGTATAATGGTGTCTTACCAACGTTCATGAAGCAAAAATGCTGTGTTTTTTTTTGTAATATTTCATCTTTTTTGTTCATTTAATCAGCTAAAAACTTTTATGGAATAACAATATAAAGGAGGAATTGTTGAATGCGTACTAGATTCAGGAAAATTTTTATAGGCTTTTCCCTTTCACAATTCATTGTTTTGATCCTTTCACTCCTAGATCAACAGACGATAACCTTGCTAAGTTATATAAATATCTCTTTTTATATTGCAAGTATCCTGATCTTCACTTCGATGGTTGTCTTTACAGTTCATTCCGGGTTCTTTGACGCCATTTCCTATTCTTTCCGGACTGTTTTTGCTGGCAAGGAAGAGAAGAACCATTCCAGAAATGATATAACTCCCTTATCAGAACTGATAACCATCAATGCAAATCCATTGTTTTTGGTAGGATTGTTCGACTTCTTGCTGATGCTAAGTGCATTGTACGTATATTATCTATAATACCTTGCTAATCATTGGATATTTTATTATAATCTTTTTTATAAATGAAAATGAAAAAGAGCAATGATGAAGAGTAGTACATCTGTTTAAGGCTTTCAGAGAGTTTGTGATCGGTGGAAACAAACAGCCTGGCAAATGGAATGGACTTTTGAGCTTCTGGTTCGAACTTAGAGTAGCTCCAGACGTGATCCAGCGTTAAAGGAATCCATGCTGCAAAATGACATGGGCAAAGTGACTCATTCGTGAGTAATTAGGGTGGCAACACGGACCATTCGTCCCTATCAAATAGGGGCGAGTGGTCTTTTTTTGTGCACGCTTTTTCGTCTGTGAGTCAAATTGCAGGAGAAGAACTCCTGTAAAAATCTTAGGAGGAATGATTTATGGAAACAATTTTTTCTGGTATCCAGCCGAGCGGCACGATTACCTTAGGCAATTATATTGGTGCGATGAAGCAATTTACAGAACTTCAAAACGAATATAGTTGTTATTTCTGCATCGTTGACCAGCACGCGATTACGGTACCGCAAGATCGCTTGCAGCTTCGCCATAACATCAGGAGCCTCGCCGCTTTGTATATTGCCTCTGGTATTGATCCTGAAAAAGTTACTTTATTCATTCAGTCAGAAGTACCGGCACATGCTCAGGCAGGATGGATGATGCAATGCGTTACCTATATAGGTGAGCTGGAGAGAATGACGCAATTCAAGGATAAATCCACTGGGAAAGAAGCGGTCTCAGCCGGCCTTTTAACCTATCCCCCGCTAATGGCTGCCGACATCCTTCTTTATGGTACCAATCTTGTACCAGTTGGCGAAGACCAAAAGCAGCATTTAGAATTGACGAGAGATTTAGCCGAGCGTTTTAATAAGAAATACAATGACATTTTCACGATTCCGGAAGTGCGCATTGCCAAAGTCGGCGCAAGAGTTATGTCTTTACAGGATCCAATGAAGAAAATGAGCAAATCAGATCCGAACAACAAAGCTTTTATCTCCATGCTGGATGAACCAAAGCAAATCGAAAAAAAAATCAAGAGTGCGGTAACCGACTCTGAAGGCATCGTAAAGTATGATAAAGAAAATAAACCGGGTATCTCCAACCTGTTGTCCATCTATTCTATTTTAACTGGCAAAGCAATTGATGAAATTGAAAAGGATTATGAAGGGAAAGGATACGGAGACTTCAAAGGAGATCTTGCCAAGGTTGTTGTTGAAGTCATCGAGCCCATTCAGAAAAAATACTATGAGCTGATCGATTCCACAGAACTAGATGAAATCTTGGATCGCGGCGCTAAAAAGGCAAACCTCGCCGCCAACAAAATGCTCAAAAAGATGGAAAATGCAATGGGCTTAGGACGAAAACGCTAGTGGTGGTAACAGGTACTGGAGCTGAGCATTTCAAGCAAGAAAAGCGAAAGTGCCTTGTTCAGCCCCGACAAGCGTTGCCCGCCGATAACTGCTCGATTGCCACACCGGAAATTTCACAAACTGATTAACCGCGGGCTGTTCGGCGTTTACTTGTCCGACGAAAAGTAAGAAGGCAGGAAAATTAGAAAGCTTTCCGGGAAGGATCAAGTCGGCCGGACCTGTCAAGTACTCTTTTATATCAATGGACAAGCTTATCAGTCATTGCCGAGATGGATGCCTCCGGGAGTCGAGAAGGCGTTTATAAAATAGTTAGGGAGCCAGGGAAACCTGGCTCTTATAATGTTTGGTCAAATCTTTGCATAAAATATGGAGATTCGAGAAGTGCCCTTACACTTGAGATTGCCTGTTTTATCGTCACATAATATAGGCTGGTATCCTTTAAACTTAATGGGGGATCAAAAAAGATGACTCGAAATTCAATTTTTTTGAATTTCGGAGTCATCTTTTTTATTTCCTTTTGAAAAAAGGCAAGGTTTTTCCGTAGCCTCAACTTTTCGTCTGCTTCCTTTTTGTCAATTAACTTTCGGGCCGTGCTCCATTTCCCATAGTTTTTCAAAAAACGCTTGCCCCTTGATAATATTTTCACAAAATTTTTCGTGTCTAGGAGTCCAGCCGAATTTTGTTTCTTCATATAATTGCTCCCATACTTCCTCAAATGGGAGACACTGTATTTCTTCATATTGTTCAGGTTTCCACTCCGTGAACCAATAACGCACCTCAGCTACATTTTTCGACGAGTGTAGCTGGTCCATCGCCATGAACAACAATTGCTTTAATTGTCTTTCCTTTCGGGTCAATCCCCTCATTAAATCAGGAGAAGGTGATAGAATATGGAAATTCTTTAAGGATCTTTGATCGTTGAAGCTGTAGTGGATTGTATCCTGATTTTCGATCATTTCGTAAACAAGCTGTTCCTGTCGAGGGATAAGCCGGCTCTTTCGGATCGGAATGTTATAGCCGATCGTATCAACAGCCAAAATTCCAGTCCCATCCGTAACGACAAAACAGTAATCAAGCTGTGTGCGTTCATGATTTTTCCTTAAGTATGCCTTGCGGTAAATGTCATCGAGAAGCTGTTGAGGCAACTCAGATAAATCGTTCTCAATGTAATGAAATAATAAGTGGTCAATTTTCAGCAGCGGCACTTGGTCAAGCAACTCGACTCCATCGTCCTTGCGCCACTCGTGAAAGTGGCAGACATTATAGCCGTTTTCTTCCCCTTCGAACCAGTTTACCCAGACATCATGAAGATACAACATGATTTATAATCCCTCACTTCAAGAAACTGTTTGTCCATCAGTATGGGCAGCACTAAGTAAAAATATTCCTTATTAGGAAAAGCAATTTCCCCTGCTACAAAAAATAACACTCCACCGTTATAGCTAAAAATGCTGATTACAAATTTTCGCCAGTATTTAGGTTTCTAGAATATATGTATTAAATTGCTAAGGCTTGTTATCAAACCTTCATAATAAAAGCAGTCAGCAGCATTTTAAAATAGTTTAATTTCCCAAACAATGAGAAAAAGCCAGGTTTTCCCTGGCTTTACTCATTTATTTTTGGATCAAGCGCATCCCTTAATCCATCTCCAACAAAGTTAAAACAAACCACTGTCAACAGGATCATTAAGCCAGGACCTAAAGGATACCACCACGAATTTAACAAAATCGTGAAATTCTGTGCATCCTGTAGCATATTTCCCCAGCTTGCTACTGGCGGTTGAATTCCAAGACCTAAATAGCTTAATCCTGATTCAGCGAGAATGACATATCCGATTGACAATGTCGCAGATACAATTATCGGGCCCATTGCATTCGGCAAAATATGAGAAAAAATGATCTTATGCGTTTTAGTGCCAATCGTTTTGGATGCAAGAACAAATTCCCTGGATCTTAATGATAGAAATTCGCCACGGACTAGACGAGCCGTTGTAGTCCAGCCAAGCAATGCGAAAATTAAAATCAATTTATCTACGCCTGGCTTAAAAATTGTTACTAGAGTTATAAGTAAAAAGATCGATGGAATGGACAAGATGATATCAACAAACCTCATGATTAATGCATCCACGATTCCGCCAACATAACCTGCAATTGCGCCAAGAAAAGTTCCTATTGTAATAGAACCCAATACAGATGCAAAGCCCACAAGAAGCGAAATTCGTGCGCCATATAAAAGTCTTGAAAATATATCTCTGCCAAAACGGTCTGTCCCAAGGAGATGTTCTCTGCTTGGAACAGACAATTTTTCAAGCAGTTTTTGCTTCTCAGGAGAATATGGTGCAATTACCGGTGCCAGCAGGGCTGCTGAGATAATGACGATAAGGAATATTCCTCCGATCACCGCTAGTTTATTTCTGAAAAACTTTCGTGCAACGATTTGAAGCATTGTATCGCGTGTAGTTTTAATCCCATGCAATTCAAGGCTAGGAGATGGGTTTTCAGCCAGGTTTATTTTTGCCATGTTTACCTCCTATTAATACTCGATCCTCGGATCAAAAATTGCGTACAGAATATCTGCGACCAGATTACCTATTACGACAAAGACAGCTGATATGACCGTTAGGCCCATAATCACCGGATAATCACGCTGGAAGGCGGAATCAACGAATAACAAGCCAATCCCAGGCCAGGTAAAGATTTTCTCCACGATTACTGCACCGCCAATAAATGATGGAATCATCAAGCCGAAAATAGTAATTACTGGGATTAAGCCGTTGCGGAGTCCATGTTTATAGATTACCTTTTGCTCTTTAAAACCTTTTGCTCTTGCTGTCCTAATATAGTCCTGCTTGATTACCTCCATCATGCTCGATCTCGTATACCTCGTTAAACCAGCCATATCTGCTGCTGCTAATACAAAGGCGGGCAGGAATAAGTGATGGATCCTGTCCCAGATGCTAAATGGTTCATTAAGGGTAGAAACCCCTCCAGTTGGGAACCAGTTCAACTGGACGGCAAAAACCATAATTAAGATGAGACCTAGAAAGAAGTTAGGTGTTGCTACTCCGAGAAATGAGGTAATCGTTACAGAATAATCAAGCTTGGAATAAGCTTTGGTAGCAGAGATTACTCCAAAAGGAATAGAAATCACCACGGCAAGCACCGTAGAAACCACCATTAATAGAATGGTGTTTGGCATCCTGTTCATGATCATTTCCATTACTGGAACACCTTTTCTGATCAAAGATGTGCCAAAGTCTCCTTGAAGCATGGCACCAAGCCATTTAAAATACTGGATATAAACAGGGTCATTCAGCCCATATCTTTCCATAAACTTTGCTTTGTCCGCCTGACTTATGGTTGGATCCATCATCAAGCTTGTAGGATCACCAGGAGCAAATTTCATAATGGCAAAGGAGACAACTGTAATTCCTAATAACAAGGGGATGGCCATTAATGTTCGGCGAATAATATAAGATAACATGGCAATGCTCCTTTTCTAGTGAACGATCTTTATGCTCAAGACTAAAAAAAGTCCAATATTCAATAGTTACTATTGAAAAAGGGAAGGAATACCCCCCTTCCCTTTTCCAAGTTAAAGATATGGGTCTTACCTCACATTATTTTTTTAACCACCATTTATAAATCTCATAGTAGTCATCTTTCGCATGGAATACATATCCTTGTAGGTTCTCAGGCATTACCCTGTGTACGTTTGGATAGTACAGGAAAGTATAAGGCTGATCTTCGGCGATCATCTTGTAAATATCAGCATAAGCCTTCTTATATTCATCCTGGTCAAGAATTTGTTTTGCTTCCTCCATTAGCTTATCAGCCTCAGGATTGGAATACCATACGAAGTTTAAGCCTTCCTTCATTTGGCTTGAGTGGAAAATATCGTACTGATCCGGGAAGGTTGACAGGCTCCATCCAAGCACAAGTGCATCGTAATTCCAATTTGGAGCTGAAATTTGTTCAATAAATGCGCTCCATTCAACAATTTCTGGCTTCGCTTCAATACCGACATTCTTCAGCTGCTCTTGTAGAACGACAACAATGTCTTCCCTTACTTTGTTACCCTGGTTTGTTTTTACCGTGAAAGAGAATTTTTTACCGTCCTTATCGAGAATACCATCCCCATCGGTGTCTTTCCAGCCTGCTTCAGCAAGTAATGATTTGGCCTTCTCGACGTCATAACCGAATTTTGGAACATCGTCATTGTAGGCGAAGGAAAGTGGACTTTCAGGAACATCAGCGACTTTTCCATCCCCGTTCATGACGGAATTTACAATTGCTTCCCTGTCAATCGCATGTGTAAGTGCCTGGCGGACTTTTTTATCTTTAAACAGATCATTCTTCTGGTTGTATCCTAAATAAGTGTAAGAAAGAGCAAGTCCTGACTCTACCTTCACTCCAGGGAATGATTTGACTGTTTCAATGTCAGTTCCTGGAACACCAGCTGCAAAATCAATGTCGCCAGCCTGAATTTGCGCAATCATTGCATCCATATCTGGAACGATTTTGTATGTTAATGAATCAAGGTTCGGACGGCCTTTGAAATAATCATCGAATGCTTCAACTTTTACATACTCGCCATCTTTCCACTCAACAAATTTAAATGGACCGGTACCAATTGGGCTCTTCGTATTGAACTCATGCTCACCAAGTTCGGCAACGGGTACATCTTTTAGAATATGCTCAGGTAAAATGAAATAGCTCAATGTTACCGGGTAGAAGGAAGCGTCCCTCTTGCTCAATTTGAATTCCACAGTATAGTCATCGATTTTCGTTACCTTCTCCAGTGACTCAAAGTTCGATCCTCGTTCGCCGACATAATCTGGGTTTTTGGGAATCATGAATGTAAAAACTACGTCGTCTGCGGTGAACTCCTCACCATCATGCCATTTAATCCCTTTTTTTAATTTTGCTGTGTAAGTCAGGCCATCTTCAGAAGCTTTAATGTCCTCAGCCATACTAAATGTAGGATTAAATTCGGTGTCAGACGTTACTAGTCCATCATAAATGAAACTTTCAATATCTGAACTCGCAGTATCGGTAGAATATAGAGAGTTGAAAAGTGTAGGTGATCCAGTTGATCCAATGATTAAATCTCCGCCTTTTTGCGGCTCTCCAGCTGCTTCCTCATTCTTCGTTCCGTCTTTATCCGTAGTCCCAGTTGTCTTCTCAGGTGTATTCCCAGCGCAAGCAGTAAGGAATAAAGAAAGGATCAGTGTAAGACTTATAACCAGCCATGAAGTTTTTCTTAATTTCACGTTATTTCCCCCTCGTTATCGTTTTTTCTTTCTTAAAAAACCTTAGACCGTATGTATGCTATCTCCTCCTTTCGAAGATAAAATTATACGCCTGCTATTTATACAAGTGACAGGCAACAAAATGGTTATCTTTGACTTCCTGGAAGTCAGGTACCACTTGTCTGCAAAGATCGAATGCAGCAGGACATCTGGTATGGAATACACAGCCTGCTGGCGGATTCGCTGGACTAGGCAATTCGCCTTTCAAAATGATCCGTTCCCTTTTTGCAACACCTTTCTTCCTTGGCACAGGAACAGCCGAAAGAAGTGCTTGTGTATAGGGGTGGAGAGGATTAGAATAAATTTCTTTTTTGGCGGCAAGCTCCATCATTTTGCCAAGGTACATTACTCCCACTCGGTCACTGATATGCCTCACAACGCTCAAATCGTGGGAGATAAACATATATGTCAAGCCGAATTCTTCCTGAAGGTCTTCCATTAAATTTATAATTTGGGCTTGTATCGATACATCAAGTGCTGAGACCGCCTCATCTGCAATAATCATCTCAGGATGGAGTGCAAGCGCCCTTGCAATCCCAATTCTTTGACGCTGCCCGCCAGAAAATTCATGAGGATAGCGGTTGATGAAAGATGCATCCAAACCAACTTTCTCCAGAAGCTCTTCCACCTTTTCATCCCGTTCTTTTCCTTTGTAAAGATTATGGGTGTCCAGTGGTTCCCGTATGATCGATCGCAAGGTTTTTCTTGGATTAAGAGAAGCAAATGGATCTTGGAAAATCATTTGAATGTCTTTTCGAACATCCTTTCGTAGTTCCGCCTCAGAAAGATGAGAAATATCCTTCCCTTTAAAAATTATTTTGCCATCGGTAGGTTCATAGAGTCTAATGAGCGTCCTTCCTGCAGTTGACTTTCCGCAGCCAGACTCTCCAACAATCCCTAGTGTTTCTCCCTTTTTTATCGAAAAACTTATTCCGTCCACAGCTTTGACTTGACCTACATTTTTTTGGAAAAATCCTGTTTTTATTGGAAAGTGTTTCTTTACATCTTTTAATTCCAGCAATGTATCTGAGTGACCGACAGTTGCATTTCTTTCTTCTAATTCATTCGTTGTGATCATTGAGGCACCTCCTTGCTGTCATATAAAAAACACCTTGCCGCCCTAGTTTCATTTATCTTCAAAAGTTGCGGCATTTCGGCTGTGCAACGGTCAAATTTGTGTGGACAGCGAGGAGCAAAGCGACATCCAGCTGGCAGGTTTTCAGGAGCAGGGACATTTCCTTCGATTGACTTCAATCTGTCAAGATCTTCTTCAATTGAAGGCACAGAACCCATCAGACCTTCCGTATATGGATGAAGAGGGTTTTCAAACAAATCTTCAACCAGTGCTTCTTCCACCACCTGACCTGCATACATCACTACAACCCTGTCAGCTATCTCTGATACTACCCCTAGATCATGAGTGATGATCAAAATGGAAGTTTCAAATTTTTTGCTAAGATCCTTCATTAAATCCAAAATCTGCGCTTGGATTGTTACATCTAGTGCTGTCGTTGGTTCGTCTGCAATAAGAAGTTTCGGATTGCAGCTCATCGCCATCGCGATCATAACTCTCTGCCTCATACCGCCAGACAGGCGATGAGGATAATCATCCACGATTTCCTTCGCGCGCGAGAATCCAACCAATTCCAGCATCTCTATAGCTTTTTTCTTTGCCATTGTTTTTGACATGCCTTGATGGTATGTCAAAACCTCTGTTATTTGCTCCCCTACTGTTAGTACTGGATTAAGTGATGTCATCGGCTCCTGAAAAATCATCGAAATATCGTTGCCACGAATTTTGCAAAGTTCATCCTCCGTCAACTTTGCCAGATCCTGCCCGTTAAAATTGATTTGTCCATCAACAATTCGGCCAGGGGGGCTGGGGATCAATCTCATTATAGAAAGAGATGTTATGCTCTTCCCAGATCCTGATTCGCCAACAAGGGCTACAGTTTCCCCTTTATTTATGACTAAATCTACCCCATCAACAGCAGGTATCTCTATTTTTTTTCGCTTAAAATAAGTTTTTAGATTTTTAAGTTCCAATAATGCAGTCATGCTCAGTAATACACCGCCATCCTATGAAAGATTGATATTGTAAAATACTCATTTCTGATATTTTAGTGTGTTTATAATTTTCTAAAAACTTTTACTAGTTAAAAAGATAATATTACAATTTAATTACAAATGCAATACTTTTTTTATTTTAAAATAAGTTTTAACCTTAATTCTCCTCGTTTCGTTTACAAATAAAAAAACTCACCAAGAATAGACTGATCACTTTCAAATTTTCAGACCCATGTCCAAAAATTCGTCGTGAGGTTACTTGGAGAGTTTTCCTTTTTATTATTTTAGGTTATTTCTTACCCATTATACTTCCGAAATGCGATGGTGGCGTTATGTCCGCCGAAACCGAGCGAATTGCTGATTGCTGCAGTTACTTGCTGAGTGCGTGCCTTATTTGGTACATAGTCAAGGTCACATTCTGGGTCTGGTGTTTCCAGATTGATTGTTGGTGGCAGTATTCCTTCCTTTAAGGTGAGAACGGTGAAGATGGCTTCAATACCTCCAGCTGCTCCGAGCAAGTGTCCGGTCATTGATTTAGTTGAACTTACGGCAAGCTTATAGGCTTGCTCGCCAAAGACAGTTTTAATCGCCATCGTTTCGTACTTGTCATTGTACTGTGTACTTGTTCCATGAGCGTTGATATATCCGATTTCTTCAGGAGTGAGTCCTGCATCATCCAGTGCCATTTTCATCGCTCTTGCCCCGCCTTCTCCTCCAGGGGCTGGTGCAGTGATATGGTAGGCATCGCCTGTGGCACCGTAGCCAACAATTTCAGCATAGATTTTAGCTCCACGAGCCAATGCATGGTCTAACTCCTCGAGTACAACTATTCCCGCACCTTCGCCCATGACGAATCCGTCACGGTTTTTATCGAATGGCCTGCTCGCTTTTTGTGGATCAGGATTTGTTGATAGGGCCGTATTTGCAGAGAATCCTGCAAAGGCCATTTTTGTTATTGGTGCTTCTGTCCCTCCGGTTACCATAACATCAGCATCGCCACGCTGGATGACCTTGAAGGCATCTCCAATTGAATTTGTTCCGGTCGCACACGCGGTAACTGTACAGGAGTTAAAGCCTCTTGCTCCTAAAGCGATCGATACCTGTCCTGTTGCCATGTCAGGAATCATCATTGGTATGAAAAAAGGGCTGACCCTGCGGTATCCTCTATTTAGGAATGTTTCATGCTGCTGCTCAAATGTTTCCATTCCACCGATTCCTGATCCGATCCATACTCCAACACGCGGAGCATTCTCCTCGGTAATTTCCAGCTCGGCATCTTTTACAGCCATCATCGACGCAGCGACTGCATAATGAGTGAACCGGTCCATCTTTCTGGCATCTTTTCGTTCTATAAAGTTTTCCACATTGAATTCTTTTGCTTCCCCTGCGACCTTTGCCGGGAATTCTTCGACATTCAGCCTCGTGACGGGACCTATGCCCGATACACCTTCCAAAATATGTTTCCAAGTAGTTTCTGCATCATTTCCGAGCGGTGTGACAGCCCCGATTCCAGTAACTACGACTCTGCGTTTCTTCATCTTTTTTTTGCATCTCCTTTGCCTGATCACTAATTTTGACTGAAATGTTCTGAATTACTTACCCCACCGCATGGCAATCGCGCCCCAAGTCAAGCCGCCGCCAAAGCCAACCATTATCACTACATCGCCATCCTTGATTTTTCCAGCTTCAATTTCTTCAAAAAGCGAAATCGGAATGGACGCGGAAGATGTATTTCCGTACTTATGGACTGTTTTGGACATTTTCTCGATAGGAAGATCAAGGCGCTGACGGGCGGCTTCCATAATCCTGATATTTGCCTGATGAGGAATCAAGAAATCGACGTCTTCTTTGGAAAGGCCGGCTTTTTCAAGTACATTGATGCTGCTCTCGCCCATTTGCCTTACCGCAAATTTGAAAACTTCCCGGCCATGCATCACAATATATTTGTCTTGATAAAGGTACTTTCCGCCGGTTCCATCAGAACCAAGCTCAAACGAAAGAACTCCCTTGCCATCTGAAACGGGACCCATCACCACTGCTCCGGCACCGTCACCAAAAAGGACAGCGGTGTTCCGGTCATTCCAGTCCGTGATCTTTGATAGCTTTTCAACACCTACGATTAACACGTACTTATAATCGCCCGTTTCGATAAATTGCTTTGCGGTTACCATCCCATACATAAATCCGGCACAGGCTGCACTTATGTCCATTGCTGCAGCCTTTTTTGCACCAAGCTGATCCTGGAGCATACAGGACACTGTTGGGAACGGCTGATCCGGCGTTACGGTAGCCACCAGGATGAGATCAAGTTCTTCAGCTGCAATGCCAGCATTTTTGATCGCTTCTGCTGCAGCTTGATAGGCTAAATAGGAAGTATCCATATCATCTTTGGCAATTCTTCTTTCTTCAATTCCCGTCCTTGAGCGAATCCACTCATCCGAGGTATCCATTTTCTTTTCCAGATCCAAATTTGTTACTATCGTTTCTGGCAAGTATCGCCCAACTCCAATTATCCCTGCATTCATGGGATCATCTCCTTATTTCCTTAGATTCTGTTTATTTAGAGCAATTTATTATTATCAATTATTATGACTTGGTACTAATTTTAGCAGATAACCCTCTGCTACTGCAACTAAAAAATAAGATTTGCCTTCTTGGCCCAGTCCATATAATCCTATTTCTCATAGGCTACTAATGAAGACCACGCGTCTGAAAAAATGCCAGGATAGAGAAAGGCGGGAATAAAAATGGAGGATGAGAAAGCTAGAGACCCGTTTGGTTTCAAGCTTAAAAGAAAAGAACAAGGATACAGCGAGGAGCCTGGTCAGAAATCCGAGTTTTTCGATCGCTTCATGTTTGGTGGCAAGAAGAGCACGGATGTAAGCAAGGACCAGCCGACCGAGCCAACATACTCTTTCAGCAAGTATCTTGATCATATTGATTTAGATGAAGTGATGCACCATGTTGATACACTAATCACTTCATCCAAGGAGCTCAAGCCACTTTTCGGCAAAATTAAGCCATTTTTTGACCAGATCATTAAAAAGTAAAACGGCGTCCCAACAAGCGTGGCCTGCCTAAAACGCCACGTCCTGTGGCTGGCGGGTCTAGCACATCCTGTGCCTCGGAGGTCGACCGAAGAAGTCGCTCTTTGACTTCATCGGGCGGACAGAAACGTCTCGAGGGGCTAGGCGCTGGACACTTCTCAAAGATTTGCTAAAATAAAAGCGGAGGAATCCCACCGCTTTTATTTTTTATTTAATTCGACTGCTGCGTCTGCTTTCCCCAGCTCATATGCTTCGTTCATTACTTCCGTAAACAGAGTGAAAAAAGGCTGAAGATTGTCCATTGTCAGCTCAATACCTGCTTCCTGCAGTTTTTGCTGTGCTTCGGGAAGGTATTTCATCGCGATTTGCATGAATTCCATCGTTTTCTCATTATTTTGCATCTTGTTTGCCTCCTATAGTCTGGAATCATTGGTTAGGTAATTTTCCTGTGTTTTTGTAAGTATTAATATATACATTCAACTTATTACGGTAGTCTGAATCAACGTCGCGGCTGAATTTGCCAAGAGAAATCACGCCGTCCTGGAAATCGAATGATAAATTGCCGGATTTAAGGGTGCCGTTATTGTATTTCTCCGCCGTTAACTCATACAAGTCTTCAATATGCTGAACGGTACTTGTCAGAACAGTCGACTCCCCGTAGTCGGACTGGTCCGATATATAGCCAATAATATAATTGCCGCTAGCCTTTACTTTTTCAATCACGGGAACATTGTACCCATCCCCGGCCGGATAAATGACATCTGCGCCATCGTTCAACACTTCATCAAGAACATCCAAAGCTTTATTTTGATCATCCCAGTGACCAACATAACGGATGTCAACCTTCGTATTCTTTTCTTCAAAAATGGCGCCATCATAAAAACCTTCGACTTCTGGCTGCCATTCATATGCCGCGATAATGCTAACCTTTCCTGTTTTCGACATATGGCTCGCGACCATACCCCCAAAGAAACCCATCGCATAACCCTTAAAGTTTAGGCTTGTCGTATTCTCCTTTCGGGCATCACCATTGAAACTGATGAAATGGATATCAGGGTATCTTTCTGAAAGCTTATTGAAATAAGTAGCGTACTCATCGCCGTGTCCATAGACCAGGTTCACACCTTTACGGTCAAATTCCCTAACAGCTTCCTCTACAGCATCTTGGGAATTCATGTCTTCCTTGAAAAAAACATCCACCCCCAGAAGTGTCTGGATTTGCAGCAAGCCGCGATATCCCTTCGTACCCCACACCTGATCATCTATCGTTTCAGGCACCAGCAGACCGACTTTCTGCACTTTTCCTTTTGTAAGAGGTTGTCCGCATCCTCCTAGCAAAATAAGGCTTAACCATATCAGCCCGAAACGCTTCAACATCCGATGCACCTCCTGTATGCGCACTGTATTCCATCAGCAGTATTCGCTTCTTTCGTGAAATGGAAACGAGGGGAAGAATCTTTTACCATTTTACTCTGTGGAGTATCGTTTGAAAAGTAATTTATGGGAAATCGCTTCGGACTCTGCTGGCCAGGATCCTCGAATATTGCTCTCTTTGTTTATCCAAGCCTGTGTGGACATCCTCATTTTTCTTTAGTTTTTTGACGTTAATTCCCCTTCTTATTTTAACTAATTCACCTCTTGTTACAGGGATTGATGGGTGCTTGCCTAGAAGTTTCCTGGCACACTCTTGCCATTTATCCGGTTCTCCGCTTGCCAGCATAAACTGTCCTTGTTCGCCCGATTCAGCCATTTTTCTAATACAATTCACTGTATCATCAATATACAAACAATCCTCGGTCCATTCCAAAGGATCAATACCGAGCACAGCTTCTTTTTCCCTTGATGGATGATTCATCGTTTTCTGAAAAAAACAATTCTCAGGCTGCCATGGCCCATAAATAGTCGGTAAATAGATTACCAGGACAGAAGATTTTGCATTATCGAGAAACTGAGCTAATTTAACAGATGTTGTTTCAAGTTTCGCATTTTCCTGTGCGAAAAATGCGGGAAGGAGCAAAGCTGTCCGCTGTTTGGTACAATGTTTAGACTGGAGTATCGCGAAAACTTCCTCTAGCCCCTTTTCAGTGCGATTTTGCTCCAGAAAAAGTTCAAACAAGGTGACAAAGACGAAATCAACCTCTTCTATTCCCTGCCACTCTATTAGACTGATTTCTGAAAAATTAGCATTCCTGCCGATTTCCAAACGCTTTTCTTCTGTATAATCATGGTCTTGTTCACCGATCGGATGGACTCCAGTCACTTCGATTCCCATATCAAGCAAATGACGACAAAGACTATAGCCAATAAAATCGTATACCCCCACAATCATAGCTCTTTCCATAGAAATCCCTCCTTGCAACACCCTCTTTTGTATCCTATGAAGGAAGGCTTGAAAATATTTGCAAGGGCTATAGGACCTGCTCATGTTTGGACAGAAATTGGATGATTTGGAATCCTATCTGCGATTTTTTTTCTGGCAGCATATAGCTTATTGCAATTGGAAAACTGTTCTTTTGCCATTCAGCGGATAAATCCTTAATGATATTCGATTGTTTATAGGCTCTGTTACCAGACAAAACATGGATGATCTGTACGGGTGTTTCTTTATTGAAACCTCCGGAATCAGCCTCCTGTTCATGAAGGTGCTGAAGTAGCTTATCGCTCTCGGTTTCATACGCCAATTCCAGTTCTGCAATCAATTTTTTATAAAAAAACTTATTCTCTTTTTCTTGTTCGAGATGGGCTGTCAGCGAGAGAATAGGATTGATCAGCACCAGTGACCTGACCTTATGATCCCTGTTGGCTAGTAGTTTCATGGCGACTAATGCCCCCATTCCTTCAGCGACTATATGGAAGGAAGGATTCAAAATTTCGCTGCGCACTATATGGGTGCACAACCTCATTGCCAAATCGGCTGCCTTCTCACTTCCCCAATGCCTGCCGTATAGATTGGAATAAAAAACGGTATATCCTTCCTTTTTCCAAATGTTCAGCATGGAACGTTTGCCCTCATTCTGCGTCCAAAAACTGCTGTCGCCATTCACAAAATGTCTTTCGTCTCCAATTGCCAGGATACCGAAACCATTTGGTCTTTCAGGATAATGGATCATATTCCATTCGGTATCCAGTTTAAAGTTCCGGCTCTCCACTCTACCAACCCCTTCCCAAAAGATTATTCATATTACTGTATGCTATTTATCAGGAAATGAAAGGGAGTTTGCCCATTTTTCTCATTAAACCAAGAACTGTCACATTGACTTTTTCCAACCACATCTCTATCATAATTGCTACAGGCGGAAAAATCGATTGATTACATGGAAACGCTTTTCATTTTGTTTAAATATTAGTTATAATATAGATGGCTTGTGGTAAGATGAAAAAAGATTTAATTAAGGTAAGAGGTGAAAATCGTGAAATATTTCTGGACTTTATTCTGGACATTCCTTCTTGTTCTCATGCTCAATTATGTAGCCGGAGCAATGATCGGCGTTGGATTGGATCTGGTTCAAAGCACGATCCTGGCTATTTTGGCAACCATTATCATCCTTGTGATTCCTGCTGTTCTTCCTGGAGATTCCGAAGAAAAACATGGTCATTAAGGAAAGAAAACGTTGTTAAAAAGTCATCCATTTCGTAATGGATGACTTTTTTCGTTTTTTTATTCAATCTGTAAGTTAATTTCCCCGTTTTTAATTCCAATCTCCACCAGGCTTTTCTCTTTAATCGTACCTGTAATTATTTCTTTCGCAAGCTTTGTTTCCACGCTTCTTTGGATGAATCGCTTTAATGGTCTTGCACCGTATACTGGATCGAAACCATGTTCAGCTAAAAACGCTTTCGCTTCTTCGGTGATATTTAGCTGGATTTGCTGATCTGCCAACCTTTCTTGCAGCGTCGAAACCAATTTTTCGACGATCATTTTGATTTCATTCAATGCTAGTGGCTTGAACAAAATGATTTCATCGACGCGATTCAGGAATTCAGGACGGAAATGGCTACGCAACTGGGACATGACGAGGTCCCTTGTTTCTAATGAGATGTCTTCAGCTCCATCCTGTCGCTCAAGCAAATTCTGAGAACCAATATTCGATGTCATGATGATGACAGTATTTTTAAAATCGACTGTTCTCCCCTGAGAATCAGTTACCCTGCCATCATCCAGCATTTGCAGAAGAATATTGAATACTTCAGGATGCGCCTTTTCCACTTCATCGAGAAGGATGACAGAATACGGATTCCTTCTTACTGCCTCTGTTAGCTGTCCTCCCTCTTCATACCCGACATATCCTGGTGGAGCGCCGATCAACCTTGATACAGAATACTTTTCCATATACTCGGACATATCGATTCGAATCATATGCTCCTCACTATCAAACAAGGACTGTGCCAGCGTCTTAGCCAACTCCGTTTTCCCAACTCCGGTAGGTCCGAGGAAAATGAAAGAGCCAATAGGCCTGTTTGGATCCTTGATGCCCGCTCTTGCCCGTAGAACTGCATCGGCAACAAGAGATACCGCTTCGTCCTGCCCGACAACTCGTTCATGCAGAATGCTTTCAAGTTTAAGGAGCTTCTCCCGTTCTCCCTCAACGAGTTTCATGACGGGGATCCCCGTCCATCGTGAAACGATATCAGCAATTTCTTCTTCGGTTACTTCCTCTCGGAGAAGCCTGTCACCTTTCTTGCTGACTTCCAATTCAAGCTCTTTCAGCTCTTTTTCCAGTGAAGGGATACGGCCATGCCTTAATTCAGCCGCCTTGTTCAAATCATAATCATTTTCCGCCTTTTCCAGTTCACGGCGCCGTTTTTCAAGCATTTCACGTTTTTCCCGTTTTGAATTTCCTCTTTTTCCTGCTGCCATCTTGCCTTCATTCCATTCGCTTTTTCCCTTAAGTTTGCGAGTTCCTTACGAAGAATTTCAAGGCGTGCCCGGCTGGCATCATCTTTTTCCTTGTTTAATGCAGCTTCCTCAATTTCCAGTTGCATGACCCTTCTGGTTACCTCATCAAGCTCCGAAGGCATCGAATCAATTTCTGTACGAATTAGCGCGCATGCTTCATCAACAAGGTCAAGTGCCTTGTCCGGCAAGAATCTGTCCGTAATATAACGATCGGATAAGGTGGCAGCGGCAACCAGTGCACGGTCATGGATGTTTACACCATGGTGAATTTCAAATCTTTCCTTTAATCCCCGTAAAATTGATACCGTATCCTCAACGTCCGGTTCTTTTACGAGTACCTGCTGGAATCTTCGTTCCAATGCAGGATCTTTTTCAATGTATTTACGATGCTCATCGAGGGTTGTCGCACCGATGCAGTGAAGCTCGCCGCGTGCCAGCATAGGCTTTAGCATATTTCCGGCATCCATTGCGCCTTCTGTCTTCCCAGCACCGACGATTGTATGAAGTTCATCGATGAACAGCAGGATTTTCCCTTCACTCTTTTTCACTTCATTCAAAACGGCTTTCAATCTCTCTTCGAATTCGCCTCGGAACTTCGCGCCAGCAATCAACGCACTCATATCCAATGCGAATATCGTCTTATTCTTCAAGCCCTCAGGAACATCTCTACGGACGATCCTTTGCGCCAGTCCTTCTACTATCGCAGTCTTGCCGACGCCAGGTTCCCCGATCAGAACTGGATTGTTTTTGGTTTTCCTGGACAGGATACGAATTACATTGCGTATTTCACTATCCCGGCCGATTACCGGGTCCACTTTGCCTGAACGTACTTCCTCAACAAGGTCACGCCCATATTTCTTTAAAACTTCATAAGTCGAAGTCACTGTCTGAATCCCCCTAACTTTTTTTGAATCTCACTAGCGGTTTTTCCCTGTTCGTTTTTCATCATTCTATTCCATCACTCGTTTGACCTTTTTTGACCTTTAACTCCATTATAATAAAATTCCCCATAAAGTAAAGCCATCCACGAGGGATGGCTTTCCTGCAGCTTATTTAAATTTCGGCAAGTATGTCCAGTGACGATCATCGTTTGAGTTTTCCGGAAAACGATCCCCGGTTTTCAGCTTAATTTTTTGCGGGTTGTTAATATTGCTTCCTGTTTCACCGGTTTCAATATAAATACCATTATTGGGTGCCTTTTGTCCAGCACGGAACTGATGACTCTGTCCCATTTTCCATCCCCCTTCATTAGTATTCTGTCTTGTATATTATTGCTTACCAAAACCGAAGTATGAATGTTTATTTTATCCTTTTTTTACCATCTAAAGGCTTGCGCTTTTGATCTAGTCCTTTAATATTTCAACTAGTAAAGCTTTTTGGGCATGAAGGCGATTTCCAGCCTGTTCGAAGACTACGGAGTGTTTCCCGTCGATGACTTCTGCGGCTACTTCTTCTCCTCGATGTGCAGGAAGGCAATGGAGGAACAGGTAATCTTCTTTTGCTGATGTCAGCAATTCAGCATTCACCTGAAAATTTTGAAAATCTTTTTTTCTTTTTTCGTTTTCTTCTTCCTGTCCCATGCTGGTCCATACATCTGTATAGATTGCATCTGCTTGAGCAACAGCTTCTGTTGGTGATGTTGTTAGGACAAGTTTTGCACCACTCTTTTCTGCAAAGTTTTCACAAAGGGATGTAATTTGCGAATCCGGAAAATAACCAGAAGGACATGCAAGCGATATGTCGATACCCACTTTTGTACAGGCAATCATTAGAGAATGAGCAACATTGTTGCCATCGCCGATATATGCCAGCTTTAATCCTTCTAGCTTTCCTTTCTTTTCATAGATTGTCATCAAATCGGCCAGCGCCTGACACGGGTGATCTAAATCGGTCAACCCATTAATCACCGGTATATCGGCATGATATGCCAGCTCCTCCACCGATTTATGAGAAAATGTCCTGATCATGATGGCATCCAGGTATTGCGATAGTACTTGGGCTGTATCGCTTAGCGATTCGCCCCTGCCCAGTTGAAGATCCTTGCCATTTAAATACAGTGCACTTCCTCCAAGCTGGATCATACCCACTTCAAAAGAGACCCTGGTTCGAGTCGAAGATTTATCAAAAATCATTCCAAGGATTTTCCCTTTTAAGGGCTGATCAAATTGTTTTTTTAGCGTCTTCTCTTTGCGGATAATCGCCTTGTCCAGCAATCCCAAAATTTCATCCTTTTCTAGATGTGCAAGTGTTAGTAAATCCCGGCTTTTTAGATTGATATCATGCTGTTGTACCATTGTCATTTTGCCACCACTCCCTTATATTCAGCCAGCCATTCTCCCAGTGATTTTACATTCCAGGTTTGCACGGATAGGCTTTTTAGTAAAGCATACAATGTTTCCTTTTGTGTCAAGATGATCTTCCTGTTCTTTACCGCCCACTCCCTTAGATCAATATCTTCTTTGCTGTTCCCAGGACAATATAAGGCAGCAATAAAGGGATCTACCTTCAAATGATCGGTGCCTACAAACGGAATCGCAGGGAACTCCTTTTCCATTTCGGCTAATACGCTTTGATCGGCAATCGCAATCGCACCATGAACACTTTTTCCATTAAGCGAATGAAAACTTTTATTGATGGCTTCTTGGAATGTGGTTCCTACACTTATTCCTTCCCCCGTCGAAATCATTTGCGGACCCGTTTTGCTATCCAAGCCTTTTAATGCAAAGTTTGAGAATACTGGATGTTTCACCCAGATGAATGGTGCATCCGTATCTAGTTTGAGTTCATCCTTCGACAAAAAGTATTTCCCGAGCAATATTTTTGTCGCTTTGTTCACTAAATCCACTCCAGCGACCTTGCTAACGATTGGCATCGTTCTGCTTGAGCGCGGGTTGACTTCCAGTAAATATACTTCATCATCCTTAACAATGAATTGGATGTTCATTAATCCCTTGTATTTCAAATTGCTCACAATTCTCTTGGCATAATCTGCCATCCGTTGCTTTGTCTGTTTGGAAAAGCTTTGGGCTGGAATCATGCAAAAACTATCGCCTGAATGGACACCTGTCTTCTCTATATGTTCGATGATTGCTGGAATCAAGATATGCTCCCCATCTGCGACGAGATCAAGTTCTGCCTCTCTAGCTTCCATATACTGATCAACAAGGATTGGATATGGGATCGTTCCCGCTTCGAGAACTTCCCTTAACTCCTGATTGTTACGTACAATGACCATATTCAGTCCGCCAATCACATACGATGGTCTAATCAGTACAGGGTATCCAAGGCGTGCTGCTGCCTTTCGCAATTCTTGTTCGTTTGCAGCTGTCTCCCCATTAACATGTGGAATCGCCAACTTATTCAACAGCTTGTAGAATTCATCTCTGTCTTCAAACACATCAATGGTTTCGGAAGTAGTTCCCAGCAGCTGAATTCCCGCTTCTTCTAATCCCTTGGCTAGATTTAAAGCTGTTTGCCCGCCTAGCTGGACAATGACTTCCTCTATTTCTTCTAGCTCTATTACATTCAAAATATCTTCCATTGTTAATGGTTCGAAATACAGTCTGTCGGAAATAGCAAAATCAGTACTGACTGTTTCCGGATTGTTATTTATCATAATCGTTACAACATCTTCTTCCTTTAGGGCGAAGACGCCGTGAACGGAGCAATAGTCAAACTCAATTCCCTGGCCGATGCTGATCGGTCCGCTTCCGATCACGAGTACTTTGCGCTTTCCTCGCGAGACCACAGCTTCATTTTCTCCTAGGTAGCTGGAGTAAAAGTAATTGGATGTCGATTCAAATTCAGCAGCACATGTATCGACCATCTTGTAAGCTGGAATGATACCTTGGTGTTTACGGAGCTTTCTTACCTGTGACTCCGATACATTCCATTGTTTTGCAAGAAAGGCATCGCTAAATCCTTTTTCTTTAAAATTCCGAAGGGCTGATGCCTGAATGCTTTCGATATCGTACATCGCAATTGTCTTCTCCAGCTCCATTAATGATTGGAACTTTGCCAGGAAGAACAAATCGATTTTGGTTTTTTCATGAAGAGATTCTATTTTCTCCCCGTTGCGGAGCAGTTCCAGCAATGCAAAAATCCGTTGATCTGTCTGATTGTCGACTAAGCTATACAGCTCCTCAACGGAATAATCCGTGAGGACAGGCAGCTTCAAGTCCTGAGTATTAAGGTTAAGGGAGCGGACGGCTTTGATGAATGCACGTTCGAAGCTTCTATCCATTGCCATCGCTTCGCCTGTCGCTTTCATCTGTGTCCCTAGACTGCGGTCAATTTTCGGGAATTGCTCGAACGGCCATTTCGGGATTTTTACTACTACATAATCGAGCGCTGGCTCATAACTGGCAAATGTATTGCCCGTTACCGGATTTTTGAGCTCTGCCAAATTATATCCAACTGCCAGTTTTGCTGCCATTCTGGCAATCGGATAACCCGTTGCTTTTGAAGCGAGTGCGGAAGACCGGCTGACCCTCGGATTCACTTCAATCAAAAAGTATCCCTTGCTTACTGGATCAAGAGCAAACTGGATATTACAGCCGCCGACAATTCCTAGAGCAGAAATAATTTTTATGGCGGAAGTCCTGAGCATGTGATACTCCGTGTCCGTCAGTGTTTGCGAAGGTGCAACAACGATGGAGTCACCAGTATGGATTCCGACCGGATCGATATTTTCCATATTGCAAATGGCGATACAAGTTCCAGCAGAGTCACGCATCATTTCGTATTCAATTTCCTTGAAGCCGGCAATGCTTCTTTCTACCAGACATTGATTGATCGGACTTTCATTCAATCCACCTGACACGAGCGAAAGCAATTCAGCCATGTTTTTGGCAATTCCTCCTCCGGTTCCGCCAAGTGTGTAGGCTGGACGGACAATTAGTGGAAAACCGATTCTTTCTGCAAAATCAGCCGCATCTTCTACCTTTTGAACAATTTTGCTTTCTGGCACGGGTTCACCAAGCTTATGCATCAAGCTTCGGAATGCTTCTCTGTCCTCCCCTTGTTTGATGCTCGACACGGAAGTGCCAAGTACGTTCACACAGTATTCATCAAGGATTCCTTCTTCACTCAGCTGGAATATCAGATTTAATCCTGCCTGGCCGCCAAGTGTCCCGAGAATGCCATCTGGCCTTTCTTTTTTGATGATATTTTCTACACTCTCCACTGTCATTGGTTCAAAATAGACTGCATCTGCAAACACATGATCCGTCATGACGGTGGCTGGGTTATTGTTGACAAGGATGACGCGGTAGCCTTCTTCTTTCAAGGCAATGCAAGCTTGCGTCCCTGCGTAATCAAATTCTGCAGCCTGACCAATGATAATCGGTCCCGATCCAATGACCAATATGGATTTTATACTTGTATCCTTAGGCATAGCTAATTTCTCTCCGCTTTCTGTATTGGACTGTATTGATGAATTCCTCGAATATGAAAATGCTGTCTTCAGGTCCAGGACTTGCTTCTGGATGAAATTGAACAGTCATCAGCGGCAGTTTCTCATGGTAAAGCCCCTCGATGGACTGGTCATTTTTATTAAGGAAGCGTATTTTTAAACCAGTATGCTCAATGCTATTTTGATCGACCGCATAACTGTGATTTTGTGAGGACATGAAGACTCGGTTTCCAGTGACATCGAATACAGGCTGGTTTGCTCCGCGGTGCCCAAACAGCATTTTCTTCGTATCCCCGCCAAAAGCGAGGGCAGCAAGCTGATGGCCGAGGCAAATTCCTAACACCGGATAATATTCAGCCACCTTCCGGATCTCCGGCAGCTGATCCATTAACTCTTTCGGGTCTCCTGGTCCATTGGATAAAAGCACCCCATCAGGCTTTAGTGCTGAAATTTGGTATGCACTATAATTGTAGGGAACGATTGTAACAAGGCATTTTTGGTTAACAAGATATTCGGCAATCGACTTTTTAAAGCCATAATCAACCAAAACAATATGATTGCTCCCCCTGCCAATGGTTACAGGGGATGGGACAGAAACCTCTTTCACTTTCAGACTGCTGATTGTGTCGCAGCATACTGCATTTTCCGGACTGGCTGTGACAACTGCCGGCATCGTTCCATTCTGTCGAATCCCTTTTACAAGCTCACGGGTGTCAATATGCTCCAGGATAGGAATATTCCATTTCTCAAGATACTCGGTAAAAGAGTGCTGTGCCTCATAATGATATGCTTCTTTCGCAGCTTCACTGACAATCACCGCTGCTACATGCGGCTTCTTGCTTTCGAAATCCTGATCATTTATCCCGTAATTTCCAATCAAAGGATAAGTGAACACAATAATTTGATTTTTATAGGATGGATCGGTCAGTACCTCCTGGTATCCTGTCATTCCTGTAAAAAAGACGATTTCCCCGACGATCCCATCCTCAGGTAGCGAGCCAAGCAAGGATCCCTGAAATTTCTTTCCGTCTGCCAGATGCAAATATCCTTCCATTTGTCACCTCTCCAGTTGAATTTTTATTTATTAATATCAATTTTTATTCATTTATTTTTAAAAAAATACACAGCTCTTACGCTGTTATCGTTTGATTTATCAAGATTTCCTTTAGTTTAAATACTGCTTTTTGCAGATCCTCGTGCGTTACATTTAGTGGTGGAAGAAGTCTGATCACTTTTTCTCCAGCTGGCAGCGCAATCAATCCCGATTCCCTCAGCTTCGTTAAATAGTCCTGGGCTGCAACAGTCAATTCGATTCCTACCATCAAGCCGATGCCCCTTATTTCTTTTACCACTTCCAAACTGCCAAGCTCTTGATCAAGCAGCTGAAATAAAGCATCTCCTTTGGCAGTTACTTCTTCAAGAAATTCACTCTTAAATATAATATCCATCACAGCGCAAGCTGCAGCAGTACTAATCGGATTTCCGCCGAATGTGGATCCATGGCTTCCCGGGCCAAAATGTTCTGCAAGTTGCGCTTTGCCGATGGCTGCCCCAATCGGCAATCCATTACCAAGCCCTTTTGCAACTGTAATAATATCAGGCGATATCCCAAAATGCTGAAAGGCAAACGGCTTTCCTGTACGCCCAATTCCCGTTTGGATTTCATCGACAATAAGCAGTACTCCATTTTCTGCGCAGAGTTTTTCGGTATTTTCGATAAACTCTTTATGAACGACATGAATTCCGCCTTCCCCCTGAACAATTTCAATCATTACGGCTGCTGTATCATCGTCTAATTCATTTTTTAACGCTTCTAGATCATTGAATGGTAGGTGAACAAAGGTTTCGAGCATCCTCCCGTATCCCTGCTTGATTTTTTCCTGCCCAGTCGCCGCCATGCCAGCAAATGTACGTCCATGAAAGGATTGCAGGAACGTAATGATTTTCTTTTTGCCAGTGGCTTTTCTCGCTAGTTTTATAGCGGCTTCATTGGCCTCTGCACCGCTGTTAGCAAAAAACACATAATCCAATTCAGCAGCTTTCGCAAGTTTCTCTGCCGCTTCCTCTTGAATACTTTGCGGAAACAGATTCGATACATGCCAGAATAATCCGAGCTGTTCTTTAATTGCACGTTCTACAGCCTCTGGGCGATGCCCAAGATTACAAACACCGATTCCAGAAGTAAAATCCAAATATGAACGTCCATCCTTTCCATGAATAATGGAACCACTCGCATGCTCAGGCTCAATTTCCCATCTCTGGTAAGTGGGGAATAAATGACTCATTTTAACATCCCTTCCTTTGCGGCAACTACAGTTCCATGCCAGCAGTTATTTTTATAGAATGGCTTTTTGCCAGAAATAATCATCGCTTTTTCTACCCCGGCAGCTGTTGCTGCTAGTGCAGAATTTACCTTCGGTACCATTCCGCCATAGATGCTGCCATCAGATAGATAGTTTTCTATTTCAAGAGCGGTTAATTCCGAGACAAGTTTTCCGTCAATTATGATGCCATCAACATTGGTCACAAATGCACAGCGCTCGGCATGCAAAGCTTTTGCGATCGATGCAGCGGCGTAATCACCATTGATATTCAGCTTGCTTCCATCCTCGGCAATTCCAATCGGAGTAATTACCGGAATATAACCCGACTCAACTACCATCATGATCAAGTCCGTATTTACGTTGGTGACCTTGCCTACAAAACCTAATTCATGTTTATCGATATAATCGGCCTCCAGACACAAGCCGTCGCTCCCATTCATGCCAAGAACATTGAATCCCTGCTTCGTCAATATGCCGCACAGCTGCCTATTTGTTTGGCCAGACAGGACCATTTCGACGATTTCCATTGTCTTTTCACATGTTACCCTAAGCCCATTCTTGAAGTTTTGAGTCATGTTATAAAACTCAAGCATGGAATTGATCGCCGGGCCTCCCCCGTGAACGATGACCGGAAAATATCCGTCATTCATCAACTCTTTAAGACTGATAAAAAATGGGTCATCAAGTTCCTCCAGCACACTTCCGCCACATTTCATGACTATCGTTTTCAAAGAATCCTCCCCTTTTTAAGTCCGATAGCTAGCGTTAATTTTCACATAATCATACGAAAGGTCACAACCCCATGCCATTCCTTGGCCATCCCCAAGATTTAGATTCACAAAGATTTCGACTTTGTCATTCATTAAGTACTCCCTTGCATTTTCTTCGTCGAAAGCCATCGGTGTACTTTTCTTCAGCATGGTGATATCACCAAACGCAATATCTACATTATTCGCGTTTACGCTTGCCTCACTTTGGCCAATTGCGCCAATGATCCTACCCCAGTTAGCATCCGCTCCGTAAATCGCTGTCTTGACAAGATTGGACCCGGCTATTTGCTTGCCAATCATTCTAGCCTCTTCATCAGACAATGCACCGGATACGGAAATTTCAATCAACTTTGTCGCTCCTTCTCCATCTCTGGCGATTTGTTTTGCAAGGCTGGCACAGCTTTCTGTTAAAAGCTCAATAAACACTGGCCATTCCGGATGCTCAGGATGCAGTGGTCGATTCCCGGCCTCACCATTTGCCATGACAAGAACCATATCGTTTGTTGAGGTATCGCCGTCGACTGTGATTTGGTTAAAAGTTGTATTGGTTACTTCTTTTAGCGCATTGGCCAGTGCTTCACTTGATATATTGGCATCTGTTGTTAAAAATCCAAGCATCGTCGCCATATTCGGATGAATCATACCAGACCCTTTTGCTACCCCGCCGACCGACACGGTCCTACCATCAATCTCAGCTGAATAACAAGCGTGTTTCGTGACTAGATCAGTTGTCAGAATCGCCGTTTGAAAGTTTGTTTCATCCTCTTGATCGTTTCCGATAGCAAGCTTTGCGATTCCAGCTTCTATTTTTTCCATTTGCAAAAATTCACCAATGACTCCCGTGGAGGCAACGGCTACATAATGTTCTGGCAGCCCAAACTTTGCCGCTGTCAGCTCCCGCATTTTTAGTGCATCACGATATCCCTGATCACCTGTGCAGGCATTTGCACATGCACTGTTGACAATGACTGCCTGGAGAACTCCTTCGCGCGCAATGCTTTCTTGAGTAACGACAAGAGGAGCCGCCTGAAAATGGCTTGTAGTGTAGACGGCAGCACAGCTTGCTGGTGTCTCACTAACAATCAGCCCTAGATCCAGCTTGTTATAGCGTAATCCCGCATGGACACCGCTGCATTTGAATCCTTTTGGAGTCAAAATCCCGCCGTCCGGTATATCTTTGATCCATTTCTTGTCTGTTGTAGCTTGGTACATTGTGAATCCTCCTTTATGGATACAACGGCATCAGATTAAGACCCGCCGTTTCATCTAATCCAAACATAATATTGGCGTTTTGTACGGCTTGCCCTGCCGCGCCTTTCATCAAATTATCAATGACTGATACAATTGTCAGCCGCCCCGTCCTGCTGTCCGCATGCAAGCCAATATCACAGTAATTCGAGCCTTTTACTTCTTTCACCGCCGGAAAAATCCCTTTCTTCCTAACTCTTACAAAGGGGTGTCGGGAATAGGTTTCCTCATATAAATCCAGCAATTTCACCGTATCGATCTCTTTTTTTAGGTTGACATACATGGTTGTCATGATTCCTCTCGTAACTGGAATCAGATGGGTGCTGAAGGTTATCTTCATCTCTGCCCCATTCCAAAGACTTAATTGCTGTTCAATTTCCGGGGTATGTTGATGCTCATTTACTTTGTAAATTTTGAAATTTTCGTTTAACTCAGCATACAAAGTGCCTAATGATGGAGATCTTCCTGCCCCTGATACGCCCGATTTAGCATCAATGATCACACTTTTGGGATCGATCACTTTTTCCTTGATAACCGGCGCGAGACCGAGAAGCGCTGCAGTTGGATAGCAGCCTGGATTAGCGAGAATGCTTGCATCGGCAATTTTCTCTCTGTTCCATTCACTAAGTCCATACACTGCCTCGGTCAGAACTGACTCAGCTACTGGCTCATGTTTATACCATTTCCTATAAGAATCGGATTCTTTTAATCTCAAGTCTCCGGACAGATCGATGACTTTTATATCTTTATGAAAAAAGCTTTCGACAAGTTCTCCGGAAACCTTCGATGGTGTTGCCAGGAAGACAACATCTGATTCGGCGACAATTTTTTCAGGATCGATGCTTGTAAGGACTTGTTCAAAAATATTTGTTAAATGGGGATACTCGAAAGATATCGGCCTTTCCTCCCTTGCTGTATGTACGGAATGAATGCTGAAAAATGGATGATTATTGAGTATACGAATCAGCTCTCCGCCACCATAACCTGACGTTCCAATAATAGCTGCCTTCATTGGTTTCCTCCTTTCAACTTATGCATAAATAATCAATTAAACTTATAATTATTAGTGAAGTTCCTTTTATTATAAAAATGAAACGAAAAAAAAGCAACTAAATTATTAACAATATGTGAACTTTTCACAATTACATTGATGATTTTATATGCTTTACAATATAATAATATTAATATTAGATACGGACGGGTGTATAGATTTCTAAAAAGGTGGGAATCGCTATGTTGACGGCTACAATCTTGTCACCAAATATGAATAATTTGTTTGAAAAAGTTCATAGAATCAAAAAGATTAATAAAGGCAGTCTTCTTTTTGAAGAGGGAAATACTGCAAACGAGCTGTATATTATTCAGAGCGGAAAATTTCAAATTAGCAAGATGGTTTCTGATGGACGTGAACTGACCATTAGAATGTGCTCTGCGGGTGAGTTGGTCGGAGAATTGACGTTATTCAGTCCGACATCGCAGCATATTTTAAATGCCAGGGCTTTCGAAAGCGGGAGTGTAGCGGTCATTCCAAAGGACCTGCTTGAGGACGAAATTGCAAAGGATAGCAAATTGGCTCTGGAACTCGTGAAATGGCTGTCGCTGCAACATCGCAAATCGCAAACAAGATTCAGGGATCTCGTTCTACACGGAAAGAAAGGTGCATTGTATTCTACCTTGATCCGTTTGGTGAACAGCTATGGTGTGGAAACAGCCGACGGCACGAAAATAGATGTATCCTTGACAAACCAGGAATTAGCCAACTTCTGCGGTACATCACGGGAAGTCGTGAACCGATTACTGAGTGAGCTTAGAAAACAAGAAATCATCTCCATCGACAAAGGATTTATAACCGTACACAAACTCCATATGCTGAGACGAGAAATTGACTGCGAAAACTGCCCAAGCGAAATATGCAATATTGAATAAGAAAAACCGGGCAGAAACCGCCCGGTCCTTTTTTGGTTTGGCTGATAATCGATTTCTACTCCAGACACTCGATTTCCGCGAGGAGACTGGCGAGCCTCCCCTCGCTCCGCTCAAACCTATTCCGATCGCAACCGAGCCAATCACTATCCAAATAAGTAATTTCACGCCAAACCTGTCAAAATAACAGGGGTTTCTTGACAACTTTCCGCTCAACACACCCAAACCTGTCAAAATAACGGAGTTTTCTTGACAACTTTTCGCTCAAAGCACCCAAACCTGTCAAAATAACGGGGGTTTCTTGACAACTTTCCGCTCTATACCCTCAAACCTGTCAAAATAAATTTGTCCAGCATTTGCACATAGCCCAACGCTTAGGCAAGCTGTTTGCCGCTAACTCCTCGAGACGTTTTTCGCCTTCGGAGTCTATCAACAAAAAAGATTCGTTTAAGAATATTGGGATCCACGCCCAATTTTCCCGCAATTACAAAAAAGGCTAAACAGATAAATTCTGATATTATAACAAAAGCCGCCAGAGTTCTGGCGGCTTTTGCTTGTTTTATGAAATTGCCAAAAGCATGATGAGGACAAACATTGCTGCATTTACAATTTCGTAAATTCCCACCTTCATGGCGCTAAGCGGTCTTCCGTAAAGTGCAACGGCTCTGATCAGGCTTGGTACTGACGCAACAGCGACAATTGCTTCTCCTACTCCCAGCCATAAAAGCGGAACGAGAAGATGATAAATCCAAGAAATCCACTTGTACGAACTGTTTTTCTTTTCCCGGAACATTGTTTTCACATAGAAAGTACTTCCTGTAAAAAATAAAATACTTGACGCAAACACAAGAATCCCGTGCGGATTCATTTCTGCACTAGGCAGGTAATTGCTAGCCAGGCCTGCGATGGAAAAAACAATAATTGCACTGAGATCATTCAATAAAGCCCTGTCATTATTTTTAGCAGAGAAATAGGCGTTAAGGGTGAAGAAGGGAATCATTGCTAACCCAAAGAACACGATCGATGGGGTTGTGAATAACGGAACCATTAAGAATATCAAAGCTGGAATAATATAAATCATGGCCCATTTGCGATAAAACGGGATTTTCTTTTTTTTGAACATCAATAAAAGCGGATAGGTTCCCAAATATAGCAGCAGCCAGCCAATAAAAAACGGGATATGCTGCCAGACGATTTCACTTGCCGCTGCTCCAAGCCAGAAAGGGATGAACAACATCGCCCAGGCTCCATGCTGTTTCGGTATAAATAATTTCATGAATGAACACTCCCTTTTGGTTCCTACCTTAACTTTAAACCAGTCGGGAGATTCGACAAGTGAAACACATCACATTTTTGGCAGTGACAATTCCAACTGACACCGAATTGTCAAAAAAGAATCGGATCTTTGCGCGCAAAATCGTCGTTCCGATTAAACTTGATCGAGAAGGTACTCAAGAACCCAAACGATTCCTCTGTCATCTTCCATTTGAAAAACTGGACAAGGACAATCTTTCAATAAGTTGACCACAATCGGGTCACGATAAAAAACCACTTGAATATTGGCAAGGTCTTTTACTAACTCTATATCTGCTTCGTTCCTAAGAATAACAGCTTTTGGATAGGGCTCCCTTTTGTAACCCTCTATCAGGATGACATCTGCCTGAAAACTGGATACTACGTTTATTTCTTCAGCCAGTGACCATTGTTCTTTTTCCGCATGAACAACGAGCCTGCCCCCACCTTCGACAATTGAGACAACAGCTCCTGCGCCGATATGGCGTTCGGAATCCTTTTCTTTTGCTATATCAGGCTTGCCTCCGTGACCATGGTGTTTCACTGTTGCAACCTTCAGGCCGGCTGCTGTTAATCGCTTTATAAGGGTAAGGCTCAAGGTCGTCTTTCCGCTATTCTGATATCCTACTATCTGGAACAGCATTGGTTTTACCAAGGCCAGTCACTGCCAGCATGGTCTTCAAGGAGCAGAACTTCGACTTCAGTTCCCGTTTCGAAACCTCTTGATCCTCCTGGAAGAATCATCAGGGAATTCGCACCCGCTAAACTCATAATGATATTAGATTTATCAAGGCCACTTGGTGTTACGGACAGCTTGCCGTTTTCAATGGCCAGAGCGCTTCTGACAAACCTAGTAAACGGATTTGCCTTAGGGAAATTGGCATCTAGAATCGCCTTTTCCTTTCTTAGATGCGGCTTATCGGTGAACAGCATTGTCCTAATAATTGGCCGCGCAAATAGCTCAAATCCAACATAACAAGCAGAAGGGTTTCCAGACAGGCCAAACAGCAGCTTTCCATCCAGCTGAGCAACGGTGGTCACGCTGCCCGGACGCATTGCTACTTTATTGAACAGGACTTCTGCTCCAAGTTTTGCATAAATCTCCGGCAGATAATCGTAATCCCCAACGGAAACTCCCCCGGTTGTGATGAATAAATCCACTTCCTCCATCGCTTTGCTTACTGCATCAAAGCAGGTGTCAAAATCATCAGGCAGCTGTCCAAAATATTTAACTTCAGCTCCCGCCCTAAGGATCTGCGCGGAAATCATATAGGAATTGCTGTTGCGGATTTTTCCCGGTTCAAGCGGCTCATGGACATCAAGCAGTTCCGTGCCGGTTGCATACAAGCCAATTACCGGCTTTTTTGCAACAGGGACATGAGCGTAGCCAAACGTTGCCAGCATCGCCTGGATTCCGGGATTGATGAAAGTGCCTTTTTTGACAAGCACTTCCCCTTCCTGCGCATCTTCCCCACGATAGGAAACATTATCTCCTTTATGATGCTTTCGTTTCGTCTCCATATATTTTTTTCCGTCTCGGTCTACTTCTTTCGATAGTTCCAGCATGACCACCGCATCAGCGCCAACTGGCATCTGTGCCCCAGTCATGATCCTAACAGCCTGGAAGGGTCCAAGTTCCTTATCGGTTAGCATTCCTGCCCCAATATGGTCTACCACTTCAAATTCTACTGGCTGATTTTGGGATGCTTCCTCTGAATCGACTGACCTGATTGCATAGCCATCGTATGGCGCCCGGTCAAAATGTGGGACGTCACTCGTCGCTTTCAGATCCTCTGATAAATACCGTCCATAGCTTTCATTGATTGATACATATTCAGTTGAGCCACTCTGCTTGTGCTCCATGACTCTTTTGACTGCCTCTCCGATCGGGATAGGGTTCCTTCGTTCCAACATATAATCAGCTCCTATTGCACGCTTAACTTGATAGATTACTCTTTTGAGTATAAGAGTAATGGAAAAATGAATAGATAACAAATCTCATCGTATTTTCTCATAAAACTTTCAAAAAATATGTAGACTTTTTGTGAAGTGTACGAAAAACCCTTTAATCACAATACTATTTTCCATATTATGGATTTGTCCAGCTACAATACCCCTGAAAACAGCCTGGCGAAAGATTCCTTCGTTCTTTCCCTTAGCCCCCGCTTATAGTATTGGACTGGGCTGAGTTTCGCTGAATCTTCAAGGTCCTGTTCATAGTGTGCCACCAGATCTCGGATCGAACTTGACCCAAACAGGAAAACATTTACTTCAAAATTAAGATGGAAGCTCCTCATATCCATATTGGCCGTTCCAATCGATGCAATATTTCCGTCGACAATGATGACCTTCTGGTGCAAGAACCCCTTTTTATACAAGTAAATTTCAGCGCCATTCCGCAGCAGTTCCGAGAAGTAGGAACGGCTGGCATACTGAGTCAGAAAGCTATCGTTGATTTCTGGCACTATGATCCTCACTTCGATCCCTTTCGCTGCTGCGACTCTTAATGCCGTCCGTATCGCTTCATCAGGAACAAAATAGGGAGTCGCAATCCAGATCGACTTCGTTGCACAGGACATCATCGTATAGTAAAAATCACTCATGATGCCTTGCTGTGTGTCCGGACCGCTTGGAACCACCTGGACTGCCCCATCCAGTTCATCGCTTTCATGCAGCTTTTTCTCAGCAACCTGGTGCGCAAGAATCTTTTCACGATTAACATATTCCCAATCAAGCAGAAAGACATTGTGCAGAGTATAGACAGCCTCTCCGGTCAGCATCATATGAGTATCACGCCAAAAACCGATCTTCTCGTCTTCACCAAGGTATTCTACGCCTACATTCAAACCGCCAACAAATCCAATTTCACCATCAATGATAACAATTTTCCGATGGTTTCGGAAATTGAATTTCTGATTGAAAAAACCGTATTTTAACGGAGAGAACGGGGCAGCTTGAATGCCTGCATGCTGCATGTTTTTAATGTCAGCCGCGTCAATTTTCATGCTGCCGGCAGCATCGAACAGGAATAACACCTCAACACCGTGCTTCGCTTTTGTTATCAGGATGTCGATGATTTCCTTTCCGAGCCGGTCAGAACGAAAAATATAGTATTCCATATGAATAAATTTTTCCGCTTCACGTAATTTCTGTTTCAATTCAGAAAAAGTTTCGTCCCCATTTTTAAGAATTTTCACTCTTGATGCTGTCGTAATCGGGGTCATAGTTGCATTCTTTGCATATTTTGCAAAGCAAAGCTGATTTTCGGTTAAGAAAGAAAGGTCCCTTGACTCTTCCCTCCTCATCAGCTTTTCCCATTGATCACGGTCTCTAATACGCTTGCTTTTGTATAAATACCCTTTTAAATACAGCTGTCCAGAAAATAAATAAAAGAAATACCCGGCGACTGGAAATACCAGCAGCACATACATCCACATCAATGTGTGTGGTGCCGACCGGTTCTCCAGCATCAGCGAAAAGATACTAATAAACAGGATCAAAGAATATCCCACAATCGCCATTATTTTCATTGTCTGGCTGTATCCAGTAAAAAAGACTATATAAACGCACACTATTAAAATAACTACAAATAAAAAATCCATTCTTCTCTTTAGCATTCGGCAGTCTCCACCATTTATTTATTGTAGATTCCTATATACCCATAACCCTTTCGGTTGGAAACATAGTATGCCCAAAATGCTTATTCCCAAAGAAAAGCGCAAGCGCCTTGATCAGCCCCAACAAGCGTTGCCCGCCTAAAACGCCACGTCCTGTGGCTAGCGGGTCTAGCACGTCCTGTGCCTCGGAGGTCCGCCCGAAGAAGTCGCTCTTTGACTTCATCGGGCGGACCGAAATGTCTCGAGGGGCTAGGCGCTGGAGCTTGACAACTCTCGAAGTTAAATTTGTACTTTCTTATTCTAAAAAAATACGTTGAAGCAGAAAAAGACTCCAAAATGGAGTCTTTAGCCGCCTATATAGGACATCTCAATCTTCTTTTTTCTTTTTCCTGCTGTTTCAGCTGTGCGTTCATCTGAATAACGATCGGTGCGATGATTCCAAATTGCTGTCACTCGTTCACGGAGTTCGTCATCTGTTGCACCGGCACGCATGAAGTCACGGATATCATGACCATTGCCATTGAAAAGGCAGGTGAAAATCTGGCCATTTGCCGATAAACGGGATCTTGTACAGCTGGAGCAGAACGACTCTGAAACGGAAGAGATGAAGCCAACATTGATAGCAGTTCCTTTGTAACGGTATTTTTTGGCGACCTCCCCATAGTAATCGGGATCAACCGGCTCTAGTTCATGATGCTGACTCAGCATGTCATAAATTTGCTTTTTGGTGATGACGTCATCCATCTTCCAGCCGTTTGTACTGCCTACGTCCATGTACTCAATATAACGGAGCTCCAGTCCTTCCTTTTTGCAGAATTCTGCCATCGGAAGAATCTCGGAATCATTCAGGCCTTTCTTAACAACCATGTTGATTTTTACGCCTAATCCGGCCTTTTTCGCTGCTTCAATTCCCTTGATTACTGGTCCTACCCCAACATTTCGGCCATTTATTTTGCCGAATAATTCATCCTTTAAGCTATCCAAACTAATATTCACACGCATTAAGCCTGCTTCAAAAAGCTCTTCGGCATATTTAGGGAGCATGACACCATTAGTTGTCAACGCGATATCTTTCAGTCCTTCTAACTGATGAAGCTTCTTGACAAGGATTGGCAAGTCTTTGCGCATCAAAGGTTCGCCGCCTGTGAGCCGAATTTTTTCCACTCCCAGCTCAATGAACAATTTTGCCAAACGTTCGATTTCTTCATAGGACAATAGCTCACTCTTAGGCAAAAATGCAAAGTCAGGTCCAAAAATCTCAGCAGGCATGCAATACTGGCAACGGAAATTACAACGATCAATGACAGAAATACGTAAATCACGCAGCGGTCTATTTAATTTGTCTTTTATTATGGTTTTTCCCATTTGTGTCAACTCCAATTATAGAAGTTATGATTATGGACATTTTACCAGCTAAAAATATCGGTAACTGTTACTATTCTCACTGTAACATGAAAAGTCCTTTATTTAAAACTGTTGATTTTCACTTATGTTTATATTACACCATAAAAACAGCCCGGATAGTGTTTTTATGGTGAAATGTCATTATGTTGTCATATTGCAGGCAAGACATGGTCACATAGTCGAAGCTATTTCCTCCCCTGTAACTTTGTTCATTGAACTGACACAGTTGCAGCCAAACTCAGAAGCAGTTGGCTTTTTTAATCGATATACTATACATAAAGGACTTTGTTGCAAAAATGTGAACGGATCAACGGATGATTGTGACGAGATTTTGACATTTACTGAAACGTCATTTAGTTAACACTATCTAGGTGTTATTATTATCACCAGAACAAAGTGCCACGGATGATAACTATTGAAAAAGGGTGATGACCATGCCAAACACAACGAAACTAACTCATTCAATTGAAATTAAAGAATTGCTCCAATTTGCAGACCGAACATTCAAGATTACCAAGGGCACGTACTTGTTCCAAGAAGGCATGGAGGCAGAGGAGCTTTATTTGGTTCTTGGCGGCAAGGTGCAGATTAGCAAAATTACCAAGGATGGCCGTGAACTCGCATTACGAATTTGCGGGAAAAATGATCTTTGCGGTGAATTAACCCTATTTACCGAAGCGCCAAAGTATCTGCTTAGCGCATTGATTCTGGAGGATGCAACCATTTCTGCAATTCGCAAAGATGTGATTGAGAAGGAGATTTTCCAAAATCCAACGCTCGCATTTGAATTTATGAAATGGATGAGCGACCATTTCCGCAAAACGCAGACAAAATTCCGTGATTTAGTCCTTAACGGGAAAAAAGGTGCACTGTTCTCCACATTGATCAGAATGACGAATAGCTACGGTGAACAAAGAGAAACAGGCATTTTGATTGATCTTCCTTTAACAAATCAGGAATTGGCCAATTTCTGCGGCACTTCCCGCGAGAGTACAAACAGGATTCTAAATGAGTTAAAACGGGAAGGAATCATCTCCATTAAAAACGGGAAAATCCTGATACATGATTTAGAGTACTTACGCCAGGAAATTGGCTGTGAAAATTGTCCAGCAGTTTTCTGTTCGATTGATTGATAGGAAAAGCACAAGCGCCTTGGTCAGCCCCGACAAGCGCAGGAGCTAGACAATTCTCAAAGTGAATTTTATACTTTTAAGAAAAGCGAGTGATAGCTTCACTCGCTTTTACGTTTTCGGCAGCTCGTTTGATGTGAGCTGCCGTTTTTGCTGCAAAATTCTCTCCTGCGCTTGTTAGCTTTCCTGTTTTTGTTTTCTCAGCGCTTTTGGAATATAGACGCAGAACGGCTCGCTTTCCAAGTAGTCACCCGTCATGGCATAGGCGCGCGAACGAGAACCTCCGCAAACAAACCTAAACTCGCAAACACCGCATTTTCCTTTGTATTCATCTGGGTTTCGCAGTGACTTGAATATAGGGGATTCCCTGTAAATTTCAGCAAGGGGCTGTTCCCGGACATTCCCTGCTTTAACAGGCAGCAATCCACTCGGATATACGTCTCCAATATGGGATATGAATACAAACCCATTTCCATCGTTGACCCCTTTAGGAGCGCGGCCAAGACCATCCATCGATCCCGTCAAACCTTCACTTGTCAGCGCCGTCAAGTAATCAATTTCATCCGTATGATTCTTTGCCTCACGCATTTTTTGCTGGATAACAACCCGACGGTAATGCTGAGCTGCCGTTGTTTTTATGTCAAACTTCACTCGTTTGCTCACATCATAGAGCCACTGGAACACTTTTTCATGCTCTACCGGGGAGATCATATCCTTTTCCTGGCCGCGTCCTGTCGGGACAAGGAAAAACACACTCCACAGGACACAATCCAGACCCTCAACCATTTTTGCCATTTCCTCTAAATAATCTATATTATATCGTGAAATAACGGTATTGATCTGAATCGGAATTTCGAGCTCGTGCAAATACTTGATTCTTTCCATCGTTAAGTCAAAGGACCCCGCTGTACCTCTGAAGTGATCGTGAATCTCAGCTGTTGGACCGTCGATGCTGAACGCCCATCGAGATAAGCCGACTGCTTTCGCCTTTTCAATCGCTTCCTTCGTTACATTCGGTGTCGCACTTGGTGTCATCGATACGCGGACACCCTTTTTCACTGCGTATTCCGCGATCGCAAATACGTCCTCCCTCATTAAGGGATCTCCGCCTGTAAAAACAAGCATCGGATTATTCATTTCGTAAATTTGGTCAATTAGCGCTTTTCCCTCTTCGAATGACAGTTCACGAGGATCTCTGCTATATTGTGCCTCTGCGCGACAGTGCAGGCACTTTAACTGACAAGCTCGTGTAAGTTCCCAAATCACAATGAATGGGTCGTGGTTAAAATCTCTTTCCAACATATTGGCACCTCCTTAAGTACTTCTCCATATCAAAAGTATATAAGTGTTTCCAACATGTTAAAGTGAACTAACTCACATACAACATCGCCAAACGCGCTTTTTCTATGACATTTTTGTGTCCTGTGCTTTAAATTCTATAAAAAAAACAGCAGGAGAATTTTCTGCTGTTTTGGAAGTTTTATTAATCCCTAACACCGAGGGCAATTTTTGCATACCGCGTCATCATATTTTTTGACCATGGCGGATTGAAAACAATGTTTACTTCGGTATCTTTGATTTCCGGAAGGTCGGCAAGGGCTAATTTTACTTGCTCAACGATTGTACCAGCTAGCGGACAGCCCATGGAGGTCAAGGTCATTGTTACAGTAGCAAGTCCTTCTTCATTCAAGTCGACATCATATACCAGCCCTAAATTCACGATATCAACACCAAGTTCAGGGTCTACGACCATCTCAAGCGCACCCATAATGCTATCTTTTAATTCTTCATCCATTGGTGAACACTCCTTTATTAATACTTTGCTTGTTTCTATCATAACAATGTTTCATTCCTAATAAAAGCAGAAGGTCTAGAGATGCTTAGCAAACCACTCTGCCGAAGCCTCGACCCCAGCGTTGGTGACATTGTGTCCTGCATGCTCATCGGTAATAAATTCAAACTTTTCCGCTGATCCTTCATAGTTTTTCCTATTTTGCTGATAAAAATGATAGGCTGACTCATATGGCACTACTTGATCCATTTTGCCATGCCAAAACAACAGTGGTCGTCTGTTCAGTTTTTCAGGCTGCTGACTGAGGTCGTACTGTTTCAGCTGTTGGAGCAATTCGGAAATTTCTTTCTTCGATAGATGAAGTGTTACGTTCTGTTTTTCCATTTCATTCAGCTGCCACAAAGCAAATCGTTCATATGCTGGATTGCCCAGTGAACTACTCCCACCACTTACCACCCTTACAGGTGGCTTGAAGTGGGGGCTTCTCGACTTATCGTTGCTTTTCCTAGCCAACAAAAACTGACCG